>DASYGM010000257.1:0-24689 GCA_035999715.1 Micrococcaceae bacterium | reverse complement strand
GGAATACGGCCCGGCGGATGCGGACAGCCGCAGCCGCCGGGCCAAAGACCGGAGTTTAAGGCCGGGGTTGAAGCGCGTTAGTCGGTGTCGCCGCGGCGCAGGAGTTTGCCGGTGGGGGTTTGTCCGGTGACGGGGGTGCCGTGAAGATAGGTTTGACGAACGATGCCGGTGAGGGTCTTGCCGTCGTAGGGGGTGATGGGGTTTTTGTGTTTGAGCCGGGTGGCGTCGACGACGAAGGTGTCGTTGGCGGCGAAGATGGCGAAGTCCGCGCTGGAGCCGGGTGCGAGCCGGCCCTTTTCGGTGAGGCCGACCAGGTCGGCGGGCCGGGTGGACATCCAGGAGATGACCTGTTCCAGGTCGATGCCGCGCTGTTGGGCTTCGGTCCAGATCAGGGACAGGCCCAGCTGCAGGGAGGAGACGCCACCCCAGGCGACGGCGAAGTCGCCGTTGTCCAGGTCTTTGAGGTCCAGGGTGCTGGGGGAGTGGTCGGAGACGATGCAGTCGATGGTCCCGTCCAGCAGGCCCTGCCAGAGCAGTTCCCGGTTGGCGTCTTCACGGATCGGCGGGCAGCATTTGAACGCGGTGGCGCCGTCCGGGATTTCCTCGGCCTTCAGGGTGAGGTAGTGCGGGCAGGTCTCCACGGTCAGCCGGACGCCTTCGGACCGGGCCGCGGCGATCATGGGCAGCGCGTCGGAGGAGGACAGGTGCAGGATGTGGGCCCGGCCGCCGGTGCTGCGGGCGGCCTCGATGACTTCGGCGATGGCGGTGTTTTCCGCTCCGCGGGGCCGGGAGGCCAGGAAGTTGCTGTATTGCGCCCCTCCGGTGGAGGGGGCGTGCTCGATGATGCCGGGGTCCTCCGCGTGCACGATCAGCAGTGAGTCGAACGAGGCCAGCTCGGCCAGGTCGGTGGCCATTTCGTCCGGTTCGAGGTGCGGGAATTCGTCCACGCCGGAGTGGATGAGGAAGCATTTGAAGCCGAATACGCCCGCGTCGTGCAGCGGACGGAGGTCGTCCTTGTTCCCCGGGATGGCTCCGCCCCAGAAGCCCACGTCAACGAAGGCCTGGTCCTCGGCCACGGAGCGTTTGAGTTTGAGGGCATCCACCGTGGTGGTGGGCGGAATGGAGTTCAGCGGCATGTCGATGATGGTGGTCACCCCGCCGGCGGCGGCGGCGCGGGTGGCGGAGGCGAAGCCCTCCCATTCCGTGCGCCCGGGTTCGTTGACGTGTACGTGGGTGTCCACCAGGCCCGGGATCAGGGTCTCGTCGTCGGCCAGTTCCAGCACCTCGGCGCCGGCCAGGTTGGTGCCCAGCGGCTCGATGGCGACAATCACGCCGTCGCGCACGCCCACCTCATGGGCGCCGATGCCCGCGCTGGTCAGGATCCGCTGGCCACGGACCACCAGGTCAAACCCCGGGCGGCCTAAATCGGAGCTGGCAAATTCCGGGGTGGAGCCGTTAGACATGGAAGATTTCCTTCTTTCCGTTGAGGCTGTCCAGGCCCGCGCCGATCTTGGCGCCGAGCTGGACCAGCAGGTTGCCGGCATCTGCGATGCAGGCGGAGACATCGGGTTCCAGCTCGGTCAGTGCAAAGGTCTGCGCGAAGCCGGCGCGGCTGAGGCTTTCAGGTTCAAGGGTAGTGCGGCCGCAGACGGCCAGCACCCGAACGCCGGCCCGGTTGGCCGCGCGGGCGACGCCCATCGGGGTCTTTCCGCCCAGGCTCTGCTCGTCCAGGCTGCCCTCGCCGGTGATGACCAGATCCGCCTGGCGGATCCGGTCCTCCAGCGCCGTGAAGTCCAGCACGACGTCGATCCCGGGGCGGCGGGCGGCCTTCAGGACCGCCAGGACAGCGTAACCGACGCCGCCGGCAGCGCCGGCTCCCGGCGCATCCACGGCGGCGACGGCGGCGGTGCCGATGGCGTTGGCCAGGATCCGGAAGAAGCACTCCAGACCATGTTCCAAGCAGGCAACGTCTGCCGGGGAAGCGCCCTTCTGCGGTCCGAAGACGGCAGCGGCGCCCTTGGGGCCCAGCAGCGGGTTGTCCACGTCGCTGGCGAGAGTGAATCGTGCCGCGGCCAGCCGTGGGTCCAGCCGGGACAGGTCCACCGTCTCGATCCGGGCCAGCGCGGCGCCGCCGTCGGGCAGCTCGCGGCCTCCGCCGTCGAGCATTCTGGCCCCCAGACCAGCCAAAAGGCCGGCCCCGCCGTCGGTGTTGGCGCTCCCGCCCACGCCGAGCACAATGTCGGTGCAGCCCGCGTCCAGCGCGGCTCGGATCAGCTCACCGGTGCCGCGGCTGGTGGCCCTGAGCGGGTCGAAGACGCCGCCGGGCAGCAGTGCCAGGCCGGAGGCGGTGGCCATCTCGATCACGGCGGAGGTGCCGCGGACCGCGAAGTCCGCGGCCACCGGTGCGCCGGTCGGTCCGGTGACGGTGACCGTGCGGCGGCTATAGCCGGAGCCGACGGCGGCATCGAGGGTGCCCTCGCCGCCGTCGGCCACCGGGATGCGCTCCACCTCTAGGCCGCAGAGCACGGACCGGAGCCCGATTTCCAGGTGTGCGGCCACGTCCGGAGCGGACAGCGAGCCCTTGAATTTGTCCGGAGCAATGATGATGCGCATCTGTTCTACCTACTCCAGGGCCTAGTCCAGCAGGGCCGTGATGGCGGTCGGGGCATCCTGGCCGGTCAGGGCCAGCTCCTCGAACTCCGTGACGTTGTCCAGCTCGGTGCCCATCGAAATGTTGGTCACGCGCTCCAGGATGACCTCCACGATCACTGGCACCCGGTACTCTGCCATCATGGCCTTGGCCTTGTCGAATGCGGACGCCAGGTCCGCCGGATCCTCCACCCGGATGGCCTTGCAGCCCAGGCCCTCGGCCACCTTGACGTGGTCCACGCCGTAGCCTTGGGTTTCCGGGGAGTTGATGTTCTCGAACGCCAGTGAGACTTCGTAGTCCATCTCGAAGCCGCGCTGCGACTGCCGGATCAGACCCAGATAGGAGTTGTTGACCACCACGTGGATGTAGGGCAGCTGGAACTGCGCGCCGACGGCCAGTTCCTCGATCATGAACTGGAAGTCGTAGTCACCGGAGAGGGCGACCACGGTCTCCTCTGGCTTGCCGCGCACCACGCCCAGGGCGGCGGGCACGGTCCAGCCCAGCGGGCCGGCCTGGCCGGCGTTGATCCACTTGCGCGGGCCGAAGACGTGCAGCAGCTGCGCGCCGGCAATCTGCGACAGGCCAATGGTGGAGACGTAGGTGGTGTCCTGACCGAAGGCTGCGTTCATTTCCTGGTACACGCGCTGCGGCTTGACCGGAATGTTGTCGAATTGGGTCTTGCGGTGCAGCTGGCCCTTGCGGTCCGCGCAGTCCGCGGCCCAGCCGGAGTAGTCCGGCAGGGTGCCGGCGGCCTTGCGTTCGCGGGCCACCTCCAGCAGGATCTCCAGCGCCGCGCCGGCGTCGGACACGATGCCCAGGTCCGGAGGGAAGACCCGGCCGATCTGAGTCGGCTCGATGTCCACGTGCACAAACTTCCGGCCCTTGGTGTAGGTATCCAGGCCACCGGTGTGGCGGTTGGCCCAGCGGTTGCCGATGCCGATCACGAAGTCGCTGGCCAGCATGGTCGCATTCCCGTAGCGGTGCGAGGTCTGCAGGCCCACCATCCCTGCCATCAGCGGGTGGTCGTCGGCGATGGTGCCCCAGCCCATCAGGGTGGGGATCACCGGAACGTTCAGGATCTCCGCCAGCTCGACCAGCTTTGCGGAGGCGCCGGCGTTGATGATGCCGCCGCCGGCCACGATCAGCGGATGCTGCGCGGCGGTGAGCATGTCGAGGGCCTTTTCGGCCTGCTTGCGGCTGGCGCGGGGCTTTTCCACCGGCAGCGGCTCATACAGGTCAATGTCGAACTCGATCTTGGCCATTTGAACATCGAACGGCAGATCCAGCAGCACCGGTCCGGGACGGCCGGAGCGCATCAGCGCGAAGGCCTTCTGGAAGGCGCCCGGAACCTGGGCCGGTTCCAGCACGGTCATGGCCATCTTGGTCACCGGTGCGGCGATGGACTGGATGTCCACGGCCTGGAAGTCTTCCTTGTGCAGCTTGGCCACCGGCGCCTGGCCGGTGATGCACAGGATCGGCACCGAATCGGCCCAGGCCGCGTAGAGGCCCGTGATCATGTCTGTGCCGGCCGGACCGGAGGTGCCCAGGCAGACGCCGATGTTTCCATCCGCGGCGCGGGAGTATCCGTCCGCCATATGCGAGGCCCCCTCCACGTGGCGGGCCAGGGTGTGGCGGATACCGCCGTGGGCCTTCATGGCCGAGTACAGCGGGTTGATTGCGGCGCCGGGCAGGCCGAAGGCCTCGGTGGCCCCCTCCTTTTCCAGGATCAGGATGGCAGCGTCAACAGTGCGCATCGTAGGCATGGGATTCTCCTTGAAAGTTTTGGTGTGCAGGGAAGTCTGGGTGGGTTTGGTACGGCGCCGGGGTGTGGAACGCTATTTATTTGGCGGTGCGGCCGGAAAGCTGTTCGACCAGCTTGAACAGGCCGGAGTGGTCCAGGCCGCCGTCGCCCTGGTTGACCATCGAGCCGACCAGCTGGGCCACAAGGGCACCGAGCGGGATGGTGACGCCGGCTTCACGGGCGGCCGAGGTGACGATGCCCATGTCCTTGTTGTGCAGCGCGAGCCTGAATCCGGGCTCGAAGGAGCGGTCCAGCATTTTCTGGCCCTTCTGCTCCAGCACCTTGGACCCGGCGAGCCCGCCGCCGAGCACCTTCAGCGCGGCGGCGGTGTCCACGCCGTAGGCCTCGAGGAAGACGATCGCCTCGGCCAGCAGTTGGATGTTGCCGGCCACGATTAGCTGGTTCGCGGCCTTGACGGTCTGTCCGGAGCCGGAGGGGCCGACGTGCACGATGGTCCTGCCGACAGTGTTCAGGACGTGCTGGGCAGCTGCGAAATCTTCGGCCGCGCCGCCGACCATGATGGACAGCACCGCGTCGATGGCGCCCTGCTCGCCGCCGGAGACCGGGGCGTCCAGGGGCCGGATGCCGGCTGCCTTGGCGGCGTCCGCCAGGCGGACGGCAACGTCCGGGCGGATGCTGCTGGCGTCGATCCAGAGCGCGCCGTTCTTGGCATTGGCGAAGACGCCGTCGTCGCCGCCCACTACCGCCTCAACGTCGGGGGAGTCGGGCACCATGGTGATGACGACGTCGGCCTCCCGGACCGCCTCGGCGACGCTGGCAGCGCCATGGCCGCCCTCGGCGACGAGCTTGTCAATCTTGTCCTGGCTGCGGTTGTAGCCGGTGACGTCGAAGCCGGCCTTGACCAGGTTCACGGCCATGGGCAGGCCCATGATGCCGAGTCCGATGACGGCTACTTTTTGCTTGGTGCTGGTCATGTGATGAATCCTTTGCTGCTTTGTGCTGTGCGTGGGCGTTGCTGTGGGATGGACCGGCGATTGGCTTAGCGGATCAGCCAGTTGAACGCGGAGGCGGTCTCCGCCTTGTATTCCAGGCCGATGTAGCCGTCGTAGCCCAGGACGCGGCTGCGGGTGATCCACTCGCCCAGGCGCAGAGTGCCGGTGCCGGGGGCGCCGCGGCCGGGGTTGTCGGCGATCTGGATGTGGCCGAAGTCCTTCGCGTAGCTGGCGATCACCGCATCGACGTCGTCGCCGTTGACGGCCAGGTGATAAAAGTCGGCCAGCAGCTTGATGTTCTGCGGGCCCTCCGCGCGGACCTTGCCGATGATGTCCATGGCCTGCGCCGCCGTCGTGATGGGGTAGCGGTCCGCCCCGCTGACCGGCTCCAGCAGGACCGTTCCGCCGATCCGGGCGACGCCTTCGGCGGCTGCCACCAGGTTCTTCAGCGCCAGCGCATCCTGCTCCTCGGCCGTGTAGCCGTCCATCCGGTTGCCGTAGAGGGCGTTGAAGGACTTGCAGCCGAGCCGCTCGCCGATACCGGCGACGACGTCGATGTTGTCCTTGAATTCGGAGCAGCGGCCCTTCCAGGAGACCAAGCCGCGGTCCCCGGCCGGCATGTCCCCGGCGTTGAAGTTCAGGCCGGTCAGCTGCACGCCTGCATCCGTGATGGCCGTTTCGAATTCGGTGACCTCGGCATCCGTGGGGACGGAGGAGGCGAACGGCCACCAGAACTCGACGGCGTCGAAGCCGGCGGCCTTGGCGGCAGCGGGACGCTCGAGCAGGGGCAGGTCCGTCAGGAGGATGGAGCAGTTCACTGTGTACGTCATCGTCGGGTTTCCTTCTGGTGCAACGGTGGGGCTGGATTCTTCCACTCGGTCCGGATTCCTATAGTTATTCCGAATGGTGGAAGTTATATTCTGCTTTATGAAAAGTTTAGTGAGCGTGCGTGGTCGCGTCAACCCCTTCTGGCTGCTTCCCCGGGTTCTGCCACAGGTCCGGACCGATGCCGTGGAAGATTCCGGGGCATCCGTCCGCAACTGCGGCAACGGGGGCACGACGACGGTATGGCGCCTGGCGCTTTGACGGCAGCGGAATCAAACAGTCCCGCCTTAAACAGTTCCGCCTCGGCACACTGATGCCGAGGCGGAGCATTGCCGGTCTCCAATGATGGTCCAGTCATGGTCCGGAAACCGGGACTGGATGGGGTTTTAGGTGCGGAAGGCGGGCTTTAGGTGCGGAACACCGGAATTTTCCGGGATCCAGGCGCAGGCTCCTCCGGAACCGGAATCCGGACTTCCAGAACCCCGTCGGTGTACTTGGCCGTGATCTCCTCCTGGTGCACACCCGCCGGCAGGGTAACTGTTCGCGTCGCCGTGCCGTAGCGGAATTCGGACCGGTATCCGTTTTTGCCTTTCCGCTCGGCTTTCTCCTCGTGCCGGACGGTGATCTCCAGTTCGTTCCCGGTCAGCGCGATGTCCACATCCCGGTCGGGGTCGATGCCGGGTACCTCGGCCCTGACCACCATGGACCCGGAATCCCGGTACTCCTCGATGCGCGGCCACAGCTGGACGTCGCCTTCCAGGAACCGGCGGACCGAGTCGGGCACGTCGATGCCGGTCCGGCGAAGAATATTGCTCATGACTGTTGCCTCCTGTTGCGCTCCGGGCCGGCCGCCACGCCGTTACCGAGCTTGGGCCAAAAAGGGCTGGTATCTCCAAGTTACGCCCGCCTCTGGCAGGGTGGAAGGCCAGTGTGTCGCCGCAAAAACCTGGTAGTTTTCGGGGCGGGTCCGGTCGATCGTCGGGCGAGGGGAATAAGCCGGCGAGGGATTAAGTTGCTCCGCCCCGGCGTGGCGGAGCCGGGGCGGAGAGACTGTGGAACGCGTCTAGGTCAGCCGGATCTGCCGGTTGACGTCCTTGTAGAGCAGGTAGCGGAACTTGCCCGGGCCTCCGGCGTAGCAGGCCTGCGGGCAGAAGGAGCGCAGCCACATGAAGTCCCCGGCTTCCACCTCCACCCAGTCGTCGTTGAGCCGGTAGACGGCCTTGCCCTCCAGGACAAAGATGCCGTGTTCCATCACGTGGGTTTCCGCGAAGGGGATGACCGCGCCGGGCTCGAAGGTCACGATGTTCACGTGCATGTCGTGCGCCAGGTCGTTGGGGTCCACGAAGCGGGTGGTGGTCCACTTGCCATCCGTGTCCACCATCGCCGTGGGCTCAACATCCTGGTCCCGGGTGACGAAGGACTTGGCCGTGTAGCCTTCCAGCGGTTCATAGGCCTTGCGCACCCACTGGAAGCTGGCGGCAGCATCGCCGTCGTTCTTCACGCTCCAGGACGCGCCGGCGGCCAGGTAGGCGTAGCCGCCCGGCTCCAGCGTGTGCTCCTCGCCTTCCAGCTGCAGGGCGAGCCGGCCCTTGGTGAGGAAGAGGACGGACTCCACCCCGGACTCCGGCTCGGGCCGGGAACTGCCGCCACCAGGGGCCACCTCAACGATGTACTGGGCGAAGGTGGTGGCGAAGCCGGCGATGGGCCGGGCCAGGATCCAGGCCCGGGTTTTGTCCCAGCCAGGCAGGTTGCTGGTGACGATGTCCCGCAGCACGCCACGCGGGATGACCGTGTAGGCCTCCTTGACCACGGCGCGGTCGGTCAGCAGGGTGGTCTGGGCGGGCAAGCCGCCCTCGGGGGAGAAATACGTGCTCATCAGTGTGCTCCTGGAAGGGTGGAGGCCAGCCGCGGATGGGCCAGCCGGACAAGGTGCGCCTCGTCGACGCCGGTGAGACGGGTGACCTCGTCGGTGCCGACGGCGCCGCAGAGGACGCCGCGGTAGATGAAGCTGGCCAGCGCCCGGGCGGTGGCCGGCTCGTCCATGATGCCGCCCTGGGTCTGCTCCACGTAGTTGCGCAAACGCTGCGCGGCAGCGGGCAGGCCCTGCCGGTAGAAGGCGTAGGTGGCGATGAACCGGGTGGGCAGCTGGGCCGGGTGCAGGTCCCAGCCCTGGTAGTAGCCGTGCTCCAGGGAGCGGCGGACCAGCCGGCCGTGCAGCTGCCAGGCCGCCCGGATCTGCTCCGGGGTGCCCACCGGCTTGACGTTGGTGGACCCGTCGGAGAGCCGGATGCCCGTGCCGGCCACGGCCAGCTGCATGATCTCCTTCGCCAGGTCCGCGGCCGGGTGCTCCATGGACTGGTATTCGGCGGCGATCTGCAGGGAGGCACTGTAGTCGTAGGTGCCGTAGTGCAGGGCCGTGATCCGGCCGTCCGTGGCGTGCGGCAGCTGGGCCACCGGCGCGGTGCCCTGGGAGCCGAGGATCAGCTGCGGCGTTTCCACCTGGACCTCGAAGCGCAGCCGGCCGGAGGGTAGGCCCAGGCCGGATTCCAGCCGTCCGCAGGCGTAGTCCATGGCCTTGACCTGGTCCACCGTGCTGACCTTGGGCAGGGTCAGCACCAGGCCCTCCGGGAGGCCGCCGTTCTCCACCAGTCCGGAAACGAACAGTTCCAGGGTGCGCAGCCCGCGCCGCCGGGTGGCGGCCTCGAAGCACTTGAAGCGGATGCCGATGTAGGGCGGTGCCGTGCCATCGGCGACGGCCGCGGAGACATTGTCTGCGGCACGCACGGCATCCGCGTCCTCGGCGGCATCGCCGCGGTCCCCGTAGCCGTCCTCGAAGTCCAGCCGGAGGTCCTCGATCGGCTCGGAGGCCAGCTTGGCAGTGGCCTTCGCCGCCACCTCGGCGGCCAGCACGCCGTCGAGCCCCAGCAGGTGCGCCAGCTGCTCCATCCCGCCCTCGGCCTCGACGGCGTCGCGGGCCTGGGAGCCCCAGTCCGCCGCCAGCGACGGGGTGAACTGGTCCGCCGGGACGTAGACCGTGTGCACCGGCTGCCGGCTGCCGTCGTCGCCCGGGTAGTTCTTCTCCAGCAGCCGGTCCGTTCCGGCCAGGTCCGCGTCCAGCCGGTCGTAGTCGCCGGGCCCGAAAATTCCGCCAGCCATCACCTAGCCCACCAGTTCGTAGGCGGGGGTGGTGAGGAAGTCCGTGTAGTCCTCGGAGAGGCAGATGTCAGCAATCAGCTCGCTGGCAGGCTTGTAGTGCGCATCAAAGGCTTCCTGGCCCACCTCGGAGCGCAGCCGGTCCGTCTCCTCGGCCAGGATCCGGCCGACCAGCTCACGGGTGACGGTGTTGCCGGTGTCCGCCAGCGTGACCTGGTTGCGGATCTGCTGCCAGACCTGGGAGCGGGAGATCTCGGCGGTGGCGGCATCCTCCATCAGGTTGTGGATGGCCACCGCCCCGTTGCCGGAGAGCCAGACGGCGGTGTAGGCCACGGCGACGTAGAGGTTCAGCCGCAGCCCGGCCTCGGTCACCTCGCCCTGCGCGGAGGCCACGTCCAGCAGCTCGTCGGCGGTCACCGTGACCTCCGGGCGCTGCTTGTCCAGCTGGTTGGGCCGGGCGCCGAGCACGGCGTCAAAGACTTCCTGGCAGACCGGGACCAGGTCCGGGTGCGCCACCCAGGACCCATCGAAGCCGTCATTCGCCTCGCGGGTTTTGTCCGCACGCACCTTCTCGAAGGCCTGCGCGGTGACCTCGGGCTCGCGCCGGTTCGGGATCACCGCTGCCATGCCGCCCATGGCGAAGGCCCCGCGGGCGTGGCAGGTCTTGACCAGGAGCTCGGTGTACGCACGCATGAAGGGCGCGGTCATGGCCACCGAGGCACGGTCCGGCAGCACGAATTCGCTGCCGGCATCGCGGAAGTACTTGATGATGCTGAACAGGTAGTCCCAGCGGCCGGCATTCAGGCCGGAGGCGTGGTCGCGCAGCTCGAAGAGGATCTCGTCCATCTCGAAGGCGGCGGGAATGGTCTCGATCAGCACGGTGGCCCGGACGGTGCCCTGCGGGATGCTCAGATAGTCCTGGGCGAAAGCAAAGACCTCGTTCCAGAGCCGGGCCTCGAGGTGGCTTTCCATCTTCGGCAGGTAGTAGTAGGGGCCCTGGCCATTGGCCAGCAGCTGCGCGGCATTGTGGAAGAAGTGCAGGCCAAAGTCCACCAGCGCACCTGCCACCGGCTCGCCGTCAACCGTCACATGCCGCTCCGCCATGTGCCAGCCACGCGGGCGGGCGACGACGACGGACAGCGGAGCGTCGGTGCGCAGGCGGTACTCCTTTCCCTCCTCCGAGGTGAAGGACAGGGTGCCGCGGGCGGCGTCACGCAGGTTCAGCTGGGCGTCAACGACGTTGGGCCAGGTCGGTGTGCTGGCGTCCTCCAGGTCCGCGAGCCAGATCTTGGCACCGGAGTTGAGCGCATTGATGGCCATCTTGGCCGGCGAGGCCGGTCCGGTCATTTCCACCCGGCGGTCCTGCAGGGCGGCCGGTGCGGCCGCAACCTGCCAGCGGCCTTCGCGGACGTCCTTGGTTTCCGGCAGGAAGTCCAGGCGGCCGGTGCGGGCCACTTCCCGGCGCTTCTCCGCCCGGTCCGCCAGCCGTTCCGCACGGGTGGCGGCGAAGCGCCGGTGCAGTGCCTCGATGAAGGCCAGTGCCTCCGGGGTGAGGATTTCCTGGGCCCGCTCGATGGGCTGCGGATCGGTCAATGAGATGGCCATGGTGCGGATCTCTTTCTGCTTGAAGTCTGGCTGGTGGCTGCTGGCTGGTGGCTGCTGGCGGGTTAGGCGTTCTGGGTTGCCAGGACGGAGCCGGATTCCGCCCGCTGGCTGTTTTCCGCGGCGGCGGCCGCTACCGCGGCGGCGACGTCGGCGGCCACATGCGGGTCGAACACGCTGGGGATGATGAAGCTGGCGTTCAGCTCGTCGTCGGCAACGCGGTTGGCAATGGCCTCCGCCGCTGCCACCAGCATATTCGGGGTGATGTCGGAGACCCCGGCATCCAGGAGGCCGCGGAAGAAGCCGGGGAAGGCCAGCACGTTGTTGATCTGGTTGGGGAAGTCACTGCGCCCGGTGGCGACGACGGCGGCGTACTTGGAGGCGATGGCCGGATCCACCTCGGGGGTCGGGTTGGCCATCGCGAAGACGATGGAGTCCTCCGCCATGCTGGCCACCTGCTCCTCGCCCAGGATGTTGGGCCCGGAGACGCCGATGAAGACGTCCGCGCCGGCCACCGCCTGATGCAGTGTGCCGCTGAAGTTGTCCGGGTTGGTGTTCTCCGCCAGCCAGGTGCGGTGTGCGTCGGTGTAGCTTTCGCCGCGGTGGATCGCGCCGTTGCGTCCGCAGGCGATGATGTTCGCCGCGCCCTGCGCCTTGAGCAACTGGATGATGGCGTTGCCCGCGGCGCCGACGCCGGCCACCACGATCTTGACCTCGCCGATCTCCTTGTCCACCACGCGCAGCGCGTTCACCAGCGCGGCCAGGGTGACGATGGCCGTTCCGTGCTGGTCATCGTGGAAGACCGGGATGTCCAGTTCCTCGCGCAGCCGGTTCTCGATCTCAAAGCAGCGCGGGGCGGCGATGTCCTCCAGGTTGACGCCGCCGTAGACCGGTGCCAGCGCCTTGACGATCATGATGATTTCCTCGGTGTCCTGGGTGTCCAGGCAGACCGGCCAGGCATCCACGTTGGCGAACTGCTTGAACAGCGCGGCCTTGCCCTCCATGACCGGCAGGGCGGCGGCGGGGCCGATGTTGCCCAGGCCCAACACGGCGGAGCCGTCGGTGACGACGGCGATGGTGTTGCGCTTGACGGTCAGGTTCCGGGCGGCCGCCGGGTCCTCCGCGATGGCCATACAGACGCGGGCGACGCCGGGGGTGTAGGCGCGGGAGAGGTCGTCGCGGTTGCGCAGGGCCACCTTGGGGACGACCTCGAGCTTGCCGCCCAGGTGCATCAGGAAAGTGCGGTCGGAGACCTTGCGGACCGTGACGCCATCGAGGGCATTGAGCGCATCCTTCACCCGCGCCGCGTGGGCGTCATCGGTGGTGTTGCAGGTGACGTCGACGACGAGGGTCTCGTGGTGTGATTCTGTCACGTCCAGGGCGGTGATGGCTGCGCCCGCGGCGCCCACTGCGGCGGCCAGTTCGCTGGTGGCGCTGAAGCTCGACGGAGCCTCCACGCGCAGGGTGATCGAATTTCCGGGGCTGGGGTTCGCCATTGATGCTCCTCCTGGTGCCGGTGGTCCGGCTTCCGTTCCTGCTAGGTCGTTTTCGTATTATGGATATTATTATCTGCGAAGTGGAAATACAAGACGTGAGGGTTTTTGCCTCCACCTAGGCCGCCGTACTGTATGTTGGGAGCTGAGGGCGACTTTTTCACGATGTGGATAAGAGTTGCCACCAAATTCCAGCATCCGCCAAAACAGCGACAGGCACAACCATCAGGAGAGCATCAGACATGGCCGACAAACCATCCGGCGGCGTCCAGTCCGTCGAGCGTGTGTTCGAGCTGCTCGAACTGATCACGGACGCCGGGGGAGAGGTCACGCTCAGCGAGCTGTCGTCGTCGACCGACCTGCCGCTGCCCACCATCCACCGGCTGCTGCGCACCCTGGTGACCATGGGCTATCTGCGTCAGCTGGCCAACCGCCGCTACGCGCTGGGCCCCCGGCTGATCCGCCTCGGTGAGGGTGCCAACAAGCAGCTAGGGGCCCTGGCCCGGCCGCAGCTCAAGTCCCTGGTCGACACCTTGGGCGAGACCTCCAATATGGCGGTGCTGGACTCAGACATGGTCATCTACGTGGCACAGGTGCCGTCCCCGCACTCGATGCGTATGTTCACCGAGGTCGGCCGGCGCGCACACACCCACGACACGGGGGTGGGCAAGGCCATCCTGGCCCAGCTGGACGACGAGGTGGTGCGCGGAATTGTTTCCCGGGCCGGGATGCCGCGCCCCACGGAGATGAGCATCGGCGACGTCGACGACCTGCTTAAGGAACTGGACCGGATCCGCGAACGCGGCTACTCGATCGACGACGGCGAGCAGGAGATCGGCGTGCGCTGCTTCGCGATGGCGGTGCCGCTGGCCCCCACGCCCACGGCCATCTCCGTCTCCGGCCCGGTGTCCCGGGTGGACGATTCCTTCGCCGAGCGGGCGGTGCCGCTGCTGCAGCAGGCCGCCCGGGTCATCTCCGATGAGATGAACCGCAACTAAGCGGGAGAGTTTCACAGTCCGGAAGAAAATTTCCAAATATGTGGTGTGGCTCGCTTCACAGGTGCTAGCATTATCACAGCCAAAGGCGGGCACCTGTGCAAGGTCGCTATCTACCAGGCGCAACTTAACCTTCAACGCATTTTCTGCCAGGTAAGGTGCCGACCGGTAATTGTCCCGTCCGCGCGCCTCCCGGCAGCTTAAGAAGCATAAGGGAGTCGCCATGAAAAGCATCCTCACCGGCCAGCAGCACCTGGCCCGGGCCATTGAGCTGGCATCGGCTAATGTCCTCAACAGCGGCGGGCCGTTCGGCGCCGTCATCGTCACCCCGGACGGCCAGGTGTTCGACGGCGTCAACCGCGTGACGGCCACCAATGACCCCACCGCGCACGCCGAAGTCACCGCCATCCGCAACGCCTGCTCCCAGCTGGGCACCTTCGATCTGAGCGGCGCAGTCCTCTACACCAGCTGCGAGCCCTGCCCCATGTGCCTGGCGTCGGCTCTGTGGGCCCGGGTGGAACACGTCTACTTCGCCGCCGACCGCCACGATGCGGCCAGGGCCGGCTTTGACGACGCAGCGTTCTACAACTACTTCGAAACGCCGGTGGCCGAGCGGCTGATGCCGGTCCGCCAGCTGGACGCGGGGACGGTAGCTGCCGTGGCCCCGTTCGAAGCGTGGACCACACTCGAAACCCGCATCGCGTACTAGGTCCGGGCAGGCACCCGGTCCCTCTTTGCACGGGGTCCGCCGAGTGCTTGGATGGCCGAATAGCCTGTGGAAGCGCTCCCGCACCGACAGCCGGCACCTACAGCTGCAGGTGCCGGCAGGGAGAAGGAAGTGAGAAAACCATGTTGGAACTGATCCCGTCCCTAACCACCTGGTTGCCGACGGCGGGAGCCGGACCATTGGCAGTTGCCACGATCATCAGCGCCGAGGGTTCGGTCCCGCGCCCGGTGGGTACCTCCATGCTGGTTTCCGCCGCTGGGGCGGTGCTGGGCTCGCTGTCCGGAGGCTGCGTCGAAGGCGCGGTCATCGAGGCGGCACTGGAGACGATGGACAGCAGACAGGTCCGGACCGAGCACTTCGGGTACGGTACCGAGGATGCCTTCGCCGCGGGACTGACCTGCGGCGGAAGCCTGGAGGTGCACATCCAGCCATACCCGTGCAGCAAAGCCGGCGCGGGATCCGCGGCTTCGGACAGTTCCGCACCTTCCGCCGGCCCGGGCTCCTTCCTCGGTCTGGCCGGGCTGGCGTCCGTCCCGGCAGGGAGCCCTGCCGGCCGCCCCGCGCTGATCAGAAGGCTCGACGACGGTGCGGGGGCCGCCGTCGTCGTCCCCCTTCCGCAGGACATCGGTGAGGCCGAGCTGTGCGCGGAACTGGTGGGGATGCTCGGCACTGCGCTGGCACGCAGTGCCGCACGGCAGTTGGTGCCGATGCTCCATGGCGGCCAGAGCGGGCTGGTGCGGCTGGCGCCGCAGACAGAGCCGTGCACGGACAACGCACCCACCTTGCTGCTGGAAAGCCAGCTGCCGCCAGCCAGGATGCTCATCTTCGGCGCCAACGATTTCGGCGCCGCGCTGCTGCCCGCCGCGCAGCTGCTGGGATACCACGTCACCCTCTGCGACGCGCGTCCAGTCTTCGTCCGGCAGGAACGCTTCCGCAGCGCCGACGTGGTGGTGGACTGGCCACACCGCTACCTGCGCACCGAGGCGGAGGCCGGGCGGATCGACGCGCGCTCCGTGGTTTGCGTGCTCAGCCACGACCCCAAATTCGATGTGCCGCTGCTGCATGAGGCGCTGGGGTTGGAACTGGCCTATCTGGGCGCAATGGGATCCCGCCAAAGCCACCGGGACCGCGTCACGGCCCTGCTGGCGGCCGGCGCAGACCCGGAAAAGCTGGCCCGGCTGCACGCCCCGATCGGCCTGGACCTGGGGGCCGTGACCCCAGCCGAGGTCGCCGTCTCGATCACCGCGGAGATTGTCGCGTGCCGGTCCAGCGCCAACCCCTCGGGGCCGTCCGGACCCGCCACAACCCGTTCCCTGCGCGATGGCACCGGCGCCATCCACCGCACCACCCCAGCAGCTGGCACCGCAATCCCCGGCGCCCTGGTATCCGCCTAGGAGGCACCCATGGACATGAACACCATCCAAGCCGTGGTCCCCACGGCCGACCCGGACCAGTGGCGGGAGGGGGACGCCTGGCTGGCCGGCGGAACGGTGCTGTTCTCCTACGGCAGCACCGTGCTGACCCGGCTGCTGGACATCAGTACCGCGGGCTGGCCGGCGATCACCGTCACCGACGACGGAATTGAACTTGCGGCCAGCTGCACGATTGCTGAGCTGTATGAGCTGCCCGGATTGGCGGGCGACGGCGGGCCGGCTGAGGGCGGCGGGCCGGCTGATGGTGGCGGGCCGGCGGACGACGACGGCGGCACGCTGGCCGAGCGGTGGCCGGCGCTGGCCCTGGTGCGCCAGTGCTGCGACTCCTTCGTGGCGTCCTTCAAGATCTGGAACATGTCCACGGTGGGCGGGAACATCTGCACCTCACTTCCCGCCGGGCCGATGACCTCACTGTGCGCCGCACTGGACGGGGTGGCCACCATCCTGACCCCGGGCGGCGGCCGCCGAACCCTCCCGGTGGCCGAGCTGGTCACCGGAGACGGGCGCAACGCCCTGCGGCCGGGGGAGCTGCTGCGCAGTGTTTTCCTGCCCGCCGCGGCGCTTGCCTCGCAGGTGGCCTTCCGCCGGCTCTCGCTGAGCAATCTGGGTCGCTCGGGCGTACTGCTGATCGGGCGTCGAGGCGACGGCGGCGGCATTGTCCTGACGGTGACCGCTTCCACCAGGCGGCCGGTGCAGCTGCGGTTCGGTCCCTCAGCCGGTCCGGACGCCGCCGCCCTGCGCACCGCGATCGACCAAGCCATCCCGACAGAGCTCTACCACGACGACATTCACGGCCTGCCGCAGTGGCGCCGTGACATGACCTACCGGCTGGCGGAGGAAATCCGGGCCGAACTGCTGGACCAGCAGCCAGCCGCCTATACCGCCGGAAGAGGTGCCTGACCATGGCCATTGACATCAACGGAGCCCCCGCCAGGGACCAGCCGAGGGCCGGGCAGTGCCTGCGCACCTTCCTGCGCGAGCAGGGCGCACTGGGCGTGAAAAAAGGATGCGACGGTGGGGACTGTGGCGCCTGCACCGTACACGTGGACGGTAAACCCGTGCACAGCTGCATCTACCCGGCGGTCCGCGCCGAGGGACGCAGCGTCACCACCATCGAAGGGCTGGCCGGCCCGGACGGCCTGCATCCGATGCAGGAGCAGTTCCTGGCCGCGCAGGGATTCCAATGCGGGTTCTGCACGGCCGGGATGCTGATGACCGCGGCCGCCTTGGACCAGGCGCAGAAGGAGAACCTGCCGCGGAACCTGAAGGGAAACCTCTGCCGCTGCACCGGCTACGCCGCGATCGAGGACGCCGTCTGCGGTGTTTCCACGGCCCAGCCGGACGGTGCGCAGCAGCTGGGCGACAACGTTCCGGCGCCGGCTGGGCGGGACATTGTCACCGGCAGGGCCCGCTACACCCTGGACGTGCCCGCGGACCGGTTGCCCGGGCTGCTGCACATGAAGCTGGTGCGCTCGCCGCACCCGCATGCCAGGATCCGGGCCATCGACGCCAGCGCGGCGTTGCAGCTGCCCGGAGTCCGCGCCGTGTTCACCCACAAGGACGCCCCGGAGCAGCTGTTTTCCACCGCCCAGCACGAGCTCTACACCGATGATCCGGACGACACCCGGGTGCTGGACACGGTGGTGCGCTACACCGGCCAGCGGGTGGCGGCTGTGGTGGCGGACAGCGTGGCCCAGGCCGAGGCCGGAGTGCGGGCCGTGGTGGTGGATTATGAGCTCCTGGACCCGGTTTTCGATCCGGAACTGGCAGTGCTTGCGGGGGCTCCGGCGGTGCACGGGGACAAAGACGCGGAGCTGTCCCGGATCGCCTCGCCGGCCCGAAATGTGGTCGCTGAGCTGCACTCCGAGCTGGGGGACCTGGCGGCGGGCTTCCGGGACGCGGATGTGGTCCACGAGAAGGTTTACCGCACGCAAAGGGTCCAGCACACCTCGCTGGAGACGCACGCCGCGATTGCATATTTTGAGGACGACGACGACAACGACGACGGCGTTGCGGACGGCGGCGGCGCGGCGGTCCCCGACGACGGTGTCACCGGCATGGCGGTCGCCGCTGGCCGTCTGGCCGGGCCGAACGCCCGCCTGGTGGTTCGCTCCTCTACGCAGACGCCCTTCCTGACCCGCCGTGCGCTGTGCCGGGTCTTCGGCCTGCCCGCCGAGCGGCTGCGGGTCGTGGCCGGCCGGGTCGGCGGTGGATTCGGCGGCAAGCAGGAAATGCTCACCGAGGACGTCGTCGTACTGGCCGCGCTGAAGCTGCACCGTCCCGTCCAGCTGGAATACACCCGGACCGAACAGCTCACCGCATCCACCACCCGGCACCCGTTCCGGATCCGGCTCAGGGCCGGTGCCCGGCTCGACGGGACGCTGACCGCGCTGCAGGTGGACGTACTGACCAATACCGGCGCGTACGGCAACCACGGACCCGGCGTCATGTTCCACGGCTGCGGCGAATCATTGGCGGTCTACCGGTGCGAGAACAAGAAGGTGGATGCCCGGGCGGTGTACACGAATACCGTTCCGGCCGGGGCCTTCCGCGGCTACGGGTTGAGCCAGATGATTTTCGCCGTCGAATCCGCTATTGATGAGCTCGCTGCGGGCATTGGCATGGACCCGATGGAGTTCCGCCGCCGCAACATTATCCGCCGGGGCGATCCGATGCTCTCCAGCCATCCGGAGCCGGAGAAGGATGTGCTCTACGGCAGCTACGGGCTGGACCAGTGCATCGAGCTGGTGGCCGACGCGCTGGAGCGCGGCCGGGAGCGCTACCGGCAGGCGGGGCTGGCGGAACTGGGCCCGGACTGGGTGACGGGGACCGGGACTGCGCTGTCCATGATCGACACGGTCCCCCCGCGCGGGCACTTCGCGCACAGCCGGCTGCGGCTGCTGCCCGACGGAGGCTACCGGGTGGACGTGGGCACGGCGGAGTTCGGCAACGGCACGACGACGGTGCACGCCCAGCTGGTGGCCACGGCGCTGGGCACCGCGGCGCAGCGGGTGCAGGTCCGGCAGTCGGACACGGACCTGACCGAGCACGATACCGGCGCCTTCGGTTCCACCGGGACGGTGGTGGCCGGCAAGGCCACGCTGGCCGCGGCGGAGGAACTGGCCGCACGGATCCGTCAGTTCGCCGCGGAGCTTAGCGGGGTTCCGGCATCCCAGTGCGTTCCAGGGACGGACGCGGTGGACTGCGCCGGAACCGGCATCGCCCTGACCGAGCTGCACCGGCAGGCGCAGGAACGAGGTCTTTCACTGGAGGCGCAGGGGCGCTGGCACGGTTCGCCACGGTCCGTGGCGTTCAATGTCCACGGCTTCTTGGTGGCGGTGAACACCGGAACCGGCGAGCTGCGCATCCTTCAGAGCGTGCAGGCCGCGGACGCCGGTGTCGTGGTGAACCCGCGGCAGTGCCGGGGCCAGATCGAGGGCGGCATTGCCCAGGCGCTGGGTGCGGCGCTGTATGAGGAGGTCCGGATCGGGGCAGACGGCAGGGTGCAGACGGATATCCTGCGCCAGTACCATATCCCGACGTTCGCCGATGTGCCCCGCAGCGAGGTGTACTTCGCTGACACCACGGACGCTATGGGCCCGTTGGGGGCAAAGTCAATGAGCGAGAGCCCGTTCAATCCGGTGGCACCGGCAATGGCCAACGCCATCCGCAACGCGACCGGCGTCCGGTTCAGCGAACTGCCGCTGGCCCGGGACCGCATCTATCTGGGCCTGCGGGAGGCTGCTGTTTACACTCCGGAACAGCTGGGCGAACCGGATGGGGAATTGGAGGCAGCAGGAGTTACTGCAGCCACACCCGCACCATGATCTGTTGTGCAGTGTAAAGTTGCGCAGTGTAAATTTGCCTCCCTACCATTCCTCCAGCAGGTGCAATTGGCCTTCGGTGTCCACGTCCGCCCCATCGGAGGGGCCGCCGCAGTCCACCAGATCGATCAGCCCCGGGTGGGCGCGCAGGAAGTTGCGCGCCCCACCGTCGCCGGATGCCATGGCCGCCGCCTCATCGGCCAGAGCACGGCTGAAGAGGACCGGATGTCCGCGTTGCAGCGCGCCGTCCGGTCCCCGGTAGCCGGCCACGGTGACCCGTTCCGCGCGGTGCCGGGACAGTAGCCGGGCCACGGTGCCGGCGGCGAGCCGGGGCTGATCCACCAGCGCCACCAGCACGTCGTCTCCGGGTGCTACAGCGGCCACTCCCGCAGCGAAGGACGTGCTCAGTCCCTCCTCCCAGCGCGGGTTGTCCAGCACCCGGTGCCCGGACAGGTCGGTGCGGGCGCGCACATCCGGGGCGCCGGCCCCGAGCACGACGACGGTTTCCCGGCAGCCGCCGTCGCGCAGCACCCGCGCGAGGCGCTCCACCAACGTGCTGCCGCGGAAGGGGAGCAGGGCCTTGGGTCCACGGCCCAGCCGGGTGCCCGCCCCCGCAGCCAGCAGCACCGCCGTCGTCGGCCTGGAAGTCATGACCCCACTATAGGCAGCCCCCACCCCCACCGTTGAGATGGCAGTTCGCGCCCATGTTTTCGAGAACATGGGCGCGAACTGTGCACTCAACGGCGGGGGCTGGACGGCGGGATGCCGGGCTAGCCGTTGACCAGCCTGCGGGCGGAGCGGCTGTGATCGGCAATCAGCCCGGCCAGGTCCAGGCCGGGGATCTGGCCGTCCAGGACGCGCCAAATTCCGCCGACCATCACCCGGTCCGCGCGATCGGCAGCGCAGAGCAGCAGCGCGGCCACCGGGTCGTGACTGCCGGAGAACCGCAGCTCATCTAGCCGGAACAGGGCCAGGTCGGCCTGCAGCCCAGGGGCCAGTTGGCCGATGTCGCGGCGGCCCAGCACGCTCGCCGAGCCACGGGTGGCCCAGCCCAGGGCTCGTTCGCAGGTGACCGCCGCGGCGCCGTAACGCAGCCGCTGCAGATAGAGGGCCTGCCGTGCCTCCAGGATCATGTTGGAGGCGTCATTGGAGGCGGATCCGTCCACCCCCAAACCCACCGGCACACCCGCGGCCTCCAGTTCCAGGACCCGGGCGGTTCCCGAGGCCAGCCGCATGTTGGAGGTCGGGCAATGCGCGACGGCGGTGCCGGCAGCGCCCAGGCGGGCGATCTCCTCGTCGTCGAAATGAATGCCGTGCCCCAGCCAGGTGCGGCCGGTCAGCCAGCCGACGCTCTCCAAATAGTCCAGCGGCCGCTGTCCGAACATCTCCTTGCAGAAGTCCTCCTCGTCCAGCGTCTCGGCCAGGTGGGTATGCAGCCGCACATCGTGGAGCTGCGCGAGATCCGCGCTGGCGGCCATCAGCTCGCGGGTGACCGAAAACGGTGAGCAGGGGGCCAACGCAATCTGGATCACCGCGCCGTCACCGCGCTCGTGGTAGCGCCCGATCAGCCGCTCGCTGTCGGCCAGGATCACCTCCGCCTGCTGCACCGTGGTCCTGGGCGGGAGGCCGCCGTCGTCTTCGCCCAGAGACATGGAGCCGCGGCTCAGCATGGCCCGCATGCCCAGCTGCCGGACCACCGCGACCTGAATGTCCACTGCCTCATCCAGGCCCTGCGGGAAGAGATAGTGGTGGTCCGCGGCGGTGGTGCAGCCGGAGAGCAGCAGCTCAGCCAGCGCCGCCGTGGTGGCCAACTCCAGGTCCCGCGGGGAAAGCCTCGCCCAGACCGGGTAGAGGTTGGTCAGCCACGGGAAAAGTTCCACGTTGGCCACCGGTCCCCAGGCACGGGTAAGCGTTTGGTAGAAGTGGTGGTGCGTGTTGACCAGTCCCGGCGTGAGCACGTGGGCGCTGGCGTCGAAAACCTCGTCGCAGGGCGTGGCGGGCTGCTGGCCGGCTCCGAGGACCTCGGCAATAATGCCGCCGCTGACGACGAGTCCGCCGGAGGCATCCAAGTCATTGGCGCTGAAGGCGCCGAGGGGGTTTTTGATCCACAGCCGGGTCCGGGAGCGCGGGGACTGTGTGTGATCGGGGGCGTGGGGACCGGTGTTGGCCATGCTGGATCCTTTGTTCGCAGGGGCTGGTAGTCCGGTTCCGGCATTAAGAAGCCGACACCGGTTGGGTGCCAGCTCAGTGTTGCCCTGTCTGCTGATCCAGGTCGGCCGCCGACGACGGCCATGGTCAAATTTAGGCGTTGGACTCCCGGGCGGTCAACGGCTGGTTGAGGTGGCAGCTCGCGCCCATGTTTTCGAAAACATGGGCGCGAAGTGCCACCTCAACCGATTAGCTGTCGCCGCCGGCGGTGCCGGTGGTTCCGGCGTTGACATCGTGCAGCCGGTATTGCTCCATGGCTCGGGCGGGTGCGTCGGCACTGACCTCGCCGCGCTTGGCCAGCAGCTGCAGGGCCCGGACGACGACGGAATGGCTGTCGATCTTGAAGAAGCGGCGGGCGGCCTGGCGGGTGTCGGAGAATCCGAAGCCGTCCGCCCCCAGCACGGCGTAGTCGCCCGGAACGAACTGCCGGATCTGGTCCGGCACGGCCTTCATATAGTCGCTGACCGCTATCACGGGACCACTGCTGTCCTGCAACTGCGCCGTCACGAACGGCAGCCGGGGCGGCGCGGAGGGATCCAGGAATTCCTGCTCCTCGGCTTCGAGCCCGTCGCGGCGCAGTTCATTCCACGAGGTCACCGACCAGACGTCCGCGGAAACGCCCCAGTCCTCGGCCAGGATCCGCTGGGCGGCCAGGGCCCACGGAACTGCGACACCGGAGGCCAGCAGCTGGGTCCGCGGACCCTTCGACGAGCCGGGCGCCAGCAGGTATATACCCTTGAGCAGGCCCTCAACATCCAGATTTTCCGGTTCGGCAGGCTGGGTGATCGGCTCGTTGTACACCGTGAGGTAGTACATGACGTTCGGATCGGCGTGCTTCCCGCCGTACATGCGCTCCAGCCCGGCGCGCATAATGTGGCCTATTTCGTAGCCGTAGGCGGGGTCGTAGGTGATCACGGCCGGGTTGGTGGAGGCCAGCAGCGGGGAGTGCCCGTCCGCGTGCTGCAGGCCTTCGCCTGTGAGCGTGGTCCGTCCGGCGGTGGCACCGATGACGAAGCCCCGGGCCATCTGGTCCCCTGCGGCCCAGAAGGCGTCGCCGGTGCGCTGGAAGCCGAACATGGAGTAGAAGACGTAGACCGGGATCAGCGGTTCGCCGTGCGTGGCGTAGGAGGTTCCGGCCGCGGTGAAGGCGGCCACCGAACCGGCCTCGTTGATGCCTGCATGCACAATCTGGCCGGAGATGGACTCCTTGTAGGCAAGCACCAGGTCGCGGTCCACGGACAGGTAGTTCTGCCCGCTGGGGTTGTAGATCTTCGCCGTCGGGAAGAAAGCATCGATGCCGAAGGTGCGCGCCTCATCCGGAATGATCGGGACTATCCGGCTGCCGAATTCCTTGTCCCGCATCAGTTCCTTGAACAGCCGGACAAAGGCCATAGTGGTGGCCGCCTGCTGCTTGCCGGAGCCGCGCTTGGCCACCTCAAAGCTCGTCGAATCCCGCACCGCCAGCGGCGCATGGGAACTGCGCCGTTCCGGCACCGAACCGCCAAGTTGGCCGCGCCGGTTGAACAGGTACGCCACCTCTGGGGCGTCCATCCCGGGGTGGAAGTACGGCGGACGGTATGGGTCCTTTTCCAGCACCTCATCGCTGATCGGGATCCGGAGCAGATCGCGGAAGTCCTTGAGGTCCTGCAGCGTCAGCTTCTTCATCTGGTGCGTGGCGTTGCGGGCCTCGAAGTGCTTGCCCAGCCCATAACCCTTAACAGTTTTGACCAGCACCACGCTGGGCTTGCCCTTGAATTCGGTGGCGGCCTTGTAGGCGGCGTAGACCTTGCGGTAGTCGTGCCCGCCGCGCTTGAGGTTCCAGATCTGGTCATCGGTCAGGTCCGCGACCAGTTCCTTGGTCTGCGGGGTCTGGCCGAAGAAGTGGTCGCGGACAAAGCCGCCGGACTCGGCCTTGTAGGTCTGGTAGTCGCCGTCCACGGTGGTGTTCATGATGTTCACCAGCGATCCGTCGCTGTCCTTGGCCAGCAGGTCGTCCCACTCCCGGCCCCAAACTACCTTGATGACGTTCCAGCCGGCACCGCGGAAGAAGGCCTCCAGTTCCTGCATGATCTTGCCGTTGCCGCGCACCGGTCCGTCCAGGCGCTGCAGGTTGCAGTTGATCACGAAGTTCAGGTTGTCCAGCTTGTCATTGGCCGCGAGCTGGAGCAGGCCGCGGGATTCGGGCTCGTCCATTTCGCCGTCGCCCAGGAACGCCCAGACCTGCTGGTCGGAGGTGTCCTTGATGCCGCGGTTGTGCAGGTAGCGGTTGGACTGAGCCTGGTAGATCGCGTTCATCGGTCCGATGCCCATGGATACAGTGGGGAATTCCCAGAACTTGGGCATCAGCCGCGGATGGGGATAGGAGGACAGCGCGTGGCCCTCCTTGGACTTTTCCTGCCGGAAGCCGTCCAGGTCCTCTTCGGTGAGCCGGCCTTCGAGGAAGGCGCGGGCGTACATGCCGGGGGAGGCGTGGCCCTGGAAGAAGACCTGGTCCCCGCCGCCTGGGTGGTCCTTGCCGCGGAAGAAGTGGTTGAAGCCGACCTCGTACAGCGTGGAGGCGCCGGCATAGGTGGAGATGTGGCCGCCGACGCCGATGTCCGGGCGCTGGGAGCGGTGCACCATGATCGCGGCATTCCAGCGCAGCCACCGGCGGTAGCGCCGTTCGATGTCCTCGTCGCCGGGGAAATCGGGTTCCTGGTCGGCCGGGATGGTGTTCACGTAGTCGGTGGTGGTCACCATCGGTACGCCGACGCTCTGGGCGCCGGCGCGCTGCAGCAGCGAACGCATGATGTACTGGGCACGTTCGGTGCCCTGCTCCCTGATCAGCGAATCGAGGGACTCAACCCACTCCGCCGTCTCGTCGGGGTCCCGGTCCGGACGCTGGTCGGTCAGCCCGCTCAGGATGTGGGGATTCTGGTCTCTTTGGAACACGTCCAAACCTCATTTCTTGTGGCGCTGCCCGATGATTGTGGGTGGGCAGCGGCCCTGAAGCGAAGATGGGGTCCGTCTTCGCTGCTTCCATAAT
>DASYGM010000233.1:0-11036 GCA_035999715.1 Micrococcaceae bacterium | reverse complement strand
CGCCCAGGATCTGGGCTACCCGATGGTGGTCCGTCCCTCCTTCACGATGGGCGGTCTGGGCTCCGGTCTGGCCTACAACGAGGGGGACCTGCGCCGGATCGTGGGCCAGGGCCTGCAGTACAGCCCCACCACCGAGGTGCTGCTCGAGGAGAGCATCCTGGGCTGGAAGGAATACGAACTGGAGATGATGCGGGACAAGAACGACAATGTCGTGGTTGTCTGCTCCATCGAAAACGTTGACCCGGTGTGCACGCCCACCGGCGACTCCATCACGGTTGCCCCCGCCCTGACCCTGACGGACCGCGAATACCAGCGGCTGCGGGACATTTCCATCGCGGTGATCCGCGAGGTGGGCGTGGACACCGGCGGCTGCAACATCCAGTTCGCGGTTGAGCCTGACACCGGGCGCGTCGTCGTGATCGAAATGAACCCGCGCGTCTCGCGGTCCTCCGCGCTTGCGTCCAAGGCCACCGGGTTCGCAATCGCGAAGATCGCCACCAAGCTCTCACTGGGCTACACCCTGGATGAGATCCCCAACGACATCACGAAGAAGACGCCGGCCTCCTTCGAGCCGACCCTGGACTACGTCGTCGTGAAGGTTCCGCGCTTTGCCTTCGAGAAGTTCCCGGCCGCAGACCCCACGCTGACCACCACCATGAAGAGCGTGGGGGAGGCGATGGCGATGGGCCGCAACTTCACCGAGGCGCTGCAGAAGGCGCTGCGGTCGCTGGAGCAAAAGGGCGCGAGCCTGGACTTCAGCTCCGTCAATGAACTGGACGTTCCGGAGCTGGTCGAGGCGGCCAAGCGGCCGACGACGGAGCGCCTCTCCCAGGTCCAGCGCGCCCTGCTGGGCGGAGCCAGCGTCGAGGAACTCTACGAGGCCACCAAGATCGACCCCTGGTTCCTGGACCAGCTTCAGCTGCTCAACGAGGTCGCCCGGGAGATCCGCAGCGCCACCGCGCTGACGCCGCAGATGCTGCGCCGGGCCAAGCGGCACGGCTTCTCCGACGAGCAGATCGGTGCGCTGACCCATCACTCGGAAGACGTGGTGCGCGGGGTCCGCCAAGCCCTGGACATCCGCCCGGTCTACAAGACCGTGGACACCTGCGCGGCGGAGTTCGCGGCCTATACGCCCTACCACTACTCCTCCTATGACGAGGAGGACGAGGTGGACCTGCACGCCAAACCATCGGTGATCATCCTGGGCTCCGGGCCCAACCGGATCGGCCAGGGCATCGAGTTCGACTACTCCTGCGTGCACGCCTCGATGGCGCTGCGCAAGGCGGGCTACGAGACGGTGATGGTCAACTGCAACCCGGAAACCGTCTCCACCGACTACGACATCTCCACCCGGCTGTACTTTGAGCCGCTGACGCTGGAGGACGTGCTGGAGGTCATCGCCGCGGAGGAGCGCACCGGCGGGGTGATGGGTGTGTTCGTCCAGCTGGGCGGCCAGACCCCGCTGAAGCTGGCGCAGGCCCTGGCCGACGCCGGCGTCCCCATCCTCGGCACTTCGCCGGCGGCCATCGACCTGGCGGAGCACCGCGGCATGTTCAGCCGGGTGCTGGACAAGGCCGGCCTGATCGCACCCAAGAACGGGACTGCCGTTTCCTTCGCCGATGCCAAGACGATCGCGGATGAGATCGGCTACCCCGTACTGGTGCGCCCGTCCTACGTGCTGGGTGGCCGCGGGATGGAAATCGTCTACGATGAGGCCCATCTTTCGCGCTACATCGCCAACGCGACCGAGATCACCGAGGACCATCCGGTGCTGATTGACCGATTCCTCGAGGACGCCATCGAAATTGACGTCGACGCCCTGTACGACGGCAAGGAAATGTACCTGGGCGGGATCATGGAGCACATCGAGGAGGCCGGCATCCACTCCGGCGACTCGGCCTGCGTGCTGCCGCCTATCACGCTGGGCCAGGACGTGCTGGACCGCGTCCGGACCGCAACGCTGGCCATTGCCGAGGGCGTGGGGGTGCGCGGGCTGATCAACATCCAGTTCGCGCTGGCCTCCGACGTGCTCTATGTCCTGGAGGCCAACCCGCGCGCCTCCCGGACGGTGCCGTTTGTCTCCAAGGCCACTGGCGTCCAGATGGCCAAGGCGGCCGCCCTGATCGGCACGGGCGTACCGATCAGCCACCTGCGCAGCGTGCACCACCTGCTGCCGGAGACGGGCGACGGCGGCAGCCTGCCGTTGAGTGCTCCGGTGGCGGTGAAGGAGGCGGTACTGCCGTTCAACCGCTTCCGCACGCCGGAAGGCACCGTCGTCGACTCCCTGCTGGGTCCGGAGATGCGCTCCACCGGCGAGGTGATGGGCATCGACAAGCACTTCGACACCGCCTTCGCCAAGAGCCAGGCCGCGGCCAACAATGCGTTGCCCACCGAGGGCAAGGTCTTTGTCTCGGTGGCCAACCGGGACAAGCGCTCCATCATCATGGCGGTGAAACGGCTGGCGGACCTGGGCTTCGAGATCCTCTCTACCGGCGGCACTGCGGATGTGCTGCGGCGCAACGGCATCCACGCCACCACGGTGCGCAAGGTGGGGGAGGGGGTCTCCTCTGAGGGTGAGGGGACCATCACCGATCTGATCAACAACGGGGAGATCGATATGATCTTCAACACCCCCTCCGGCGGAGAAGCCCGCGGCGACGGATACGAGATCCGGGCGGCGGCCGTCTCCAATGGCCGTCCCTGCATCACCACGGTGGCCGAGTTCAACGTCGCGGTCCAGGCGATTGAGGCAATGCGCTCATACGAGTGGAGTGTCACCAGCCTGCAGGAACACGCGGCCGCGCTGAAGGAGGCCAGCGTTGGCTAAGCTGCCGGCCGGGTCCGGCCGGGACCCCTTCGGCGCCCGGCTTGCCCTGGCCATGGACGTCCGCGGTCCGCTGTGCGTAGGCATTGATCCGCACCCGGCTCTGTTGAAGGACTGGGGACTCGGGGACACTCCCGAGGGGCTGCGGCGGTTCTCGCATACGGTTCTGGAGGCCGTGGGTTCTGTTGCCGCCGCCATCAAGCCGCAGGTCGCCCTCTACGAGCGGCATGGGTCGGCCGGACTGGCCGTGCTCGAGGAACTGCTGGCCGCCGCGGCCGGCGCGCGGGTCCTCAGCATTGCCGATGCCAAGCGCGGGGACATCGGCTCCACCATGGCGGCATACGCCGACGCCTGGCTGCGCGACGGTTCCGCGCTGGCCGCGGATGCCGTGACGCTGAGCCCGTACCTTGGTTTTGAGTCGCTCCGGCCGGCGCTGGATCTGGCTGCCGCATCGGGCCGGGGCGTGTTTGTGCTGGCCCTGACTTCCAACCCGGAGGGCGCCTCTGTCCAGCACGTCGGCGGGACGGACTCAGTGGCCAAGCGGATTGTTGCCGCCGCGGGGGCCGAAAACCGTCTCCACCAGGAAATCCCTCCCCATCTGGACACCCATCTCCATCTGGAAAACCTTCCCCACCTGGACGCAAGCGGAAGTCGCCGCACCAGGATCGCCGGCACCGCCAGGGACGGAATGGGCCATGTCGGGCTGGTGGTTGGAGCCACCGTCGGCTCCGCCCTGACCGAACTGAACATCGACCTGCAGTCCCTGCATGGGCCCATCCTGGCACCCGGCCTGGGCGCGCAAGGTGCTACCGCCGAGGATATACGGACCACCTTCGGTCCCGCCTATCCTCAGGTGTTGGGGACGTCCAGCCGCGGCATCCTGGCCGCGGGTCCGGATCTGGCTGCCCTTCGGAATGCGGCCCAGCGGACCCTCGACGGACTACGATCCCAATAGCCCTCCCTACCCGCGGCAGCCCTCCCTACCAGCGGCAGCCCTCCCTACCAGCGGCGCAGCCGGGAAACGACCGGACACTCAAACGGGTCGCGTGCGGCCAGCCCCACCCGGTTCAGGTACTGGACCACCAGGACGTAGGAGTGCATCAGTGAGGTCTGGGTGTAGCGGATGTCCTGCCGATGGCAGTGTTCGCGGACCAGGCGCTGGGCCAGGCGCAGCTGAGGTCGCGCCATGTCCGGGAACAGATGATGCTCTATTTGGAAGTTCAGCCCACCCATCAGCATGTTGATGAACCAGCCGCCGCGGATGTTGCGCGAGGTGAGGACCTGCCGGCTGAGGAAATCGAGCTTGCCGCCCGGCCGGATAATGGCCATGCCCTTGTGGTTGGGGGCAAAGGAAGCACCCATGTAAAGCCCGAAGACGGCAAACTGGACCGCGATAAAAACTCCTGCCATGACCGGTGGCAGGAGCCAGAACAGGCCCCCCGCGTAAAGGGCAAACCGGGTAGTCATCAGCGTCAATTCCAACCGTCCCCAGCTCACCCTGTCGGGGCCCAGAAGGTACTGGAAGGACTTCAGGTGCAGGCTCAACCCCTCCAGCAGCAGCAGCGGAAAGAACAGATATCCCTGCCGGCGGGTGAGCGCGGCCTTGAATCCTTGCCGCTGCGCGGCACGCTCGGGTGTGAATAGAATCGCATCAAAGGCAATGTCCGGGTCCTTGCCCACGGTGTTGGGGTTGACATGGTGCCGTCCGTGCTTGTCGATCCACCAGGCGTAGCTGATCCCCACCAGCGCGACACCCATCACGCGCGCACTCCAGTCGTTCACGGCCGCTGAGGAGAAAATCTGATGGTGTGAAGCCTCGTGGGCCAGGAAGGCAAACTGGGTGAAAACGACGCCCAGGAGCGCGGCGAACAAGAGCACATACCAGGAGGGACGCAGCAGCGCCAGGGCGGCCCAACTTGCTGCCAGCGCAGCGCACAGGGCTGCAAAAGTCATGATGTAGAAGCCTCGGCGGCGGTTCAGCAGACCCGCGCTGTGCACCTCCCGCAGCAAGGCGGCGTAGCTGTTGATGACAGCGTTGGCGGGGACACGCCGGACTGCCGCGGAGCTGGACTGAAGCCGTTTTGGATTCTCCATGCTGTTCCCGTCCACGCCTTCTCGGAAGGTTTCTGGGGCTGGTTCCCCACCCCTTCTCACGGTACGCCCGTGTTTTCGGCCCCGGCAATGGTCCCGTGCAGCGGCGCGACGCCACGGATTGATTTTGCCGCCTCTGTGCGGATAAGTTTCTCAGGAGCGCCTCTTGTCGGATGCGCCTCCAGTCCGCCTACCGCTTTCAGGGAGTTCCACGTGAGTTTGCGACCTTTGACAGCGGAAGAAAGAACGGCAGCGCTGAAGAAGGCGGCCGCTGCGCGCAGCGCACGGGCCCTAATCAAAAACAAACTGAAAACGGGGGACGCCACTGTGGCGGAAATCCTAGACTCCGGTGCTTCAGACGAGGCGATTGGCCGGATGAAGGTCACCGAACTGCTCGAAGCCCTCCCGGGCATAGGTAAGGTCCGTGCCGGGCTGATCATGAATCAGCTTGGCATCGCAACAACCCGCAGGGTGCGTGGACTCGGAATCCACCAGCGCAAGGCGCTGGTCGAATTCGTGGGCCGTTCGTAGTGGCCGGGAAAGAACAGCCAGCCGCCATTGTCCGTGCCGGCTCCGGGCTCACCGTCCTGGCCGGCCCGACCGCCGTCGGCAAGGGGACCGTCTCTACCTACATTCGCGACAATTACCCACAGGTCTGGCTCTCCGTCTCGGCGACCACCCGCCCGCCGCGTCCCGGCGAGGTGGACGGCGTTCACTATTTCTTTAAGAGTCCCGAAGAGTTCGACCGGCTGGTGGCACAGGGCGAGTTCCTCGAATGGGCCGTGGTGCACGGGCAGAACCGCTACGGGACGTTGCGGAGCACGGTCAAGCATGCCATCGCGGAGGGCCGGTCGGTGCTGCTGGAGATTGATCTGCAGGGTGCGAGGCAGGTCAAAACCGCCGTCCCGGATGCGCATTTTGTCTTTCTGGCGCCGCCGAGCTGGGAGGAAATGGTCCGCCGGCTGGTGGGCCGGGGCACCGAAACTCCCGAGGAACAGCAGCAGCGGCTGGAAACCGCTAAACTGGAACTTGCTGCCGAGCCGGAGTTCGACCACACCATCGTTAACGATGACGTCCGACGGGCGGCAGACGAGCTCGTTTCATTAATGGGACTGACGCCAGATCCCCGCTGATCTGCGCCAGGTCCCGAACCGGATTTTGGAGAATTTGTGTCGACCCAACTCGAAGGCATCATCAACCCGCCCATCGACGAGCTGCTCAAGGCAGCCGATTCGAAGTACGGCCTGGTCATCTTCGGTGCCAAGCGTGCTCGCCAGATCAATGCGTACTACGCGCAGCTGCACGAGGGCCTTTTTGAATACGTCGGCCCGCTGGTGGACACCAAGCTGAACGAGAAGTCGCTGTCCATTGCGTTACGCGAAATCAACGAAGGCCTGCTGGTTTCCACCCCCGTCGAGCCTGCAGAGTAGTCAAAGCCGCAGCCCGGACTACGAAGGAAGGCATCAGTGAGGGTTGTCCTGGGCGTTGGCGGCGGGATCGCTGCCTATAAGGTCGCGTCGCTGCTGCGGCTGTTCACCGAAGCCGGGCACAGCGTCACCGTTATCCCCACGGAAGCTTCGACCCGGTTTGTGGGCGTGGCAACGTGGGAGGCGCTTTCCGGCCATCCGGTATCCAACACCGTGTTCGACGACGTCGAGAAGGTCAACCACGTCAGGTTGGGCCAGGAGGCGGAGCTGTTGGTGGTGGCCCCGGCGACGGCGGATCTGCTGGCCAGGGCGGCAGCGGGGCTGGCCGACGATCTGCTCACCAATACGCTGCTGGTGGCTTCCGGACCGGTACTCTTCGCGCCGGCAATGCACACCGAAATGTGGCTGCACGCCGCCACGCAGGCCAACGTGGCCACCCTGCGCAACCGTGGAATCACCGTACTGGATCCGGCCTCCGGGCGCCTCACCGGGCGGGACTCGGGTCCGGGACGGCTCCCGGACCCGGAGGATATCTTCGCCGCCGCCCTGCGCCTTGTGGAGGATCCGCTGTCCAGCCCAGCGCCGTCGCCGGCACTCGGGGACGCGGCACCGCTGGCACTCGCCGGCCGCACCGTGACCATCACCGCCGGCGGCACCCGCGAACCCCTTGATCCGGTCCGCTTCCTGGGCAACAGGTCCTCCGGAAAGCAGGGGGTGGCGCTGGCCGCCGCCGCCCTCGAAGCCGGCGCAATGGTCCGGTTGGTCTGTGCACACATGGAGGTGCCCGCCCCGGACGGCGCGCAGGTGGTGACGGTGGAAACAGCGTTGCAGCTCCAAGCCGCCGTAGCCGAGGCCGCCCTGGACTCTGACGTTGTCATCATGGCCGCGGCGGTGGCGGATTTCCGGCCTGCGGAGGCTTCCGGAAGCAAAATCAAAAAGCGCGACGACGTCGCCGATCCGGTGATCACGCTGGTCCGCAACCCGGACATCCTGGCCGGACTGGTGCAGGAACGAAATGCCGCGCAGCGCGCGCAGCTGATTGTGGGCTTCGCCGCTGAAACAGGAGATGAGCGCGGCGGAGTGCTGGACTATGCACGGTCCAAACTGGAGCGGAAGGGTTGTGACCTGCTGGTGGTCAACCAGGTCGGTAACGACAAGGTGTTCGGCCAGGACACCAACCAGGTGGCCATCCTGGACCGGCGCGGAGGCGACCCCGTCGAGGTGTCGGGGTCGAAGACCCAGGTCGCGCGCGCCGTCGTCGGCCTCGTGGCCGCCGCCCTGCAGGAGCCGGCACGGCACGTGCCTGCGCGGCGGGAGCCGTCGCCGCTTCCGACCCAATAGTGCGGATACCAGTAGAGTGGGAAAGTGACTGCACCCAATAGAGCCTTGCGCCTTTTTACGTCCGAATCGGTGACGGAAGGCCACCCGGACAAGATCTGCGACCAGATCAGCGATTCCATCCTCGATGCGCTGCTGGCCAAAGATCCGAATTCGCGCGTCGCGGTGGAAACCATGGCCACCACCGGTCTGGTCCACGTGGCTGGTGAGGTCACGACTGACGCCTACGTGGAGATCCCGCAGATCGTCCGCGAAACCATCCTGGGCATCGGTTACGACTCCTCCGCGAACGGCTTTGACGGAGCACGCTGCGGCGTTTCAGTCTCCATCGGGCAGCAGTCTCCGGACATCTTCGAGGGGGTGTTCAACGCTCTGGAGGTGCGCGACGGCACTGCCCTGGACGACTACGACCGCCAGGGTGCAGGGGACCAGGGCATCATGTTCGGTTACGCGAGCAATGAGACGGCCTCCTACATGCCGACCCCCATCTATTTGGCACACCGGCTCTCCGAGCGGCTCACCCAGGTCCGCAAGTCCGGTGAGCTGTCCTATCTGCGCCCGGACGGCAAGACGCAGGTGACGGTGGGGTACGACGGCGACCGGCCGGTTTCGGTGCAGACGGTGGTCATCTCGAGCCAGCACGCCGAGGACGCCTCGCTGGACCGGCTCCGGGAAGATCTGGCCCGGCTGGTGATCGATCCGGTGTTGGCGATCTCCGAGCTGGACATTTCCAATGTCACCAACATCCTCAATCCGGCCGGTGCCTTTGTGGTGGGGGGACCCGTGGGCGACGCCGGGCTGACCGGACGCAAGATCATCGTCGACACCTACGGCGGAATGGCCCGCCACGGCGGCGGCGCCTTCTCCGGCAAGGACCCGTCCAAGGTGGACCGGTCGGCAGCCTACGCCATGCGCTGGGTGGCCAAGAACGTGGTGGCAGCGGGGCTGGCCAGCCGTGCCGAGATCCAGATCGCTTACGCCATTGGCAAGGCCCGGCCGGTGGGAACGTACGTGGAGACGTTCGGCACGGAGACGGTGGACCCGGCGCGGATCAGCGACGCTATCGCGGAGATCTTCGACCTGCGCCCGCAGGCCATCATCAATGCCCTGCAGCTTAAGCGACCCATTTACGCCAAAACGGCGGCACACGGGCACTTTGGTCGGGACGATCCGGACTTCACCTGGGAGAATCTGGACCGCGTAGACGCGTTGAAGTCCTTCTTTAACGCCTGAGGTTCTGGCGCCGGAGGCTCTCCAGCGCCTGACGTACTGGCGTCGGGAGGCTGCTCCGCCGGAAATGTCGGTGCCTGCTGATGGACTGAAGGCTGGGAATCGACGGGCATCCAGGAAGGGTTGTTGAGAATGGCATCGGAGGGCGGCGGCGCCGTGCAACTGTCCCTGCTGGCCGGCTTCGTGGGCAAGGAACGGACCCCGGACCCGTACAGCGGTGTGGAACTGGCGGCTCAGCTGCCCGTGGCGCAGGTCCTGATCGACTCCACGCTGCCGCATCTGGACCGGCTGTTCGACTACAGCGTCCCCGCGGAACTGGATGGCTCGGCCGTGCCGGGAGTGCGCGTCCGGGTCAGGTTCGCCGGCCAGGAACTCAACGGGTACATCACCGCCCGGACCGCGGCGTCGGAAAGCGCCAGGCTGACCCCGCTGGGAAAGGTGTTCAGCCCCGTCCCGGTCCTCACCCCGGAAATCCTGCGGCTGGCCCAGGGTGTCGCCGCGCGTTGCGCGGGCAGCGTCAGCGACGTGCTGCGGGTCGCCATCCCCCCGCGCGTGGCCAAGCTGGATAAGGAATACGCCGCGGGAGCCTTTGCGGCCGGCGCGGCACTCGCGTCTCACGCTGCGGACCCGGCCGCGGACGCAGCACTCGCGTCTCACGCCACGGACCCGACCGCGGGCGTAACCGTGGTGCGTACGGCCGCGGTCCGGAACTCCGGCGGGGCTGCGCCGGGGGACCTGCTGCAGGGGTACCGCAACGGCCAGGCCTTCCTGTCCCACCTTGGATCCGGTGGATCGCCCAGGGGCGTGCTGACTGCCCTCAAGGGTTACGGCTCCCACTCCTGGCACCGGCAGTTGGCCCAGGCGATTGCTGTCTGCCATGCCTCCGGCAGAGGTGCGATGGCTGTGGTCCCGGACCAGCGCGATCTGCTGCTGCTGGAGCAGGCGGTGGCCGAGGTCCTGCCACCGGACAGCTTTGTCCGGCTGACCGCGGAGGACGGCCCCACCCCCCGGTACCGAAGTTTTTTGCGGATCCTCAGTAGTGAGGTCCGAATTGTGCTGGGGACGCGTTCGGCGGCCTACGCGCCGGTCGCCAATCCGGGCCTGTTCTGCTGCTGGGACGACGGCGATGACCTCCATGTGGAGCGGCGGGCTCCGTACCAGCACAGCCGCGAGGTCCTGCTGCTGCGGGCCGAGCAGCAGGAGGCATCCCTCCTGCTCGCCGGTCACGCGCGCAGCACGGAGGCCCAGCGGTTACTCAATCTGGGGTGGGCACAACCCATCCACCCCGAACGGATCCTTACCCGTTCGATGGCGGCACGGGTGGTCAGCACGTCGGACAGCTTTGAACAGGAACGGGACCCCTTGGCCGGCCTGGCCCGGCTGCCGCAGCGAGCCTGGCAAAGCGCCAAGCGGGCGCTCTCCCACGGACCGGTCCTGGTGCAGGTGGCCCGCAGCGGGTATGCGCCCAGCCTGGCCTGCCAGCGCTGCCGGGAAGCGGCCCGCTGCACCCGCTGCCAGGGTCCCCTGGTGGAGACTGCAGGAACGCGCCGTAGCGGAACCGGCAGCGCTGCTGGGGCCGCGGGCACCGGCATACTGCAATGCCGTTGGTGCGGCACCGCCGAGCCGAACTTCAGCTGCCCCACCTGCGGCTTCCGGGCGCTTCGGCGCGTGGTGGTGGGTGCGGCCCGTACAGCAGAGGAACTGGGCAAGGCCTTCCCGGGCGTCACGGTGATCTCCTCCGCGGGCGACCACGTCAAGGCGGAGGTGCCGGACCGGCCGGCACTGGTGGTCGCGACCGTGGGCGCCGAGCCGTTGGCACCGTCCGGCTATGCGGCGGCACTGCTGCTGGATGGGGACTCGCTGTTGCGGCGGGAGTCGCTGCGTGCAGGCGAGGACTCCCTGCGGCGTTGGCTGAATGCGGCCGCGCTCGTGCGCCCGGCCAACGACGGCGGAGTCGTGGTGGTCACCGCCGCCGATCCGCAGACCGTCGGCGCCTTGGTGCGCTGGGATCCGGAGGGCTTCGCCGAACGGGAACTGGGTCTGCGCCAGGAACTGGGCCTTCCCCCGGCGGTCCGGATCGCTTCCATCACCGGTGCGCAGGACGCCGTGGGCGCGTTCGTCACCCA
>DASYGM010000208.1:0-24404 GCA_035999715.1 Micrococcaceae bacterium | reverse complement strand
ATACAGGCCTGTATCGAGCACCAACTGCTCACTGGATGAGGTGGGGGTCAGACCGAGCGGGTCAGGATCGCCTGCTTGACTTCGGCAATGGCCTTGGTCACCTGAATGCCGCGCGGGCAGGCCTCGGTGCAGTTGAAGGTGGTCCGGCAGCGCCAGACGCCTTCCTTGTCGTTGAGGATCTCCAGCCGCATGTCCCCGGCGTCGTCGCGGGAGTCGAAGATGAACCGGTGCGCGTTCACGATTGCGGCGGGGCCGAAGTACTGCCCGTCGGTCCAGAAGACCGGGCAGGACGACGTGCACGCGGCGCAGAGGATGCACTTGGTGGTGTCATCGAAGCGGGCGCGTTCCTCGGCGGACTGCAGCCGCTCGCGGGTGGGCTCGTGGCCGGTGTTGATCAGGAACGGCATGATTTCCCGGTAGGACTGGAAGAACGGCTCCATGTCCACGATCAGGTCCTTCTCCACCGGCAGGCCCTTGATCGGTTCGACCAGGATGGGCTTCTTGGTGTCCAGGTCTTTGAGCAGGGTCTTGCAGGCCAGCCGGTTGCGGCCGTTGATCCGCATCGCGTCGGAGCCGCAGACACCATGCGCGCAGGAGCGCCGGAAGGACAGTGACCCGTCCTGTTCCCATTTGACCTTGTGCAGGGCATCCAGCACGCGGTCCGTGCCGTACATGGTCAGCGTGAAGTCGTCCCAGGTGGACTCTTCGGAGACCTCCGGGTTGTAGCGGCGGACCCGCAGGGTGATGTCGAAGCTGGGAATTTCGCCGCCGCCGCCCAGATGGGCCGGCAGCTCCACCTTCGAGGCCGGCTCGGGGGCCGTTTCAGCAGTTTCCACGGGGCTCATCAGTACTTCCTCACCATCGGCTCGTAGCGCGTAAATGTGACCGGCTTGGTCCCCAGCCGGATGCCGGCGACATGTTCCGCCGAATTTTCGGCGGTGGCACTGGAGTCCTTGTAGGCCATCGAGTGCTTCATGAAATTTTCGTCGTCGCGCTCTGGGAAGTCCTCCCGGAAGTGGCCGCCGCGCGATTCCTCGCGGTGCAGGGCCGCCACCGTCATGACCTTGGCCAATTCCAGCAGGAAGCCCACTTCTACGGCCTCCAGCAGATCAAGGTTGAAGCGCTTGCCCTTGTCCTGGACGGTGATGCGCTGGTAGCGCTCCTCCAGGGAAGCGATGTCTGTTAGGACCCGGTTCAGCGTGTCGGCGGTGCGGAAGACCTGCATGTTGGCGTCCATGGTGTCCTGCAGGTCCTTGCGGATGGCTGCCACCCTCTCGCCGCCCTCCGAGTTGCGCACGTGCTCCAGCAGCGCAACGGTGTAGGCTTCGGGGTTTTCCGGCAGCTCCACAAAGTCTGCCGTTTTGGCATACTCCGCGGCGGCAATGCCGGCCCGCTTGCCAAAGACGTTGATGTCCAGCAGCGAGTTGGTGCCCAGCCGGTTGGAGCCGTGCACGGAAACGCAGGCCACCTCGCCGGCCGCGTAAAGGCCGGGGATGATGGTGTCATTGTCCTGGAGAACCTCGGCGGAAATGGTGGTGGGGATCCCGCCCATCGCGTAGTGCGCCGTCGGGAAGACCGGGACCGGTTCCGTGTACGGTTCCACACCCAGGTAGGTGCGGGCAAACTCGGTGATGTCCGGCAGCTTCGCGTCAATGTGGGCCGGTTCCAGGTGGGTCAGGTCCAGCAGGACATAGTCCTTGTTCGGGCCGCAGCCGCGGCCCTCGCGCACCTCATTGGCCATCGAGCGTGCCACGATGTCGCGCGGGGCCAGGTCCTTGATGGTGGGTGCGTAGCGCTCCATGAAGCGCTCACCCTCAGAGTTGCGCAGGATGGCACCCTCGCCGCGGGCCGCCTCGGAGAGCAGGATGCCCAGCCCTGCCAGTCCGGTCGGATGGAACTGGAAGAATTCCATGTCTTCCAGGGGAATGCCGCGGCGGAACGCGATGCCCATGCCATCGCCGGTCAGCGTGTGTGCGTTGGAGGTGGTCTTGAAGACCTTTCCGGCGCCGCCGGAGGCGAAGATGATGGACTTGGCCTGGAAGACGTGCAACTCGCCGGAGGCCAGGTCATAGGAAACGACGCCGGCAACCTTCTTCTGCTTCTTGGCTACGCCGTCGACGACGACGTCCTCCTCCACGGTGAGCAGGTCCAGCACGTAGTACTCGTTGTAGAACTCCACCTGGTGGCGGACGCAGTTTTGGTAGAGGGTCTGCAGGATCATATGGCCGGTCCGGTCCGCGGCATAGCAGGCCCGGCGGACCGGAGCCTTACCGTGGTCCCGGGTGTGGCCACCGAAGCGGCGCTGGTCGATGCGTCCCTCCGGGGTGCGGTTGAAGGGCAGGCCCATCTTCTCCAGGTCCAGCACGGCGTCGATGGCCTCCTTGGCCATGATCTCCGCGGCGTCCTGGTCCACCAGGTAGTCGCCGCCCTTGACCGTGTCAAAGGTGTGCCACTCCCAGTTGTCTTCCTCGACGTTGGCCAGCGCCGCACACATACCGCCCTGCGCCGCACCGGTGTGCGAGCGGGTGGGGTAGAGCTTGGTCAGTACCGCGGTATGGGCGCGCTGGCCGGATTCGATGGCGGCGCGCATGCCGGCGCCACCGGCCCCGACGATGACGACGTCATATTTATGGACCTGCATACTGGATGCTCTTCCTCTCAAAAACTGCGTTGGCCTGGAGATCGTTCCGATCCCGGACCGGTGATGAACCTGTTGCTGCGCGCCGGCCCCCGCCGGTACAGCGAGTTGCTATCTTGCCGGGCAGAACGACGGCAGGTCGGTGACGGCGCCGGCCGGGCAGGGGTCAAAGGTGAAGATGACCAGGGTGCCCAGCACCACTATGACCACCGTGGCAACGTAGAGCACGGTTTTTAGGGTCATCCGGGTGGCGTTGCGCTCCGCATAGTCGTTGATGATGGTGCGCACGCCGTTGGTGCCGTGCAGCATGGCGAGCCAGAGCATGAGCAGATCCCAGACCTGCCAGAACGGACTGGCCCACTTGCCGGCCACGAAACCGAAGTCGATCGCGTGGATCCCCTGGCCCACCATGAGGTTGACAAACAGGTGGCCGAAGATGAGGACCACCAGTACGATGCCGGAGAGCCGCATGAACAGCCAGGCGATCATTTCAAAGCTCGAGCCTGCGCCCTTGTTGCGGTTGTACTTTACTTTGCCGCTGCGTGGTTCAGCGATGGTGTTTGCAGCCATGATTAGTGCCCCCCGAAGACGATGGAGAGGTGGCGGATGAGGAAAGGCACCATGGTGACGACCCACAGGCCGCCGACGCCCCAGAGCATCTGGCGCTGGTACTTGGGCCCGCTCTTCCAGAAGTCGATCAGGATAATGCGCAGGCCGTTGAAGGCGTGGAAGACGATCGCGGCGACCAGGCCGGCCTCGCCCAGGCCCATGATCGGGTTCTTATAGGCACCGATCACTGCCGTGTACGCCTCGGGGGATACCCGCACCAAGGAGGTGTCCAGGACGTGCACCAACAGGAAAAAGAAAATGACTACACCCGTAACCCGGTGTCCCACCCAGGACCACATGCCTTCACGGCCGCGGTACAGAGTGCCAGCTGGTTTTGTCGGCACTGAATAAACCTTCCTGCATCGCGGCGGCGCTAGCGTGGTTCCACGCGGAGATGACGCCCGCTGCGAGAGCAATCGTAGCTCGAGCCTAAATCTAGGCTTCGCTCTTAGCTTATTCAAATTGCGTCAGATGCGCTTTATGGCTCCGGTCACAGCCGGGTGTGCTAGGCGCGGGCTGCATGCCGGCCCCGCATGCGATATCTGCAGGGGCATGCCGGGAACATCTGCTGGGGGCATGCCGGGAACGCCCCTGCCGTGAATGTGTCCATTACCACTTGTTTCGAAGGAGATACAGCCCCGTCCGTTACAGTGGGGGTGATGAATACCGACGCGCCACAGGGCGCCCCCAAGCAAGGGGACGCTGACACCGCCCGCACCCAATCCGACGTCCTGGACCGCTTCTACGCGGTCATTCCGGCCGGCGGGGTGGGAACGCGCCTGTGGCCGCTGTCCCGGGCTGCTGCGCCGAAGTTCCTGCACGACCTGACCGGCTCCGGCAGCACCCTGCTGCGGGCAACCTTTGACAGGCTGGAGCCGCTCTCCGGACACCGCGTCCTGGTGGTGACGGGCCAGGCCCACCGTGAGGCGGTCTGCCGGCAACTGCCGGAAATCCCGGATTCGGACCTGGTGCTGGAAAGCGAACCCAAGGATTCCGCCGCCGCGATTGGGCTGGCCGCGGCCATCCTGTACCAGCGGAATCCGGATACCATCATGGGCTCCTTTGCCGCAGATCATGTCATCAGCCCGGTCGAAGCCTTCCGGGACGCCGTGCGGGAAGCCATCTACACCGCCGCCACCGGGAAGATCGTCACCATCGGCATCCCACCAACGCACGCCTCCACCGGATTCGGTTACATCCGTACCGGGGCGCCGCTGAGGGTGGAAGGCGCACCCAGCGCGCACGCCGTCGTCGAATTCGTGGAAAAGCCGGACGAGGAAGTTGCCCGCGAGTACCTGGCCAGCGGAGAGTACAACTGGAACGCGGGCATGTTCGTGGCTCCGGTGGCGCTGATGCTTAAGCACCTGGAGCAGAACGAACCCAAGCTCTTTGCCGGGCTGACCGAGATCGCGGCAGCCTGGGACACCCCGCAGCGGGACGAGGTGACTGCCAGGATCTGGCCCACACTGCCCAAGACGGCCATTGACTATGCGGTGGCCGAGCCGGCCGCCGACGCCGGTGACGTCGCGGTCATCCCCGGAACCTTCAGCTGGGACGACGTCGGCGACTTCGCCGCGATCGGCCGGCTGAACAGTGCCAACGAGGTTGACGCCGTTACGGTCCTCGGCGAGGGGGCCAGGGTCTTCACCGAATCCGCCTCCGGCGTCGTCGTCACCGACACCAAGAGGGTCATTGCCCTGATCGGTATCCAGGACGTCGTCATCGTCGATACCCCCGACGCCCTGCTTGTCACCACGACGGCGCACGCGCAGCGGGTCAAGAGCGCCGTCGACCACCTCAAGGCCAGCGGCGACACCGACGTGCTGTAACCGGCTTGGCCGGAGGTAATCCGCCCGTCCCACGGTAACGTCCGGCCACCGATGCCTGCATTGACCGGAGCAGTCGCTAAAGTCATTTTGTGCGCAACTACACCTCGGAGACGGAACCCACCCTGCTGATAGGCCCCTGGCTGGAGCCGAAACTGGAGGAATTGCTGGCCTTCCGGCGGGACCTGCACGCGCACCCTGAACTGTCCCGCCAGGAGTTCCGGACCACGGACAAGCTCTTTGACCGGCTCACCGCAGCCGGTCTGCGGCCGCGCCGGCTGGAGAGCACCGGGCTGATTGTCGATGTCGGCGAAGGCCCGATCGGCACCGCACTGCGCGGCGACATCGATGCGCTGCCGGTGATTGAGGAAACCGGGCTTCCCTTTGCCTCCCGCAACCACGGCGTCACCCATGCCTGCGGCCACGACGTCCACACCACCACCATGCTGGGCATCGCATTGGTGCTGGCCGAGATGCATGAGCACCGGCCGCTGGGCGGGACGGTGCGGATAATCTTCCAGCCAGCCGAGGAAACCATGCCCGGCGGAGCCTTGGACTGCATCGCCCAGGGGGCCCTGGACGGCGTGCCGCGGATCATGGCGCTGCATTGCGATCCGCGGATCAACATCGGACACATCGGCACCCGGATCGGCTCCATCACCAGTGCCTCGGACACCATCAAGATTGAACTCACCGGCCGGGGCGGGCACACCTCGCGTCCGCATCTGACCGAGGATCTGGTCTTTGCACTGGCCGAAATAGCGGTCAACGTTCCGGCCGTGCTGTCCCGCCGGGTGGACGTGCGCAGCGGGGTGTCCGTGGTCTGGGGGCAGATCAGCGCCGGATCCGCCCCGAACGCCATCCCGGCGACAGGGTATATGGCCGGAACCATGCGCTGCCTGGACCGGGACGCCTGGTACGCGGCCGGCGAACTGCTGGACGAGGTGGTGCAGCAGGTTGCCGCTCCGTACGGTGTTGATGTCCATCTGGAACACACCCGTGGCGTCCCGCCGGTGGTGAACTCGGAGCATGAAACGGCGCTGATCGAGGCCGCCGCCCGGGCGGAACTGGGCGAGGACGCTGTGGTGCTGACGCCGCAGTCGATGGGTGGGGAGGACTTTGCCTGGTTCCTGCAGGACGTTCCCGGGGCCATGATGCGCCTGGGCACGCACCGGCCCGGCGGCGAGCAGTACGACCTGCACCGCGGCGATTACATTATCGACGAAGGGGCACTGGCGAACGGGATCAAGGTGCTGGGGGCGGCAGCACTGCGGTCCCTGCGCGAATTGCGCTAGCTCGGGCACTACCGGTTGGTAACAACTTCCCAACAATGCGCTGCGGTACCGGCTTTGGTGGGCCGGTGAGAATCAGGTCAGACTAGGGTATTGTCATCGTCGCACCCGTGCGCGCCACGTATTTCAGTGCAGGGGCGGATTAGGCCAATGGTGTTTCGCACCATGACACGGCGGCTTCCGGCACTAGGGACGTGGGGCACCATTTTCTGGAGGTACATTGAAGTATTCGGCACACCGGATTCCACTGCGCGGCGCGCTCAAGCGCAGTGCAACCGTGGGGACCATCACCCTTGGCGCCACGGCCCTGCTGCTGACCGGCTGTGGCGCGGCGCCGTCGTCGTCCGGCAGTTCCAGCAGCGGAGCGGCCGCCAGCAACTACATTGCCTGTATGGTCTCCGACTCCGGCGGATTCGACGACAAGTCGTTCAACCAGTCCGGCTTCGAGGGACTGCAGAAGGCCGCCAAGGACCTGGGCATCACCGAAAAGCATGCGGAATCCAAAGCGAACACGGACTACGACCCGAACGTGCGCTCCATGGTCCAGCAGGGCTGCAACCTGACCGTGACCGTGGGCTTCCTGCTCGGTGACACCACCAAGAGCGCGGCCGTGGCGAACCCGGACAAGCATTTCGCCATCATCGACTACTCGGACAACACGTTCCCGAAGAACGTCAAGCCGATCGTGTACAACACGGCGCAGGCGGCCTTCCTGGCCGGCTACCTCGCCGCCGGCACCACCAAGACCGGCAAGGTCGCCACATTCGGCGGCCAGAACATCCCCACCGTCACCATCTTCATGGACGGCTTCGCCGACGGCGTGAAGTACTACAACCAGAAGAAGGGCAAGAATGTCCAGCTGCTGGGCTGGGACAAGGACAAGCAAGACGGCACGTTCGTCGGCGATTTCGAGTCCGTGGACAAGGGCAAGGTACTGACCCAGGGCTTCCTGGACCAGGGTGCCGACATCGTCATGCCGGTTGCCGGCCCCGTCGGTTCCGGTGCGGGCACCGCCATCACCGAGGCCAAGGCCAAGGGCAGCGACGCCAAACTTATCTGGGTTGACTCCGATGGCTACGTCACGGCCCCCGAATACAAGTCCGTCATCCTCACCTCGGTGGAGAAGACCATGTCCAGCGCCGTCGAAACGGTCATCAAGGACGACAAGGACGGCAAGTTCGACCCCACACCGTACGTCGGCACCCTGGAAAACGGGGGTGTGGTGCTGGCCCCGTTCCACGACCTGGACTCCGCTGTCAGCTCCGACATGAAGAGCGACCTTGACCAGCTGAAGAAGGACATTATCTCCGGTGCGGTCAAGGTCGACTCCAAGTCCACGCCGACCATGTGATTGAACCTCTGAGGTACTGATAGCGCTGCCCCGCCGCCCGTAGACTGGCGGCGGGGCAGCCCCTTTAATAAGCAGATCGGTGTGGTTTGTGAAACTCGAACTCAAAGGGATTACGAAGCGCTTCGGATCCCTGGTGGCCAATGACCACGTAGACCTGGTGGTGGAACCAGGGCAGGTGCATTCGCTGCTGGGCGAGAACGGTGCCGGCAAGTCCACCCTGATGAACGTCCTGTACGGACTCTATGACCCGTCCGAGGGGGAGATCCTCATCGACGGACGGCCGGTGTCTTTCAAGGGTCCGGGCGACGCGATGGCTGCGGGCATCGGCATGGTGCATCAGCACTTCATGTTGATCCCGGTCTTTACCGTGGCGGAAAACGTGGCCTTGGGCAATGAAGCCACCAAGGCCGCGGGGCTGCTGGACCTTGAGGCCACTCGGAAGAAGATCAGGCAGATTTCCGGGCAGTACGGCTTCGACGTCAATCCCGATGCCATGGTGGAGGATCTGCCTGTCGGCGTGCAGCAGCGCGTCGAAATCATCAAGGCCCTGGTCCGCGACGCCGAGGTCCTGATCCTCGATGAGCCCACCGCTGTGCTCACCCCCCAGGAAACGAACGAACTGCTGGCCATCATCCGGCAGCTGAAGTCGGACGGGAAGTCGATTGTCTTCATCTCGCACAAACTGCGCGAGGTGAAGGAAATCTCGGACACCATCACGGTGATCCGGCGCGGCAAGGTGGTCGGATCGGCGGAGCCGACGGCGTCCGCGACGGAACTGGCCTCCGCCATGGTCGGCCGGTCCGTCAGCCTCACCCTCGAGAAAGCGCCGGCGGAGCCAGGTGAGGTGACCTTCCAGGTCAGCCACCTCACAGTCGTCGACGCCAACGGCCAGCACGTCGTGGACGACCTGTCCTTCGGCATCGCCAAGGGCGAGGTCCTTGCGATTGCCGGCGTGCAGGGCAACGGGCAAACCGAACTCACCGAGGCCGTGCTGGGCACCCAGCCGCACGCCACGGGGTCCATCACCCTCGACGGCAAGGAACTGCTCGGACGCAGCGTTAAAGCCGTGCTGGCCGCCGGCGTCGGCTTCGTGCCGGAAGACCGCACCGTGGACGGACTGGTCGGCAGCTTCTCGGTCGCCGAAAACATGGTCCTGGACCTCTACGACAGGGCCCCGTTCGCCAAGGGCATCGGCATGAATCCGCGGCTTGTCGCGGAGCACGCGGTGCGCAAGGTCGAGGAGTTCGACGTGCGCACGCCCGGGGTGGACGTGGCGGTGGGGACGCTCTCCGGCGGCAACCAGCAGAAGGTCGTCCTGGCCCGTGAACTGAGCCGGCCGCTGCGCCTGTTCATCGCCTCCCAGCCCACCCGGGGGCTGGACGTGGGATCCATCGAATTCGTGCACAAACGCGTCATCGCCGAACGTGATCAGGGCACCCCTGTCATGATCGTCTCCACCGAGCTGGACGAGGTGGTCGAGATCGCCGACCGGATCGCCGTGTTGTACGGCGGCCGGCTCGTGGGCATCGTGCCGGCGGATACCCCACGGGACGTGCTGGGCCTGATGATGGCCGGCGTCCCGGCCGGGGCCGCCGCCCAACAGACAGGCGCCGCGGCAGGTACCACGACGACGACGGCGCCCCGGCGCGAGGGAGAACCCCATGTCTGAGCAACTTCCCCCCATCACCGAGTCCGGCGAGCCGGCCAGCCAGCCGCCCGCCGTCGTCCCGGCGTCCGGGGCACTGGAAGCACCGCCTGCGGATACCCTGCTGCGGCAGATCTTCACCGGCAACGCGATGGTCTCCCTGCTCTCTGTGGTGCTGGCCATTGTGCTGGGCGGCATCCTGATGGCGGTGACGAACCCCAAGGTCGCCGCCACCGCCGGCTACTTCTTCGCCCGTCCGCAGGACATGCTCGGCGAGGTCATCCGCCCGTACGCGGCGCTGGTGCAGGGGTCCATCTTCAACTGGACGGGGACCAGCTTCCCCTCCCAGATCTACCCCCTCACCGAAACCCTGACCGTCTCCACGCCGCTGATCTGCGCCGGACTCGGCGTGGCGCTGGCCTTCCGCGCCGGACTGTTCAACATCGGCGCCCAGGGGCAGATCATCCTTGGCGCGCTGTTCGGGGGCTACGTCGGCTTCACCTGGCACCTGCCGTTCCTGCTGCACCTGCTGGTGGTAATAGTGGCAGGGCTGGTCGGCGGCGCGATCTGGGGCGGCGCCGTTGGACTGCTCAAGGCGCGCACCGGCGCACATGAGGTGATTGTCACCATCATGGGCAACTACATCGCCAGCTTCCTGCTGCTGTACCTGCTGACCACGCCGGCCTTCCAGCGCAAGGGGTCCACGAACCCGATTTCGCCGTTCCTGGATGCGAACGCGATGTACCCGGCGCTGCTCGGTCCGCAGTTCCGCCTGCACGCGGGCTTTCTGGTCGCGATTGTGGCGACCGCCTTCGTCTGGTGGCTGCTGAACCGTTCCACTCTCGGCTTTGAATTCCGGGCGGTCGGCGCCAACCCCAAGGCCGCCAGGACCGCCGGCATCAACGTCTCCCGCACCACCATCCTGGTCATGGCCATCGCCGGTGCACTGGCGGGGCTGGCCGGCATCGCCCAGGTTTCCGGCACCGAAAAGTACCTCTCCGGCGGCGTGGCCGCCTCGATCGGCTTCGACGCCATCACCGTGGCGCTGCTGGGCCGCTCGACGCCGTGGGGAACGTTTTTCGCGGGCCTGCTGTTCGGCGCCTTCCGCGCCGGTGGCGTTGCCATGCAGGCGCAGACCCAGACCCCTATCGACATCGTCCTGGTCATCCAGTCCCTGATCGTGCTGTTCATCGCGGCCCCGCCAATGGTGCGCGCGATCTTCGGGCTGAACCCGAAAAAGAAGAGAAAGCCGAAGGAGCCGTCCCGGCCGGACACTACCGGGCACGGCACCTCCAGCGTTGCGAGCGGAGCCCACGTATGAGCACCACCATCGACCGGCCCGCCCCGGCCCCGGCCCGACGCCCGGACCAGGCCGCCGCGGAACTGATCAGCTGGAAGGCCGGCATCGGCTTCAGCGTGCTGGCCATCCTGGGCACCATCCTTTTCGGCCTGCTGGCCAACGGGAAGTCCGCCGCGTTCCGGATCGCCGACTCGGCGAACATCCAGGCTTCCGAAGTCGCCGCCTGGGTGACCCTGCTGATCGCGATCGTCGCCACCGTATGGCTGGTCTATCTCTGGGTGGGCCGGACCCGCGCCGGAATCCCGGTGGCGCGCTGGATCCCCGTCGCCGCAGCCGCCGCCGTCGTCGTGCTGGCCCTGGCCGCCCTCGGCGCGGCCCAGGTGCAGCGGGTTACGCTGCCCTCCGCCGTCGTCGGCTGGATCTGCGCCGTCGTGCTGCTGGTGCTGGCCGGCTACTCCGTGCTCCGCACGCTGCGGAAACAGAAGACCCCACGCTGGACCGGTGCGCTGTTCGCCATCGCCTTCCTGGTCGGATTCATGGTCTGGATTGTTGCCGGCGGCCGGGACCCGGAGCCGTCCATTTCGCTGGCAGGGCTGATCGCCGGCTCCGTTACCCTGGCCGTGCCGCTGGTCTTCGGCTCGCTGTCCGGCGTGCTCTGCGAACGCGTCGGCGTGGTGAATATCGCCATCGAGGGCCAGCTGCTGCTCGGTGCCTTCTCCTCCGCCGTCGTCGCCACCATCACCGGCAACGTCTACATCGGCCTGGTGGCGGCCGCCGTCGCCGGCGCGCTGGTGTCCCTGGTGCTCGCCGTCGTGAGCATCAAATACCTGGTGAACCAGATAATTGTCGGCGTGGTGCTGAACGTGCTGATCAGCGGACTGACCAGCTTCCTGTTCTCCACCCTGCTGACCGCGGACCCTGGCGGCCTGAACAAACCGGGCCGGCTTCCCCCCGTCAACATTCCTTTCCTGGCGGACATCCCGATCATCGGCCCGATCCTCTTCCATCAGTCGCTGGTGGGTTATCTGATGTACGTCGCCGTGATTGTGGTCTATGCGGGTCTGTTCCACACCAAGTGGGGACTGCGGGTGCGGGCCGTGGGCGAGCATCCGCAGGCCGCGGACACGGTGGGGATCAACGTCAACCGGACCCGGTTCATCAATGTGCTGATCGGCGGGGCGGTGGCGGGCATCGGGGGCTCCTTTTTCACCCTGGTCTCCGTGGACGCGTTCAGCAAGGACATGTCCGGCGGCCGCGGCTACATTGCCCTGGCGGCGCTGATTTTTGGCCGCTGGAACCCGATCGGTGCCTTCCTGGCCTCGCTGCTGTTCGGTTTCGCGGACAACCTGCAGAGCATCATCACCATCATCGGCTCGCCGGTGCCCAGCCAGTTCATGGCGATGCTGCCGTACGCCCTGACGGTGATTGCGGTGGCGGGGCTGGTGGGACGATCCCGGGCGCCAGCCGCGGACGGCATTCCCTACGTGAAAGGCTGAGGCATGGTTGCGCAGGGAGCGGGCGAAGGGTACGACGACGACGGTCGGCCTGGCGTGGGTGGCCGACCGGCCCCTGACGGCGGCGGAGCGCCCGCGGACGGTGGCGCACCGCCCGCGGACGGTGGCGACACGCCTGGCGGCGTTATGTCCCCGATCGATTGGGAGGCCCTGGCCGAGGCGGCCACTCAGGCCATGGAACATGCCTATGTACCGTATTCGAACTTCCCGGTCGGCGCCGCGGCGCTGACCGAGGGCGGACGCATCATCAGCGGCTGCAACGTGGAAAATGCCAGCTACGGACTGACCCTGTGCGCCGAATGCACCATGGTGGGCAACCTGCAGATGACCGGGGGGGGCCGGCTGGCCGCCTTCTACTGCGTGGACGCCCAGGCAAACGTGCTCATGCCCTGCGGGAGATGCCGGCAACTGCTCTACGAATTCCGGGCACCAGGCATGCTGCTGATGACCACCCAGGGCATCAGGACCATGGACCAGGTGCTGCCCGATGCGTTTGGCCCCGACAACCTGATGCCCCAACCCACGGAGGAAACCAGATGAGCGAAACGCAGGCCCGCTCCCAAACCGCCGAGCCGTTTGACGCGGTGGACATCATCCGGACCAAACGCGACCGCGGAACACTGAGTCCGGAGCAGATCGACTGGACCATCGATGCCTACACCCGCGGCGCCATTGCCGAGGAGCAGATGGCCGCCCTGAACATGGCCATCCTGCTCAACGGGATGGAGCCGCAGGAAATCTCGCGGTGGACGGCCGCCATGATCGCCTCCGGGGAACGGATGGACTTCTCCTCGCTGCGCGGGCCCTCCGGAGAGCCCAAGGTCACGGCGGACAAGCACTCCACAGGCGGTGTGGGGGACAAGATCACCCTGCCGCTGGCACCCTTGGTGGCCGTGTTCGGCGTCGCCGTGCCCCAGCTTTCCGGCCGCGGCCTGGGACACACCGGAGGAACCCTGGACAAGCTGGAATCCATCCCCGGCTGGCGGGCCTCGCTGAGCAACCAGGAGATGATGCGCCAGCTATCCGAGGTGGGGGCTGTCATCTGCGCCGCGGGAGCGGGGTTGGCACCGGCGGACAAAAAGCTGTACGCCCTGCGGGACGTGACCGGAACGGTGGAGTCGATCGAACTGATCGCCTCCTCCATCATGAGCAAGAAGATCGCCGAAGGCACCGGATCCCTGGTGCTGGACGTCAAGGTCGGCTCGGGCGCCTTCATGAAGGACCAGGCCCGCGCCCGCGAGCTGGCGGAAACCATGGTGGCGCTCGGTAAAGATGCCGGGGTGAAAACAGTGGCTGTGCTGACCAATATGGACACCCCGCTGGGACTGACCGCCGGCAACGCAATCGAGGTCGCCGAATCCGTGGAGGTGCTGGCCGGCGGCGGTCCGGAAGACGTCGTCGAACTGACTGTCCGGCTTGCCGAGGAGATGCTCGCCGCCGCGGGGGTCCATGGGGCGGATGCCGCCTCCGCCCTCAAGGATGGCCGGGCCATGGACGTGTGGAAGCGGATGATTTCCGCCCAGGGCGGCGATCCCGAAGCAGCGCTGCCGGCAGCAAAGGAATCGGACGTCATCTACGCGCCCGCGGACGGCGTGCTGGTAGGGCTGGACGCACTGGCCGTCGGCGTCGCTGCCTGGCGGCTGGGCGCCGGCCGGGCCCGACGGGAGGACCAGGTGCAGGCCGGAGCCGGAGTGCGGATGCACGCCAAGCCGGGAGCCACGGTGCGGGCCGGGGAACCGCTGATGACGCTGCTGACGGACACCCCGGAGAAGTTCGCCCGGGCCAGGGAGGCGCTGGCTGATGCGGTGGTCATCGCCCCGGAGGGGTCGCGGCCGGGCAACCGGCTGATCATCGACAGGATTGCCTGAGGCCTGTGCGCTGGAGTCATCCCCTGGGCTGAGTCCGGGGTTTGAATCTAGGCCGAAGGGGTGATAGCGATCCCTGCCCACCCATGGGAAACTGGTAGTATCCCCACCATTCAAGAGGAGCCCGCCCCACGTGGACTTGCTGACAGCGTTGCCCCACATGATGGGGGAACTGAACCGCCTGATTGAGCACTCAGCCAATCAGTGGTGGATCATTCCGCTGGTCATGCTGTTCTGCCTGATCGACGGTTTCTTCCTGTTCCTGCCCAGCGAAACTGCGATTGTTGCCCTGGCGTCCCTGTCCTCACGCTTCGGCGAACCCAACATCTGGCTGCTGCTGCTTGGCGGTGCCGTCGGGGCCATCCTTGGCGACAACATTGCCTACCTCTTGGGCCGGGAGTTGGGAACCAGCCGGTTCCGCTGGATGCGCGCGCCGCGCGTGGCCCGGGCGTTCGACTGGGCCCGGAGGGAGCTGGACAAGCGGGGCGCCGTGCTGATCTTCACCGCCCGCTACATTCCGGTAGGCCGCATCGCCGTGAACTTCACCGCCGGTGCCACGCGCTTCCCCTGGCGCAGGTTCCTGGTGCTCGACGCCATAGCGGCCTCAACCTGGGCCGGCTACTCGGTGGGGATTGGCACCTTCGCCGGCAAATGGGTCCACCACAACCCGCTGTTGGGCATTGGCATCGCCATCGGCTTCGCCATCGTGATGGGCTTCCTGGTGGACCACGCGATGAAACTCTTCCACCGCTGGCTGGACAAACGCTCTCCCCAACAGCAGCGGTCTCCCCAACAGCAGCCGACTCCTCAGCCCCAACATGCTCCGGAGAACGAGCACAAGCCGGAAGACGTCCCACTCGCCAACCCTCCCCGGGTCAAGGCCAGCAAAGAACACTGACTGGCGCCGCCGATGCAACGTCCATAGAGTTGGACAGTGACTTTCCCCGCGCATGAATCCCTGCCCGCGACCGACGTATCGTTCGATCTCCGCACGCTTCCCAAGGTCTCCCTCCACGACCATCTGGACGGTGGGCTGCGGCCGTCAACCATCATCGAGCTGGCCCAGGCCGTGGGCCACAAACTCCCCTCCACAGACCAGGTGGCGCTGGGACAATGGTTCCAGGAGTCGGCGGATTCCGGTTCCCTGGTCCGCTATCTGGAAACCTTCGACCACACCATTGCCGTCATGCAGACGCGCGAGGGCCTGATCCGGGTCGCCCGGGAATTCGTTGAGGACCTTGCGGACGACGGCGTCGTCTACGGTGAGGTGCGCTGGGCACCTGAGCAGCACCTGACCCAGGGCCTGAGCCTGGACGACGTCGTCGACGCAGTGCAGGAAGGGCTGGAAGCCGGCGTCGAAGCGGTCGAGGAGTCCGGCCGGCACATCCAGGTGGGCCAGCTGATCACCGCCATGCGGCACGCCGACCGGGGCCAGGAGATTGCCGAGTTGGCCGTCCGGCACCGCAACAGCGGCGCGGTGGGCTTCGACATCGCCGGTGCGGAGGAAGGCTTCCTGCCGTCCCGCTTCAAGGATGCCTTCACCTACCTGGCGGAAAACAACTTCCCGGCCACTGTGCACGCCGGCGAGGCGGCCGGCCTGGAGAGCATCCAGGATGCCCTGGTCCATGGCCGGGCGCTGCGCCTTGGCCACGGGGTGCGGATCGCTGAGGACATCCACGTCGAGTTCGCCCCGGCCGAGGACCCCGAGGGCGAGGACGATACGGTTGGCATTGCCACCCTCGGCACCCTGGCCTCCTGGGTCCGCGACCGGCAGATTCCCCTGGAGATCTGCCCGTCCTCCAATCTGCAGACCGGCGCGATTGCCGGCTTCGGCGACACCGTCGACGACCATCCCCTGGACCTGCTTTACCAGACCGGTTTCCGGGTCACCATCAACACGGACAATAGGCTGATGGGCGGGGTCACGCTCACGGATGAGTTTGAACTGCTGGTGGAGACGTTCGACTACGACCTGGATGACCTGCTGGCCCTGACGCTGAACGCCGCGGAGGCAGCGTTCCTGCCGCTGGAGGAGCGCGAGGCGCTGGCCGACTTCATCACCGAGGCCTACGCCAACGTCCGCTGAGACCGATGAGCCAAATCCAGGCAAGCATGGACCGGTTGGTGGAGGTGATCGCGCTGTTGCGCGAGCACTGCCCCTGGATGGCCGCCCTGACGCACGAGTCGCTGGTGAAATACCTGGTCGAGGAATCCTACGAACTGGTCGAGGCCATCGAGGGCGGCCAGACCCCTGAAATCCGCGCGGAACTGGGCGACGTGCTGCTCCAGGTCGTCCTCCATTCCAGGCTGGCCGAAGAGGAAGGCCGTTTCGCGCTCGCTGATGTGGCCCAGGGCATCACCGATAAGATGGTGCGCCGCAACCCCCATGTCTTCCGCCCAGACGGATCCCTGCAGAACTCGTTTCCCGCGACAGTCGAGGAAATCGAGGCGACCTGGCATCGGGTCAAGAAAGGGGAGAGAGCCGGCGGCGTTGTCTCCCTCTTCGACGGCCTCCCCGAGGCGCTACCAGCCCTGGCCTTGGCGCAGAAGTCGCTCGAGCGGGCTGCCCGGGCAGCGATGCCGGCGCCGGCAGCGCTCCTGGCGCCGGCCGCGCTCCTGGCTGAGGCCCCAGCCGGCCTGACCGGGGCGCCGCAAACCGAAGCCGAGCTTGGGGACCTGCTGCTCGCCGTCGTCAGCTCCGCCTCGGCTAACGGACTGGACGCCGAGCGTGCACTTCGCGCCGCCGTGCGGCGTTTCCAGAATGCGGCTCCGCCCGGCACCGCCTAAGTCCGGCAGCCGGTGAGGTCGCGGAAACGCCACCCGGACGGCGGATCAGTGCTCAAATCGCTGCAAACTGGTCCGGGCTGCGAACGGAATCGCCGGAACCATACCTGGACGCCGAAAGCTTCCGGCGTCCCTGTCGGTTTCCCGCGAACGGCCCACGGATCGCTCCGGTTGACCCGAGGCCCAACCGGCTTTCAGTCGGCCAGCAGTTTGTAGATGGTGCGGCGGGCCTCATCCAGCGCCTCGGTGACGATCCGCAGTTGGTCCTCGGTGCCGTCGGCGCTGATCTGGTGTACGGCTCCCATCAGCTTGCCGATGCTGGTGCGCAGTTCCAGGCCGGCTCCGGCTTCCTCATTGACCTCCTCCCAGACGGCCGCCATCTCGGCGGCGTGCTCCGTGACATAGGCCCTGCCCGGTTCGGTGAGCTCAAATTCGATCCGGCGGCCCTCGCCGGTGGTGCCGATCAGCCCCTCCGCCTGCAGTGCGGCCAGGGCCGGGTAGACCGAACCCGGGCTGGGCCGCCAGGCGCCATCGGTGTGTTCGGCAATGTCCTTGATGATGCCGTAGCCATTATTGCTGGACTGGCTCAGCAGGGACAGGATGGCGCTGCGGACATTGCCTTTGCGCACCCGGCCGCCGCGTCCGAAGGGTGACCGCCGCGGGCCGCCCCAGCCTCCGCCTGGACCCGGACCAAAACCGCCGGGGCCGAAACCACCGCCGGGTCCGCCGCCGAATCCGGGCCCGCCGAAGCCGCGCGGACCGTGGCCGCGCCCGCGGCCCCGGGGCGACCCGCCGGAACCGTCGGGCTCGGGCCCCTCCGAACCCCCCGAACGTGTGTCTTCCGGGTCGTGGTGCTGACGGCCCCGGTGGTGCCAGCCGTGGCGTTGCTCATGATGCCCTTCCGGGCCGTTGAAGTATGGGTTGCTGTTCATGGTGTGCTCTTTCGGATAGTGCCGTCGATTGACTCGATAGCGATAGCTCAACGATAGATCGTTATAGTCTTTCGGGTCAAGGGCTGGGTGGTGAAACATAGACTCTGCCGCTGCCGGTTAGGCGCTAGGCTAGGGGGGACAGCGAGGTCCGCATCTAACCGCTAGCTCAGACTAGGAGCCATCCATGGCCATCATTGACGCCATTCATGCACGCGAAATTCTGGATTCCCGTGGCAATCCCACGGTTGAGGTTGAAGTAGGGCTCGACGACGGTTCGGTGGGCCGGGCTGCGGTTCCTTCGGGTGCGTCCACGGGCGCCTTTGAGGCGGTCGAGCGCCGGGACGGCGAGAAGGACCGGTACCAGGGCAAGGGCGTGCGTCAGGCCGTCGACGCCGTCGTCGACACCATTGCACCGGCGCTCATCGGCTTCGATGCCACCGACCAGCGGCTGATCGACCAGACCATGATGGACCTGGACGGCACGGCGAACAAATCAAACCTCGGGGCCAACGCCATCCTGGGGGTGTCCCTGGCCGTCGCCAATGCCGCGGCCACCTCGGCGGACCTGCCGCTCTACCGGTACCTGGGCGGGCCGAACGCTCATGTCCTTCCGGTGCCGCTGATGAACATCCTCAACGGCGGATCGCACGCGGATTCCGACGTCGACATCCAGGAATTCATGGTCGTCCCGCTGGGTGCCTCAACCTTCTCCGAAGGCCTGCGCTGGGGCGTGGAAACCTACCATGCGCTCAAGTCCGTGCTGAAGGAAAAGGGTCTGGCCACGGGGCTGGGGGATGAGGGCGGCTTCGCCCCGAATTTGCCCTCCAACCGTGCAGCCCTGGATCTGATCACCGAGGCCATCGAGAAGGCCGGATACACCCCGGGCAAGGACATTGCGCTGGCTCTGGATGTGGCCTCCTCCGAGTTCTACAAGGACGGTGCCTACCGGTTCGAGGGAAAGGCGCGCACCTGGGAGGAAATGGCCGCCTACTACGAGGAGCTGGTCCGCGACTATCCGCTGGTCTCCATCGAGGACCCGCTGGACGAGGAGGACTGGGAAGGCTGGGCGGCCCTGACCGCCACCCTGGGCGACAAGGTCCAGATTGTCGGTGACGACCTCTTCGTGACCAACCCCGAGCGGCTCAAACGCGGAATCGACGCCAAGACCGCCAACTCGCTGCTGGTCAAGGTGAACCAGATCGGGACGCTGACGGAGACGCTCGACGCCGTGTCGCTCGCGCAGCGCTCCGGCTACACCACCATCACCTCGCACCGCTCCGGCGAGACCGAGGACACCACGATCGCCGACTTCTGTGTGGCCACGAACGCCGGGCAGATCAAGACCGGCGCGCCCGCCCGCTCCGAGCGCGTGGCCAAGTACAACCAACTCCTGCGCATCGAGGAAGAGCTGGACGACGCCGCCCGATATGCCGGATCCGACGCTTTCCCGCGTTTCACGGCCAAGTAACCGGCTGGACTGGCTAGGGTGAAAGGAAAGCCTTAGCCAGTCCAGGCAGCCAGTCCGGCCGGCATCACGCGAGGAAGTACAGGAGAAGCATGGCCACCCGCCGTCCCAAAGTGCCCCGGTCACACTTTGCCGACGGCCCGAGCGGTCCGGCGCCGGATGCGCTCGGGGCAGATGCAGCCGAGCCCGAGGCTGCTGCGGATGCCGGCGGCTGGAAATCTCGGCCCGCCCCGGTGCGCCGGCTGACGGAAGGCACCCGCAAGGGTGGACGCCCAACGGCGGGTGATGGCGGAGCACGGTCCAAAGGCCCGGTCAATTCCGCGCGGGCCGCGCGGGTGGGAAGACGCACACCGGCGGCGCCTGGAGCAAAAGCCACGCCGGGAACCGGAGCCGGAGCGAAAGCCGCGCCGGGAGCAAAGGGAGACACCGCAGCCGGCCCGGAACTGCGTCCGGTCCCCGCAAAGGCCTTTTCCGGACGTTTGCTGGCGCTCGCCGTCGTCCTGCTGACCATCACCTTGCTGCTGGCGCCGTCCGTGCGGACCTTTCTGCAGCAGCGCTCCGAAATCAGTGCCCTGCAGCAGGACATCGAGGCCAAGCAGCAGCAGGAATCGGCCCTCAAGACCGAGCTCTCGCGCTGGAGCGACCCGGCTTATGTAAAGCAGCAGGCCCGCGACCGGGTTAATATGATGATGCCGGGCGAAACCGGATATTGGGTCTACGGCGGCGACGCCGCCTCACCCCAGGATTCAGGAGTGTCGGGCTCCGCCGGCAATGCCAACCCCGGCAGCCTGCCGTGGGTGGACGGGTTGTGGCTGTCCATCAAACGCTCCGCCAACCAGTAGCGGGCCGCTAAGCAGCACCCCGGCACGGAGCCGGGGCCAGCCCTACAACGCAGCCAAACAACGCAGCCATACAACCAGGAAGGACGCGGTGGATACATCAGCATCCGGGGCCGCCTCCGTGCCCGGGAAGGGAACGCCACAGGGCGCCGAACCCAGCCAGCAGGACCTGGACACCCTCAGCCGGCAACTGAACCGGCCCGTGCGCGACGTCGTCGAAATCCCCGCCCGCTGCATCTGCGGCAATCCGCTAGTGGCCGCGACGGCGCCCCGGCTGGGCAACGGCATCCCGTTCCCGACCACTTTCTACCTCACCCATCCGGTGATCACCTCCGCCGTCTCCCGCTTGGAAGCCGCCGGCATGATGAACGACATGAGCGACCGGCTGCTGGCCGACCCGGAGTTGGCCGCGGCCTACCAGGACGCACACCGCGCCTACCTGCAGGCGCGGGCGGCCATCGGCGCCCGGGCAGGAACCGGGCCGGTGCCGGAGATTGAGGGTATTTCCGCCGGCGGCATGCCTACCCGGGTCAAGTGCCTGCACGTGCTGGTGGGTCATGCCCTGGCAGCGGGGCCCGGGGTGAACCCGCTGGGGGATGAGGCCATCGGGGCCATCGCCGAGTGGTGGACGCGCGACCGCTGCTACTGTGAGGGCGCCTGGGACACCGCCGGGCCGGTGCCGTCGAAGGACCTGAGCAGGCACGTAAAACGGCTCAACCAGCAGGGTTGAGCCGTATCCTGACCCTCGGGCCACGCTGAACATCCCAACCACCAGGAAGGCCGCCATGCGCGTTGCCGCCATTGATTGCGGAACCAATTCCATTCGTTTGCTGATTGCCGACGTCGACGACGGCGGCGGGCTGGCGGATGTGCACCGGGAAATGCGGGTGGTCCGGCTGGGGCAGGGCGTGGACGCGACCGGCCGGCTCGCCCAGGAGGCGCTGGAACGGACGTTCGCGGCCACCGAGGACTATGCGCAGCTGATCCGCGCCCAGGGCGTCACCCGCGTCAGGTTCGTGGCGACCTCTGCCACCCGGGACGCCCAGAACCGGCGGGTCTTCATCGACGGCATCCGGGACCGGCTGGGGGTGGAACCGGAAGTGGTCAGCGGTGACGAGGAGGCGGCGCTGTCGTTTGCCGGGGCGGCCAGTGTGCTGCCGGCCGTGGGGGAGCCGCTGGTGCTGGTGGTGGACCTGGGCGGCGGCAGCACCGAGTTCGTGGCCGGGAACCGGGACGGTGTGCGGGCGGCCCTGAGCACGGACATGGGCTGCGTGCGCTTCACGGAGCGGTACCTGCGCAGCGATCCGCCCACGCCGGAGCAGATCGGGGCGGCGGTGGCGGAGATCGAAGACAATATCACCAAGGTGCTGGCCGCCGTACCGCTGGAGCAGATCGACCGGATTGTGGGCGTGGCCGGCTCGGTAACGACTATTACGGCGCAGGCCCTGGGCCTGGACAAATACCGGCCGGAACTGATCCACGCCGCGGAGCTTTCCTCGGACAGGATCACCGCAGCTTGCACGCAACTGCTGGAAATGACGCGGGACCAGCGGGCTGCGCTGCCCTTCATGCATCCCGGCCGGGTGGATGTGATAGGTGCCGGTGCACTGATCTGGCGAACCATCATTTCCCGGATGGAGATACTGACCAACGGACGGGTCCGCTCCGCGATGGCCAGCGAACACGATATTCTGGACGGAATTGCACTGGGGATTTCCCGGTAGGACGAACAAGCCAAATAGGGTCCCGGCGGCGGATCCTGGTACGGACGACGGGAACTTCACGTACATGCAGGAACCGACCAGGCTGCGGCGTGCGGCCGCGGGCGCGCTGACCTTGGCGCTGTTTCTGGGCCTAGCCGTCACCGGGCTGGTAACGGCTGCGCCCGCCAGTGCCGACGATATCCGGAACCGCGAATACTGGCTGGACGCCTACGGAATTTCCAAGGCCTGGGCCATTTCGCAGGGCGCCGGCGTCAAGGTGGCCATCATCGACAGCGGTGTGGACGGTACGCACCAGGACCTCAAAGGCTCCATTGCCGGCGGAACGGATGTTTCCGGGGCCGGGACCGCCGACGGGCAAAAGGGCATCGGTTCCGAACCGGTCCATGGAACGCTGGTAGCCTCACTGCTGGCCGGCCGGGGACATGCTGCCCCGGATGCCACGGCGGCTCCCGGCCAGGTGGGGGCCGGGCCCGACGGCGTGATCGGTGCAGCGCCGCAGGCCCAGCTGCTGACCGTCTCCGCCTGGCTGGGCAGCGCCAATCCGGCTGGCCGGGGGATCGACGAGCAGATCCCCGATGCCGTGCGCTGGGCCGTGGACAACGGGGCCAAGGTCATCAACATGTCGCTGGGCAGCACTTCCACCGCGTGGCCGCAGAGCTGGGACGACGCCTTCCAGTATGCCGAGCAGAAGGACGTCGTCATTGTCGCGGCCGCCGGAAACCGGGCCTCGGGGAGCACCCAGGTGGGTGCGCCCGCCACCATCCCGGGCGTGCTCGCCGTCGGCGGCCTGAACCAGGATGGAACGGCCAGCCAGGATTCCTCCTCGCAGGGCATCACCATCGGCGTCTCGGCGCCGGCGGAAAAACTGGTGGGTGGGCTTCCGGGCGGCGGCTACGCGGACTGGAGCGGAACCTCCGGAGCCGCGCCTATCGTCTCCGGGGTTGCCGCCCTGATCCGGTCCAAGTACCCGGATATGTCTGCCGCGCAGGTGATCAACCGGATCATTTCCACCGCCAAACCGGCCGGTTCGCCCCGCCCGAACGCGATCTACGGCTATGGCCTACTGGATGCGGAAGCAGCCCTCACGGCCGATGTGCCGGCGGTAACGGCCAACCCGCTGGGCAACATTTCGGATTGGATCAAGATCCACCGCCGGGGCGCGCTGCCCTCCACCCCGGCGCAGTCGCCGGCTGCCACGCCGCCCAGCGCAGCACCCACGCTTCCCGATCCCACCGTCCCGGCGGCCCTGGCGCCCTCGGAGCTGGACAGTTCGCTGCCGATGGCGCTGGTGCTGGGCTTCTCCGGACTTGTGGTGGCCATCCTGATTGGCGGCACGGTGCACCTTTTGATGGTCCGGCGCCGGTTGCTGGCGCAATCCGGGACCGATGCCAAACCGGAAGCCGGGGGCCAGCAGAACGAGTCAAAATCTGCGGAAACAGACCCGCCCTGAGTCCTCGTGAATTTTTTCACAAAGTCTTGTACCATGGAGGTATGGCACTCAAACCCCAACTTCAGGACCGTCCCCGCGTTCTCGTCGTCGGAGGAGGCTACGTCGGTCTCTACGTAGCCCTTCGACTGCAGAAGAAGATCGCCAATGCCGGTGGCGTCGTCACCGTCGTTGACCCGCTGCCCTACATGACGTACCAGCCCTTCCTGCCCGAGGTTGCCGCCGGCAGCATCGAGGCGCGGCACGCCGTGGTCTCCCACCGCCATCACCTGCGCGAGTCCGAGCTGATCCAGGGCCGCGTTACGAATATCGACCACGCCAACCGCACCGCCGTCGTCGCCCCCTCGGATGGCGGAGAGCCCTTCGAGCTCCCGTACTTCGACGTCGTCGTGGCCGCCGGATCCATCACGCGCACCTTCCCGATCAAGGGCCTGGCGGAAAACGGCATCGGCCTGAAGACCATCGAAGAGGCCGTCGCGCTGCGCAACCAGGTACTGGAAAGCATCGAGGCAGCCTCCACCGAGACGGATCCGGCCAAGCGCAAGCGCGCCCTGACGTTCGTCGTCGTCGGCGGCGGCTTTGCCGGCATCGAGACCATCACCGAGCTCGAGGACATGGCGCGCACCGCCGCCGAGCTGAACCCGCGCATCAATGTTGCCGAACTGCGCTTCGTGCTGGTCGAGGCCATGGGCCGGATCATGCCCGAGGTCACCGCCGCCCAGGCCGAATGGGTAGTGGAGCACCTGCGCAGCCGCAACATCGAGGTGCTGCTGAACACCTCGCTGGACAACGCAGAGGGCAACCACATGCGGCTGATCAACCTGCCGGACAAGTCCCTGGCCCAGGAGTTCGACACGGACACGCTGATCTGGACCGCCGGCGTGCAGGCCAACCCGATGGTGCGCTCCACGGATTTCCCGCTGGACGAGCGCGGCCGGGTCAAGGTGGGGGCGGACCTGCGCATCACCGGCGAATTCGGCGCGATCGAGAATGCCTGGGCCGCCGGCGACGTGGCCGCCGTGCCGGACCTGACCGGTGGCGGCGTGGGCGGCTTCTGCGTCCCGAACGCCCAGCACGCCCTGCGCCAGGCCAAGCGCCTTGCCAAGAACCTTTGGGCCTCCCGTTGGGAGAAGCCGCTGGTGGACTACAAGCACAAGAACCTGGGCGCCGTTG
>DASYGM010000188.1:0-3206 GCA_035999715.1 Micrococcaceae bacterium | reverse complement strand
GCCTGCCCCGGTGGCCTGGTGGATGGACCCCAGATGACTGGCGACGACGTCCGCGTTGCCGGAGTTGGCCTGGATCATGGTCCCGGCAAGCCGGTCGCCGGCCACGGACTGGGCGGCTTGGACCTCCTCGATCGCGGGGCGGGTGGCCAGCGAGGTGATGCCGACCACCAGCGGCAACGTGGTCGATTCCGTCACCACCTCCAGCACAAGCTCCCGCTCCGGGGCAGAGAGCGCCGCGGCCTCGCCGAATACTCCGAGCACGGTCAGGCCGGTGGCGCCGATGGCTTCATAGTGTTCCACCAGCCTGGCGAGGCTGTCGACGTCGACGTCCAGGGTGCCGCCCTGGAACGGCGTCGCGACGACGCCCCACACGCCCGGTGTCAGTGGCTGCTGCATGATTTCCTCCCCTCTGGTCCGCGGTTCATTTTCCCGGCCAGGCCGGTCGGCGCTTCTGCTGGAAGGCCAGCACGCCTTCCGCCGAGTCCTCGCTGTCAAGGGCTGCCATCAGGGCCGGCAGCCTGACCCGCCGAGCGTCCTGGGCGGAGAGATGGCTGGTCCGGGTGACCATCTGCTTCACGGCCCGCACCGAGGTCGGAGCGCAGGCCAGGATCTGCTCCACCCAGCGCTGCACCGCGTCGTCGAGGTCCGCGGCCGGGACCACCTCGTTGACCAGCCCCATGGCTTGCATCTCCGCGGCCGGCGCCTTGCGGCCGGTGAGCAGCAGGCCCATGGCCTGGGTGTAGGGGATCTTGCGGACCAGCTGGGTGATCCCGCCGTCCAGCGCCAGCCGGCCCACCCGGGGTTCGGTGAGACCGAACTGGGCGTGCTCCGCGGCCACCACGATGTCCGCACCCAGGACCATTTCCATGCCGCCGCCGAGCGCGTAGCCGTTGACCCGGGCGATGACGGGCACGTCCAAGCTGGTGCGCAGGCTCAAACCCCCGAAGCCGTTGGGGTCCAGGTCGGCCCAGTACTGCAGCCCGGTCTTGTCCACCGCCGAGGCGGACATGTCCGCGCCGACGCAGAACGACCGGCCGCCGGCGCCTGTCAGGACGACGACGCGCACCTCGGGATCATTCTCGATCTGCTCCCAGATGCGGTTAAGCCGCTCATGGGTTGCCTGGTCGACCGCATTCATCACCTGTGGACGGTTGATGGTCACGGTGGCGACGTGCGCCTGGATCTGGAGGGTGACGTCGTCGAGCACCGCCGGCTGTGCCGGCTCGTTCAGTGCCGTCGTCCCGGTTAGCTCGGTCATCGGAGGACTCCCAGTTCGTGCAGGTGGGCGATTGTTGCGGCGTCGTAGCCGTTTTCCAGCAGTACTTCGGTGTTGTGTTCGCCCAGCCGGGGTGCGCTGCGGCGGATGGTGGGAGGGGTTTCGGAGAGCCGGATCGGGGCGTTGAGCATGCGTACGGTTCCCACCGTGGGGTGTTCGGCTTCGACGATCATCCGGTTGGCCGTTGTCTGCTCATCCTCCAGCGCCTGTTCCAGCGTGCGGACGGGGGCGTTGAGCAGGCCTTCATCTTCCAGCCGTTTGACCCAGTAGTCGGTGGTGTTGGTGCCGAACCGTTGCCGGAAGATGGCCTGCAGTGCGGGTTTGTGCAGGAACTGCTGATCCAGGGTGGCGAAGTCCGGCCGCTGGCTGAGGTCCTCATCGAGCTCCAGCGCCGCCGAAATGTGCCGGAGCGGATCCTGGGTGAAGCCGCCGACCATGCACAGGGCACCATCCGAGGTGGCGAAGACACCGCTGAGCGGCATCTGGCCCCAATTCACTTCGTAGCCGCGGTTGAGCTGCATGCAGGCCTCCTGCATCTGCATGTGCAGCATCGAGTCGTACATGGTGACCTCGACTTTTTGGCCCCTTCCGGAGGAGTTCCGGCTCTGCAGGGCCAGCAGGATGCCCTGCATCAGGTGCATGCCGGTGGTGTAGTCGCACAGCGACGTCGGATACGTCGACAGCGGGGTGTCCTCCGATTCGCGCCGCCACATGACGCCCGAATACGCCTGCGCGATCACGTCCTGGCCGCCCTTGTGGGAGTACGGGCCTTCGCTGCCGAACCCGGTGCCGGAGGCCCAGATGATCCGGGGGTTGTCCTTCTTCAGCTCGTCGTAGCCGAACCCCATGCGCTCCATCACGCCGGCACGGAAGTTGCTGACCACCACGTCGGCGTCCGCGATCAGCTTTCTCAGGATCTCGCGGCCTTCCTCCTGCCGCGTGTCGATGGACAGGCTGCGCTTATTCCGGTTGATGGAGAGGAAGATCGGGTTGTCCTGGCCATCCTTGTCCGGGAACGAGTTGCGGGAAATGTCACCGGAGCCCGGGCGTTCGACCTTGATGATGTCCGCGCCATAGTCGCCCAGCAACTGCGTGCAGCTGGGACCCATGTACACCTGGGTGAAGTCGACCACCTTGATCCCCGCCAGCGGCAGCTGGGTCGGCGTTTCGGCCAGCGTGCTCATGCTCCCACCGCCGCATCCTGGTCGAGAGTCGCGTTGGCGGACGGCACGTCACCGGGGTCGGCGCCGTGTTTGTGCATCTCCCGCTGGATGTCCCGGGCAGACACCTCGCGCACCAGGATGCCCTGGTCCAATGCCAGCGCGGCCGCTGCGCCCACGGCCTGGCCCATGGCCATGCAGGGCGGGATTTCGCGGGACATTTTTTGCGCCTCCGGAGTCGCGGAGTAGTGCCGGCCGGCGACCAGCAGCTGGTCGACTTCCTTGGGCAGCAGGGAACGGTAGGGGTAGTAGTAGTCGCGGCCGCGGGCGACGGAATCCGCGAAGTGCCGCCGGGAGGTAACGTCCTCTTTGGTCATGACGTACTCGCCCTGCAGCAGCCTTGTTTGGCGCACTCCCATCTGCTGGGCGACGTCGAGCATGTAGCAGTTGCCGAAGCCGGGCAGGTTTTCCTTGACGTAGTCCACCGCCTCGGTGATCCGGTCCCGTGCATCGAATTCTGCCCGTGTCATGTCGCCGGGATCGACGCCGTCGTAGCCGGTCAGGTGCGGCGCATTGCACCAGACGACTCCCTCGATCGGGGTCTTCAGCCACCAGAGTTCCCAGGCCCCGCCGAGCAGCCTTTTGATCTTGCGGTTGATGGCCCGGGCTTCCTTCGGGTTTTCCTGCTCGAAGCGCTCCGCCGCGGCGGTGTCCACGCCGCCCAGGCGGAAGACCAGGGTGGTCAGATAGTTGTCCTGGACGTGGCTGGC
>DASYGM010000137.1:0-4906 GCA_035999715.1 Micrococcaceae bacterium | reverse complement strand
GGGAGATGTCGAGACAGGTCCGCAGGATTGAGATAACCTCGGAGCGGATCGCTGTATTGAAGTGTTCAAGCAGCATTGCTTGGTCCTCATACTGTCTGCTGGCATCCACGGCGTAAACTATACGAAAATCTACTTCCGTATCGTGGAACTGTTATTTCAGCATATGAATAGTGAAGCGCATCACGTTCCCGCTGTCAACACCTAGTTTCCGGCTGCGCTTCCAGGGGCTCCCGGTGCGGGTCCGGTTATGCCTCCACGGAAGTGTCGAGCGTGGCTGCCGAAGGGGCCGGCCGACGGGCTGCCGGAGGGTTTCCGCCCGGAACTGCTGGCCCGCCCGGACACGCCAAAGGCCCGGCCGGGTCTGGAGCAGCGGCCGGGTCCCTTTTGTTTCGGTCAGCTGACGCCGAGCTCCGCGCGGAGCCGGGCCACATGACCTTCCGCGGCGACGTTGTACTCCGCGTGCGTGACCGTACCGGCGCCGTCGAGCACCACGGTGGAGCGCAGGACGCCGTCGAACTCGCGGCCGTTGACGCTTTTGTGCCCCCAGGCGCCCCAGGCGCGGGCCACGTCGCTGCCCACGTCGGAGAGCAGCGGGAAGCTGAGGCCGAAGTCGTCCCGGAAGGCGGCCAGGGCCTCGGGCAGGTCGGGGGAAATGCCGACGACGGCGTAGCCCGCGCCGGCCAGGCTGGCCAGGCTGTCGCGGAAATCGCAGGCTTCGGTGGTGCATCCCGGGGTGGCGGCCTTCGGGTAGAAGTACACCACGACCGGCTTGCCGGCGAATCCGGCCAGCGGCACGGGATTGCCGTCCGCGTCGGGGAGCGTGAAGTCCGGTGCCTGGGTGCCTTCGGAGAGCTTATTGGCCATGGTTGTGCTGCCTGTTCTGTTGGGTGAGGGGTGTATCGCGCCGGAATTCCGCGGCCTACGGCCGTCCGGGACGGCGGGTCTTGTTGCCCAGGCTGCTGAGGCGGGACAGGAAGCTGGACGGATGCCTGTCCTTGCGCGCCCTGGGCTCGGGCAGGTGAAAATCGGGGTCCGTGTCTGAGACGAAGGAAAAACTGTCAGGCAGCGGCGGGTAGGTCGGGGGATTGGCGCCGGGGGAGCGGCGTGGGTCGATCATGGGGAAACTCCTTGCAGCAGAACCGGCATTCACGAACGGAATGCGGAATAGGGACGGTATTAATACCGGATCGCGGAAAAATACTTCTATCCTACGAAAAGCTTAGACGCATCCATGGATCCGGTCAATGGTTTTCGCACCGGTCCGGCGGCGGTGACGGCCGCTAGCGGGAGGGGTAGTAACGCCTCAGGGTCTCGGCCTTGAGATCGAAGAAGGTCCCGTCCTCGATGGACCGCCGCGCGTCGTCGACCATCGTCACCACGAAGTATTCGTTGTGGATGGAGACCAGCGTGGCGGAGACCATTTCCTTGGCCCGGAACAGGTGGTGGATGTAGGCGCGGCTGTAGTTGGCGCAGGCGTAGCAGCCGCAGCCTTCCACCAGGGGGCCGAAGTCACGCTTGAACCGCGCGTTGGAGAGGTTCATCCGCCCGTCCGGGGTGTAGAAGGCGCTGGTCCGCGCCACCCGGGTCGGTGAAACGCAGTCAAAGGTGTCCGCCCCGTTCTCGATGGCCAGGAAGATGTCGTCCGGCTCGGAGATGCCCAGCAGATGCCGGGGTTTGTCTTCCGGCAGCTCCGCCGAGCACCAGCGCACGATGGTGCCCAGGTTCTCCTTTTCCAGCGCGCCGCCGATCCCGTAGCCGTCGAAGTCCATGGACCCCAGGTCCTGTGCCGCCTTGCGGCGGAGATCCTCGTGCTGTGCGCCCTGCAGCACTCCGAAAAGTGCCTGATAAGGCTTCTCCGCCCGTTCCACGGTCAGCCGCCGGTGTTCGGCGATGCAGCGTTCGGCCCAGAGCCGGGTCCGCTCCAGCGACGTCTCCTGGTAGGCGCGGGAGTTCTGCAGCGTGGTCAGCTCGTCGAAGGCGAAGATGATATCGGCGCCCAGCTGGTGCTGGACGCGCATGGACACCTCCGGCGTGAACCGGTGCCGGTCCCCGTTCAGGTGCGACTTGAACCAGACGCCGTCGTCGTCCACGTGGGCAAGCCGTTCCTTGCCGGCCGCGACCCGGTCATCCGGACCGGACTGGTCGACCTCGTCCATGTTGATGACCTTCTTGAACCCGGCTCCCAGGCTCATGACCTGGAAGCCGCCGGAGTCGGTGAAGGTCGGCCCCGGCCAGTTCATGAAGGCCCCGAGCCCGCCGGCCTCGTCCACCAGGTCGGCTCCGGGCTGGAGGAAGAGGTGGTACGCGTTGGCCAGCAGCGCCTGTGCACCCAGTTCCCGCATCGATTCCGGCAGCACGGCCTTGACCGTGGCCTTGGTGCCGACGGCGATGAACGCGGGCGTGGCGATGGTTCCGTGCGGTGTCGTGATGGTGCCTGTCCGGCCTAGGAAGGCGCCGCTGTTGTCCCGCTCGGCCGCCTCCGAAGGCGCGCACGAGTCCGCCAGGCGGGTGCCGACATCGAAGGAAAAGCCCCTCTCCGGCGTGGGCGGGACGGGCGGGGCGGGGGCGGTTTGGGGCAGGGGCACCCAGCCATTTTGCCAGTATCGGTGCCGGACCCTGAAAAGTGGCGTGCGACACGGTGAAAAAAGCTGCGTCTTTGTGCGTGTTTGTGAATCAGCTAGGAACTAGGCTGGCGAAGTCAGTTTCCGGGCCGTCTCGCTGAGGAGCGCCATGCCTATCTTGGAACAATCACCGGACATTCCCACCAGGGGTCCGGCCAGGCCGATGCCGTACGTGATCAGTGGAGTCGCCCTGGCGATCGCGATCATCCTGCCGCTGCTGGTGCCAACATACGCCAGCAAGACCCCCACTCTGGCGGGATTCCCCTTCTTCTACTGGTACCAGATGCTGTGGGTTCCCATCTGCGCTGCACTGATCGGGCTCTCCTACGTCCTGATGACCAGGGAAGACAAGCGGCGCCGGGCTGTCCTGAAGTCCGCACCGGGCGCAGGAACCTCCACCGCAACGGACGACGGCGGTGAGGCCAAGTGAGCGCGCAGCTCGCCGCGGCGCTGCCGGACCTGCTTCCAGCCGCTTCCGTCACGCGCCCGGTCAACACGGTCGCACTGATCGTCGTCATCGTGCTCTTCATCCTGGTGGGCGTGCTGGGCTTCTACGCCGCCCGTTGGCGCAACAACCCCACCGACGGACTGCACAGCCTGGACGAATGGGGATTGGGCGGACGCAAGTTCGGCGGCTGGATCACCTGGTTCCTGCTTGGCGGAGACCTTTACACCGCATACACGTTCGTCGCCGTCCCCGCGGCCATGTGGGCCACGGGTGCCGTGAGCGGCTTCTTCGCCGTGCCCTACACCGTGGTGCTGTATCCGATCGTCTTCCTGCTGATGAGCAGGCTGTGGAGCGTTTCACACCGGCACGGATTCGTGACCACGGCGGACTTTGTCGGCGGACGCTACGGAAGCAAGCCGCTGTCGCTGGCCATCGCCGTGACCGGAATCGTGGCCACCATGCCCTACATCGCCCTGCAGCTGGTCGGCATCAAGGCCGTGCTGACGGTGCTGGGAGTGGGCAGCGCGGAAAACCCGCTGGCCAACGACCTGCCGCTGATCATTGCCTTCGTCGTGCTGGCCGCGTACACCTATACCTCCGGCCTGCGCGCGCCCGCCATGATCGCCGTCGTCAAGGACGTCCTCATCTACCTGGCCGTGATCGTGGCGATCATTTACCTGCCGGCCAAATTCGGCGGCTGGGCGCACATCTTCGACGCTGCCTCCACCAAGCTGACCACCGTCAACCCCGCCACGGGCAAGGCACCGGGGCAGTTCATCCCCGGGGCGTCGAGCTATTCGGCATACTGGACGCTGGCGATTGGCTCGGCGATGGCACTGTTCATGTATCCGCACTCCATCACCGGTGTGCTGGCAACCAAGAGCCGCAACACCATCCGCCGCAATGCCGCGGTGCTTCCGCTGTATTCGCTGGTGCTTGGCTTCCTGGCGCTGCTGGGATTTGTCGCCATCGCGGCCGGAACCAAGCCGCTGGAGCTTAACGGAAGCGTCAACCCCCAGCTGGTGGTACCGCAGCTGTTCCTGGACAACTTCCCGTCCTGGTTTGCCGGCATCGCGCTGGCGGCCATCGCCGTCGGCGCCCTGGTTCCGGCCGCCATCATGTCCATTGCCGCGGCAAACCTGTTCACCCGCAACATTTACCGGGACTTCTACCGGCCGAATGCCACGCCGAAGCAGGAGGCCAAGGTCTCCAAGCTGGTGTCCCTGCTGGTCAAATTCGGCGCGCTGATCTTCGTCATCGCCATGGACCAGTCCGCGGCCATCAACATGCAGCTGCTGGGCGGGATCTGGATCCTGCAGACATTCCCCGCCATTGTGGCCGGCCTGTACACGCGCTGGTTCCACCGCTGGGCGCTGTTTGCCGGCTGGGCGGCAGGCATGATCTACGGCACCGTCGCGGCGTACAACGTGATCAACCCGACCACGAAGGCACACTTCGGCGGGTCCATCGCCGCGATCCCGGGGACCACCACCCAGGTGTACATCGCCGTCGTGGCCTTTGCGGTCAACGTGATTGTCGCCGTCGTCCTCACCTTCGTGTTCCGGGCCATCAAGCTCAAGGACGGCCATGACATCACCCGCGCCTCCGACTACGGGGCGGACGAGAACGACCCCAAGGTTGAACTCGTCTCCCGCCAGTTGCCGAAGGCGCCCATCGCCTGATCTGGCCGGGTAGTCCGGAAGGCCTGCCTTCCGGACGCGAAACAGCCCCGCCGTCCCTTGTGGGCGGCGGGGCTGTTTCGCGCCCGGAACCTTGTGGACGGCGGGTTGACGGTTCTGATGGTAGGACTTTTTAGGCGGCGGTGGTTTAGAAGGGT
>DASYGM010000086.1:0-4361 GCA_035999715.1 Micrococcaceae bacterium | reverse complement strand
GTATAGCCGTCATAGTCGGCGCGCAACTCCTCCAGCAGCGCCTGCACGCGCTCGGCGGGCAACGCCAGCGATGTGGCCAGCTCCATGACCGTCACCGGCTGGTCCACCACCATCAGCACCGCTTCGACGGCCGCCCGCGCTCCCCCGGGCAGCTGGTCGAGACCGTCTCCGCCGGATATTGGACCCTCGCTCATCGTGTCCCTTCCGTGCTGGCCGCCGCCGGTGCGGCGGCATCGCAGTCTTCGCCGTATTCTTCGCTGAGCCGTGCGCCGTCCCAGCCCACGTCACCGGCGCTCCAACGGACGGTCAGTTCGCCCAGCGGGCTGGCCTGTTCGAAGGCCACCACCGAGTCCCTGAACATTTCCAGCAGCGCCAGGAACCGTGCCACCACCAGCAGGGTTGACTCCGCTTCCGCGATCAGGGCCCGGAAGGAGAGGGACGTGCCGGCCCGCAGCATCGCGCCCAGGATTCCGGCCTGCTCCCGCACGCTAACGGCCGGAGCATGCAGATGGGCCAGGCTGACTTCGGTCGGGGCGGCTTCCCTGGGAGTGAGCGCCTTCGCCGCCAGCGCGGCAAACTGCTCGGGGGTGTGCCGCCACAGCAGTTCCGGGAGCAGTGCCGCCAAGTGCGGCTCCAGGGTGACCAGCCTTGGGACCCGGTCCCCCTCGTCCGCAATCCGGGAGCCGATCAGTGCGGCCACGGCCTTGAAGGCCCGGTACTGCAGCAGCCGGGCAAAGAGCAGGTCCCGGGCCTCCAGCAGCGCGATGTCCTCATCGCTTTCGACCTCTCCCGAGGGAAGCAGCCGGGCGGCCTTGAGGTCCAGGAGGGTGGAGGCGATGACCAGGAATTCGCTGGCCTCGTCAAGGGTCCAGTCCTGGCCGGAACGCTGCAGATTGCGGATGTAGCCGATGAACTCGTCAGTCACCCGGGCCAGGGAGACCTCCGTGATGTCCAGCTCGTGCTTGGAAATCAGGCCAAGCAGCAGATCGAACGGACCGGTGAAGTTATCCAGCCGGACGCTGAAACCGGGACCCGGTTCCGCCGTCCGTGGTGCCTCAGCGTCAGGGTGCGCCACCACGGGCCACGAGTTCTTTCGCCAGCCGGCGGTAGGAGTCCGCGGCCTGGTGGTTTCCGGCGTAGCTGGTGATCGGCTCCGCCGCCACCGTCGCGTCCGCGAACTTAATGGTGCGCTTGATGACTGTTTCGAAGACCTTGTCCCCGAAGGCTTCCAGCAGCCGGGTGATGACTTCCCGGCCGTGCAGGGTGCGAGCGTCGTACATGGTGGCCAGCACGCCGTCGACCTGGAGCCTGGGGTTCAGCCGGTCCTGGACCTTTTCGATCGTCTCGACCAGCAGGGCCACAGCGCGCAGGGCGAAGAACTCGCAGATCAGCGGGATGATGACGCCGTGGGCAGCCGTTAGGGCGTTGACCGTCAGCAGGCCGAGGGAGGGCTGGCAGTCGATCAGGATGACGTCGTAGTCGTCCTCCACCTTCTTCAGCGCACGGTCCAGGACCTGTTCGCGCGCAACCTCGTTGACCAGCTGCACCTCGGCGGCGGACAAGTCGATGTTGGCCGGGAGCAAGTCCACGTTCGGTACATCGGTGGTGCGGATCGCGTCACGGATGTCCACCTTGCGGTCCATCAGCACGTTATAAACAGTGACGTCGAGTTCGTGCGGGTTGGCGCCCAGCCCGGCGGAGAGCGCCCCCTGCGGATCAAAGTCCACCAGCAGCACCTTGCGGCCGTATTCCGCGAGCGCTGCGCCAAGGTTGATGGTTGAGGTGGTCTTGCCGACCCCGCCCTTCTGGTTCACCATGGCGATCACCCGGGCAGGGCCATGGGAGCGCAGCACGGGGGGCTCGGGGAAGTCCCGCAGCGGACGGCCCGTGGGCCCCACTGCGGTGACATCGAAGTCCAGCTCCGTGCCTTCCAGAGTTGCAGAACCCTGTTCGTTGCTCACGTATCAGTCCACGCTTTCGTCTATCGCCCAAGCCCACGTCCGTCCCTTACGTTACCGTCCGCCGGGCCGGGATGAGCGCACATTCCCGCTGCGGAATGGCGAGCCTTGAGCTTCCGGTAGAGGTTCAAGGTTAGACTTCCGCCCCCGTTCCCGCCCCGTGATACGGAAAGGGACTGCCGCGGCCGGGGTTCCGGCTGCGGCAGTCCCTTCCACTCCCGACGCTGAGCCTCAGTTGCGGGCCAGTGCACCCTCCTGCGGCGCCGGGCTTTCCGCGCCGCGGTGGCCGAAGCCTCGGTCGTCGTCGTCGCTGAGCATGGTGGTCTCATCGAAGGGATCCGCGCCGGAGAGCACTGCGGACACCTTGGCATTGTCGATTTCCTTCACCCAGGTTCCGATCAGCACGGTCGCCACGGCGTTGCCGGTGAAGTTGGTCAGCGCGCGGGCCTCGGACATGAACCTGTCGATGCCGACAATGACTCCGGCGCCGTTGAGCAGTTCGGGGCGGTGCGCCTGCAGTCCGGCGGCCAGCGTGGCCAGCCCGGCGCCGGTCACCCCGGCGGCGCCCTTGGAGGCGATGATCATGAAGATCAGCAAGGAAATCTGTTCCCCGAGGGCCAGCGGCGTCCCCATCGCGTTGGCGATGAACAGCGACGCCATGGTCAGGTAGATGGCCGTTCCGTCCAGGTTGAAGGAGTATCCGGTCGGGACGGTGACGCCGACCACCGGCTTGGACACGCCCAGGTGCTCCATTTTCGCGATCAGCCGCGGCAGCGCCGCCTCGGAGGACGAGGTGGAGAAGATGATCAGGTATTCCCTGGCCAGGTAGCGCATCAGGGCGAAGATGCTGACGCCGCTGACGGTTTTGAGGATGCTGCCCAGGATGATCACGATGAACAGGGCACAGGTGAGGTAGAAGGCCAGCATCAGGGTGATCATGCTGACCACCGCGGCGAAGCCGGTAGCGCCGACGACGGCGGCGATCGCACCGAAGGCGCCGACCGGGGCGACCCACATGATCATGATCAGCACGCGGAAAACCACAGCCTGGATCTTGGTGATGGCCTTCAGGACGGGGACCCCCGACTTGCCCATGCCCTGCAGGGCGAAGCCCACAAGGATGGCGGTGAGCAGGGTGGGCAGCACCGGCATGGAGCCGGGAATGATGCCGAGCAGGAAAGCGACGGTGGAGTCCCCTCCGCCGGCGGCGGACGGCTTGTACGCCGTCAGCTTGAGGCCCTGACCCGGGTGGACGAGGTTTCCCACCACCAGGCCGATGGCGAGCGCCACCGTGGACATGACCAGAAAATAGCCCAGCGCCAGTCCGCCGACCTTACCGACCGTGGCGGCCTTGGCGATGGAACCGATCCCCAGCACGATCGTGCAGAAAATGACGGGCCCGATCATCATCTTGATCAGGTTGACGAATCCGTCACCCAGCGGCTTGAGGCCCTTGGCGAATTCCGGGAACAGCAGCCCGACGATGACTCCGAGGATCACCGCGACAATGACGGACAGATACAGCCAGTGGGACTTGTCCAGCCGTTTTCCGCGAACCTTTGCTGCTCCGCGCTCTCCACTCTGAGAGACCATCCGAAGACTCCTTCTATGCTTAGTCTGGTGGGACCGGATCCGGTCCCCTGCGGCAGAAGGCCGCTGAACCAGCATGGCGCCTCGTGTGAGCGGGCTCACCCTTGCGGTCATATTGGTCACAGAAACCGCCGGCGGCGGGGAAGGGCGGAACATGCGTGAGTGGAGCATCGCCCGCAGGCTTTTCGCCGGGCATCTGCTGTTCATGCTGGTGCTGACCGCCGTCGTCGCCGCTGCCGTCACCATTGAGGCCAGGGACCGGCTCTACCATGAGGCGGCCGACCGGATGGTTTCGGTGGCGGCCTCGGTGGCGGACAATCCCCTGGTCCGCGAGGCCGCCGGGACGGCCAACCCCTCGGCCGCACTCCAGCCCTATGCGCTGGCGGTCATGGCGGACGCGCACACGGACTTCATCACCATCATGGCCCCGGACAGGACCCGCTGGACGCACGCCAATCCGGCGGAAATCGGCAAGGCCTACATCGGCACCATCGCACCGGCACTGGCTGGACGGACGTTCACCGAAACCACCGCCGGCACCCTCGGCCCGTCCGTCCGCGCCATCGTGCCGGTGAAGGACGCTGCCGGCACGGTCGTGGCCATGGTGGCGGCCGGGGTTACCGTCAACAACGTCAATGTGGCGCTCGCAGCACGTCTGCCCGCCATTGCCGGCATTGCCCTGGCGCTGCTGCTGGGCGGGTCCCTGGCCGCCTGGCTGCTGGGCCGCTACCTCCGGCGCGTCACCCTGGGCTGGGGTCCGGAACAGCTGAGCCGGCTCTACGTGTACTACGAGGCTGCGCTGCACTCCGCCAC
>DASYGM010000079.1:0-10221 GCA_035999715.1 Micrococcaceae bacterium | reverse complement strand
CGAATCGTAGACCGGCTGGTCGTACTGCAGGTAGTGGCCGATGTGCGACTGCGCGGGGTCGAAGGATTTCACGTCGACCGAGGCCGCAATGGTCAGCGTACCGCCGTGGGCCTGGGCCTGGCTCCCGCTGCTGGCTGCCCCGCTGGAGGTGCCGCCCCCGCAGGCGGATACCGCAAGGGTGGCGGCCGCTATTGCCGCAATGGCTGCGGCCTTTGAACCTAACTTCATCGTTGGCTCCTCATCTTCCTGGTCCAGTCTCTTGGTTCGTTTGTGGCATGCGCCACATTTGCGGCGTTGGGAACAGCGTACTGAGGTTGGCAGAATTTGGCAACCGATTGTCAGAAAGAGTTGTCAAACGTTACATTGCATCAATTTCGCGACGCTTTTAGGCGTACCTCAGCTATCTCAGACAACGCAAACGGATGCCATTGCGGGGCACGTCAGACTACAGAATCGGCCCGTTCAGGATAATTCTGGGCATAGAGAGCCTTGATGATGCGCAGGGACTTGGCGGCCTCCGCGGGGTCGATCCAGAACGGACCGGGGGCGTCCAGCTGGGCATAGAAATCCCGGATCAGCAGCTCGTGCGAGGCGCCCCAGTAGGCGCGTCCGTCCACCTCGGCGGCGCGCTCCTGGAACGTCTCGATCCGCCCGTCCGCATGGCACACCACAAGGTCGCCGCGCAGACTGAGGGTTGCCCGTTCGGCCACCACCTCAAGGGTGACGGGCGCATTGACCACGTTCGCCAGCGTCGCATAGAAGACACTGCGGGCCCCGTTGGCGTGGTCCAGCATAAACTCCGCCGTGTCCTCGACCTCAATGGTCCCGCCTAACGCACGCGTCGCCGTCGTGCCCTGCACCGAGGCAACGTCCCCCACCAGCCACTGCAGCAGGTCCAGGGTATGGATGGCCTGGTTCATCATCAGCCCGCCGCCTCCACCCGCCCAGCTGCCACGCCAGGGCCTGCTGGCGTAATACTCCGGCATGCGGCTCCACAGCACCGTGGCGGAGGCGCCCAGGACCCGGCCCAGCGCGTCCGTGGCGAGCAGGGAGTGCATGGCCTGGACCGCGGCGTTGTAGCGGTTCTGGAAGCAGATGCCGATCTTGGCCGTGCTCCTGGCGGCTGCGGCAACCAGCCGCTCCCCCTCGGCAACGGTGTGTGCCAGCGGCTTCTCCAAAATCACATTCACACCGCGGTCCAGCGCATCCACGGCGACGGAGGCGTGCTGCGAGTGCGGGGTGCAGATATGGACGACGTCGGGCCGCACGTGGGCCAGCATGGACGGATGGTCCGGGTAACCGGGGGCCCCGAAGCGCTCCACCGCCGCGGCCAGCCGCCCGGCGTCGGTATCACAGACAGCCACGAGTTGCGCCCCGTCAATGGCTGAAATGGCCGCAAAGTGAACGCTCGAAACGTCCCCGCAGCCAATGACGGCCACCCGGGTCGGGCGGGCTTCCGTCACGGCTTCCGTGCGGGTTTCCGTGCCGCCCGGGCTACGCAAGCCGCACCCCGATGCCGTCGGTCATTGACCGCAGCGCCCGCGCCGCCTGGCCGAACGCCGTCGGGCCGGAAAAACCGCCCAGTTCATGTGCGCTGGCAAGATGCGGTTCCAGCGACGCAAAACCTGTGTAGCCGTCGTCGCGCAGCGCGGTCAGCGTTTCCAGAAGCTCGCCGTCGCCCCGTCCGGCCGGAACCACCTCCCCGGTGGCCGCGATCGCGTCCTTGACCTGGAGGTATTCCAGGTAGGGCCGGAGCATGGGGTAGGCCTCGCTGAAGGGCTTGACCCCTACCTGGACGAAGTTGGCATTGTCCCAGGCCGCGCGCAGGGCCGGGGAATTGACCGATTCCAGCAGGTCCAGGACGCGCTCCGGCGTGTCCCCGTAGATGTCCTTCTCGTTCTCGTGCAACAGGACCATCCCCTCGCGAAGCGCCTCGGCTGCCAACAGCCCCATGCGCTCGATCACGGCATCCCGGATGTCCGCCGGTGCCTGGCCTTCGGCCCGGTAGAAGGAGAAGATGCGGATGTAGCGCGTCTGAAGCACCTTGGCTGCGGCAATGACCCGGCGCAGCCGCTCCACTTCATGCTCGGCCGGCAAGCTGACCGCCACTTTCCCGATCGGGCTGGCCACCGCCGAGACCTTCAGCCCCTGGCGGTCCAGGAGCTCCTTCAGCCGCCTCACCTGGTCCGTGTCCAGGTCCACGATGTTAGTCCCCCAGGCGCTGCGGACCTCAATGTGCTGGGCGCCCAACGCGAGCAGTACGGCCGCCTGCACCGCGGGATCCGGGTCCACCTCGTCGCCGAATCCGGACAGGGTCCATACGGCGGTCTTCGGTTCGTTCATGCTGGCCTCCAGGGGGCTATGGTGCGGGGCAGGGTCTGCACTGTGAACAGGTGAGGTGGTTCACGTACCTTTGCTTCGAGGGTAGTCCGCCTTCCACCTGTAGACAACCGGTTGCCAGTTTCTTGCCAAGCAGGTTATTGTTGCTCCCATGGGCAGTGGTGTGCATCACACTGCGACACCACCGGATGAAACTGCAACACCACCAGAAGACACTGGAAGAAAGAAGCAAACTGTGACGCCACCTCCGGCAACAACGGCGTCCGCCGGACCACCCCTGGAGCGTCCGGCCACCATCCACGACGTGGCCGCGCTGTGCGGCGTCGCCGCTTCCACCGTCTCGCGCGCGCTTTCGAACCCGGACCGGGTCAATTTCCGGACCCGGGAGCGGATCCAGGCCGCGGCGGAACAGTTGAACTACATTCCCAATTCCCAGGCCAAGGCACTGAGCTCGGGCCGGACCAGGGCCGTGGCGGTACTGGTCGCGGACATCACCAACCCCTTCTATTTCGACATCATCCGCGGCACCCAGCTGCAGCTCAAGGCCGCCGGCTACACGCAGCTGCTGGTGGACACGGAGGAATCCGAAGAGGTCGAGGCCAACACCCTGGAGCAGCTGCGCCGAACCGCCGACGGGGTGATTCTCACGGCCTCCCGGCTCAGTGACGACATCCTCACCGCAGGCGCCGCCAAACTGCCCATGGTCACCATCAACAGGGAGGTCGAGGGGATCCCCTCCGTCATCCTGGATACCCCGGCGGCCACAAACCAGGCACTCGACCACCTGATTTCGCTCGGACACCACAAGATCGCCTATATCGCCGGTCCGGACGCCTCCCGGTCCAGCCAGCGGCGCTGGCAATCGTTGACGGCGGCCGCTGCAGAACGCCGGGTGGAGCTGGGGAGCCTGGGCCCCTTTGCGCCGCGGACATACTCAGGTGCTGCGGCCGCAGACGCCGCCGTGCACAGCGGGGCCAGCGCCTGCATCGTGTTCAATGACCTGATCGCGATCGGAATGCTGCAGCGGCTGCGCGAGCGCGGGGTCAGGGTGCCGGAAGACATGAGCATCGTCGGCTGTGACGATATCTTCGGCGCGGACTTCTGCAGTCCCCCGCTGACCACGGTGACGGCGCCAGTGGAACAGGCCGGCCGGGTGGCGGTGACCATGCTGCTGAGCCAAATCAACCCCAGTTTCGGTGCGGCACCCCGCCGCTACTCCGTGCTGCCGACACATCTGACCATCCGCTCCTCCACCGGCCCGCTGGCATGCCGGAACCGCACATAGCCCCCGGCTGACCTGCTCCGGCCGGGGCATTTGCGCTCTACAACGGATAGTGGTGCGGCTGTTGCCCAAGGGGCCGATGAGGCGCTCCTGCACCGGCCGGAGGGTGCCATCTGTTCCGGAGTGTAAATCCTCCCCCCGCCCTTACCAGCTCTCTGGCAGCGGCCGGCCCTCCTCGTAGCCCGCGGCGGACTGCACGCCCACAATCGCCTTTTCCCGGAACTCCGCCAGGTTCACCGCACCGGCGTAGGTCATGGAACTGCGCAGGCCCGCGGTGATCATGTCCAGCAGGTCCTCCACCCCGGGACGCACCGGGTCAAGGTACATCTTCGAGGAGGAGATGCCCTCCTCGAAGAGCCCCTTCCGCGCACGGTCAAAGGCGCCGTCGCGCTGGGTCCGGTTCTGCACCGCGCGGGCGGAGGCCATGCCAAAGCTTTCCTTGTACTGCCGTCCGGCGCTGTCGAGCTGCAGGTCGCCGGGGCTTTCATAGGTGCCCGCGAACCAGGAGCCGATCATCACCTGGCTGGCTCCGGCGGCCAGCGCCAGCGCCACATCGCGGGGGTACCTGACGCCGCCATCGGCCCAGACCGAGGCACCGAGCTCGCGGGCGGCCAGGGAGCATTCGTGCACGGCGGAGAACTGCGGACGTCCGACGGCAGTCATCATCCGGGTGGTGCACATGGCGCCGGGACCCACGCCGACCTTGACGATGTCCGCTCCGGCCTCGACCAGATCGCGGACGCCGTCGGCGCTGACCACGTTGCCGGCCACCACGGGTACGGAGGGATTCAGTTCGCGCACTGCTTTGAGCGCGTCGAACATCTTGCGCTGGTGCCCATGCGCGGTGTCCACGACCAGGGCGTCCACGCCGCCCTCCAGCAGCGAGGCGGCCTTGGCCTGCACGTCTCCGTTAATACCGACGGCGGCTGCCACCCTCAGCGTGCCCGCGGCGTCCACGGCGGGCTGGTAAATGGTGGAGCGCAGCGCGCCCCTGCGCGTGAGCGCCCCAACCAGTTTGCCGTCGCGCACCACCGGGGCGAAGCCGTCCCCGGACTGGTCGATGCGGTCGAAGGCCACCCGCAGCGCGGCCTCCCGGGCGGCGGCAGGATCCGCTGCAGCGGCCGCGGCGTCAAAGGGTGCCGCATCGATGGTCAGGGCATTGCTGCGCATGACGGACGCCAGCGAGGCAAACCTGTCCACCCCTTCACAGTCGCTGCCGCGGACCACACCTACGCAGTTGCCGCTGGCGTCGGCGACGGCCACGGCCTTGTGCGCACGCTTGTTCATCAGATGCAGCGCATCGATCACGGTGTCCTCGGGCGCGAGTGTCACCGGGGTCTCGAAGAGGACGTCGCGCCCCTTGACCCACGCGGTAACGTCGCGGAGCACGTTCAGCGGAACATCCTGCGGCAGCACGGCAAGTCCGCCGCGCCGCGCCAAGGTTTCCACCATCCGCTTGCCCGTCACTGCCGTCATATTCGCCGCCACCAGCGGGATGGTGGTGCCGGTGCCGTCGTCGCTGGAGAGGTCCACATCGAGCCGGGAGATGACCTCCGAGCGGGACGGGACCAGGAAAACGTCCGAATAGGTGAGATCCGTGCTGGGGCTGGTGATGAACCGCATAGAAATAAACTCCCGGGCTTGATCCTGGCGCGGCCTCGCCGGGCCAGGATGAACAGTCGGTACCGCACTTCAATATCGACCCAAGAAGTCTAATGCTTTGCAGCAGCGCCCGTCTCCGTCTGTTGGAAGCAGCAGTGTCTGGAATACCGCGCAATAGGCCGTGGCAGATTGGCCTGCCGTTGGTTCTTCTCACTAGACTGGCAGGAGGTGTGGGTTTGAAGAAACCCGGGCCGTTTCGGGTACAAGCCGCGTATCAGGGGCAGGATTTCCCTGCCTCCACCCAGGTTTGCGCCAGCGGGCAACTAGAACTCATGGAAGAGGCGTATTACACGTGCCAGAGCAACCAATCCACCGTCTCCCCGAGGAATTTGGCGGCAACGAGTGGCTCGTTGACGAGCTGTATGAGCGGTACCAACAGGACAAGAAATCTGTTGACGCCAAGTGGTGGCCCCTCTTTGAGTCCTTCGATGCCGACGGCGACGGCACACCGAATGGCCGCCATTCGGCCTCTGAGGCCAACCCGGTGACGCGGGAACTGCCACTGGTCCAGGCTCCAGGCAAACCGGCCGCTGCCCCTGCCGCTGCCGCCCCTGCCTCCCCCGGCGCCCCCGCCAAACCGGCAGCTTCCGCTCCCGCACAGGCCCCCGCGGCTCCCGCACAGGCCCCCGCGGCTCCCGCGCAGGCCCCCGCAGCCCCCACCAAAGCCGCGGCTCCCGCAGCCCCGGCAGCGCCGTCGTCGTCCGCCGGGCAGTCCTCCGCCGGACCGGCCAAGGACGCCGCCCGCACCGGGACCGCTCCGATCCCGGCCCAGCTGCCCCGCACCGCCAAGGACACCACGGTGCCGGACGAGGACACCGTCTCCGTGCTGCGCGGTCCGGCCAAGGCGATCGCCACCAACATGATCACCTCCCTGGACGTGCCCACGGCCACCAGCGTGCGCGCCATTCCCGCCAAGCTGCTGATCGACAACCGTTTGGTGATCAACTCCAACCTGGCCCGTGCCCGCGGCGGGAAGGTCTCCTTCACCCACCTGATCGGCTACGCGGTGATCCGCGCGCTCTCCCAGTTCCCGTCGATGAACGTCCACTACGACGAGATCAACGGCAAGCCCTCCGCGGTCCAGCCGGCACACGTGAACTTCGGCATCGCCATCGATATGCCCAAGCCGGACGGCAGCCGCCTGCTGGTTGTGCCGAACGTCAAGAAAGCGGAGACGCTCAATTTCTCCGAGTTCTGGCACACCTATGAGGACCTGATCAAGCGTGCCCGCGCCGGCAAGCTGACCGCCGACGACTACGCCGGCACCACAGTTTCGCTGACCAACCCCGGCGGCATCGGCACCGTGCACTCGGTCCCCCGTCTGTCCAAGGGCCAGGCCGCCATCATCGGCGTCGGCGCGCTGGACTACCCCGCGGAATTCCAGGGCGCCAGCGCCAAGATCATTGCGCAGACTGCTGTCAGCAAGATCCTGACGCTGACCTCCACCTACGACCACCGAGTCATCCAGGGCGCCGGCAGCGGCGAATTCCTGCGGATTGTGCACCAGCTGCTCCTCGGCGAGCAGAACTTTTACGACGAGATCTTCGAATCCCTGCGCATCCCGTATGAGCCGGTGCGCTGGAGCCCGGACCTGCAGGTGGATCCGGCGGATGAGATCAACAAGGTGGCCCGGATCCAGCAGCTGATCCACTCCTACCGCGTCCGCGGGCACCTGATGGCGGACACCGACCCGCTGGAATACGTCCAGCGCAAGCACCCGGACCTGGACGTGCTCACCTACGGGCTGACGCTGTGGGACCTGGACCGCGAATGGCCCACCGGCGGGTTCGGCGGCAAGCCGATGCTCAAATTCCGCGACATCCTGGGCGTGCTGCGCGACGCGTACTGCCGCACCACCGGCATCGAGTACATGCACATCCAGGATCCGGAGCAGCGCAAGTGGTTCCAGGATGAGCTGGAGCACGCGTACTCCAAGCCCAGCCGCGAGGAACAGCTGCGCATCGTCTCCAAGCTCAACGCCGCGGAGGCGTTCGAGACCTTCCTGCAGACCAAATTCGTGGGCCAGAAGCGCTTCTCGCTGGAGGGCGGCGAGTCCCTGATTCCGCTGCTGGACGCAATCATCTCCGACGCGGCCGACGACGGACTGGACGAGGTGGCGATCGGCATGGCCCACCGTGGCCGGCTGAACGTGCTCACCAACATTGCCGGCAAGACCTATGCTCAGGTCTTCCGCGAATTCGAAGGCACGCAGGACCCGCGCAGCGTGCAGGGTTCCGGCGACGTGAAGTACCACTTAGGCACCGAGGGCACCTTCACCTCGGACAACGGCAATGAGACCAAGGTTTACCTGGCTGCCAACCCGTCGCACCTGGAGGCCGTGGACGCGGTGCTGGAAGGCATTGTCCGCGCCAAGCAGGACCGGCTGGACCGCGGCGAGGCCTTCCCCGTGCTGCCGATCATGGTGCACGGCGATGCAGCCTTCGCCGGCCAGGGCGTGGTGGCGGAAACGCTGAACCTCTCCCAGCTGCGCGGCTACCGTACCGGCGGCACCATCCATGTGGTGGTCAACAACCAGGTTGGTTTCACCACCGCCCCGTCCTCCTCTCGCTCCTCGGTGTACTCCACCGACGTGGCGAAGATGATCCAGGCGCCGATCTTCCATGTCAACGGCGATGATCCGGAGGCGGTGGTCCGGGTGGCGCAGCTGGCCTACCAGTTCCAGCAGAGGTTCCGCAAGGACGTCGTGATCGACATGGTCTGCTACCGCCGCCGCGGTCACAACGAAGGCGACGACCCGTCGATGACGCAGCCGCTGATGTACAACCTGATCGAGGCCAAGCGCAGCGTCCGCAAGCTCTACACCGAGGCGCTGATCGGCCGCGGGGACATCACCGAGGAAGAGGCGGAGCAGCTGCTGCGCGATTACCAGGAGCGGCTGGAGCGGGTCTTTGCCGAGACGCACGCCGCGCAGACCTCGCCGATCCCGATCATCACCTCCACCACACAGGCCGTCTCCGACCTGGAGCTGCCCTCCGCCCAGCAGGCCGACGCCGGAGTCAACAACCCGAAATCGACGGCGATCAGCACCGAGACGCTGGCCCACATCGGCAAGGCGCATGTGACCATTCCGGACGGCTTTACCGTCCACCCGAAGCTGAAGCAGCTGCTGGAGAAGCGCGAGGTGATGTCGCGCGAGGGCGGCATCGACTGGGGCTTCGGCGAGCTGGCCGCCCTGGGTTCGCTGCTGATGGAGGGCGTCCCGGTGCGCCTGGCCGGCCAGGACTCGCGCCGCGGTACCTTCGTGCAGCGGCACGCGGTCTTCCACGACCGCGCGACCGGGCAGGAATGGACACCGCTGCAGGAGCTCAGCGATGAGCAGTCCAAGCTGTGGATCTACGATTCACTGCTCTCCGAATACGCGGCGATGGCGTTTGAATACGGCTACTCGGTGGAGCGCCCGGACGCCCTGGTGCTCTGGGAGGCCCAGTTCGGGGACTTCGCCAACGGCGCCCAGACCGTGATGGATGAGTTCATCTCCTCCGCCGAGCAGAAGTGGGGGCAGCGTTCCTCGCTGGTGCTGCTGCTGCCGCACGGCTATGAGGGCCAGGGCCCGGACCACTCCTCTGCCCGGATCGAGCGCTACCTGCAGATGTGCGCGGAGCAGAACATGGTGGTGGCCAATCCGACCACGCCAGCCTCGCACTTCCACCTGCTGCGCCGGCACGCCTACTCGAAGCCGCGCAAGCCGCTGATCGTGTTCACGCCCAAGCAGCTGCTGCGCCTGAAGGCCGCCGCTTCCTCTGTGGAGGACTTCACGCAGGGCACGTTCCGGCCGGTGATCGGCGAGTCCGCCGCACTGGACGGGAACGCCGTCGAGCGGGTGGTGCTGGTCTCCGGCCGGCTGTACTACGACCTGCTCGCCGCCCGGCAGAAGAGCGGCGATGAAAAGAGCGCCATCCTGCGGCTGGAGCAGCTCTACCCGCTCCCGCTCAAGGAAATCAACGCGGAGCTGGCGAAGTACCCCAACGCGGACATTGTCTGGGCGCAGGACGAGCCGGCCAACCAGGGACCCTGGCCGTTCATCGGCCTGAACCTGGCTCCGGTGCTGGAGCGCAAGCTGCGGCTGGTGTCCCGGCCGGCCTCCGCCGCGACGGCCACCGGCTCGGCCAAGCGGCACGCCGTCGAGCAGCAGCAGCTGGTTAAGCAGGCGTTCGAGCGCAGCTAAGCCACCCCGGATGCCCGGCCCTCATGCAAGGGCCGGGCATCCTTTTTCCGCTAAGTGCATGAGAGGAAAACCGTGGAGGACAGAAAACTGCGCATAGCCGCCGTCGGGGATGAGCTCCTTGCCGGCGTGGGCGACCCGCGTGCGCTAGGTTGGCTGGGGCGGGTGCTGGCCCGGACGCCGCAGGACGGCGCCGTGCTGGAGGCCTTCAACCTGGCCAGTCCGCAGGAAGGCACCGAGGCGCTGGCCGGGCGCTGGCTGCAGGAGGCCGGGCGCAGGTTTGATGACTTCCACGAAAACCGCCTGATCATCGGCCTTTCCGCCCGCGACATCGAGTTCGGCTTGACCACCGCGCGCAGCCGGCTCAACCTGGCCAATATCCTGGACGGAGCCTCGCAGCTGGGCATCCCGGTGTTCGTGGTAGGCCCGCCGCCCGGCCTGGACCCGGTGGCGAACAAGCGGCTGGCGGAGCTCAACACCGCCTTTGCGGACGTCACCACGCGGCGCAAGCACGTCTACGTGGACACCTTCGCCCCGCTGCAGAACCACGAGCAGTGGCGCACGGACCTGGCCTCCAACGGCGGGGCTCCCGGGCAGGCCGGCTACGGGCTGATCGCCTGGCTGGTGCTGCACCGCGGCTGGTATCAGTGGCTGAACATCCCCGAAGCCGCCTAACTTCCCACTGCCCACCTACCGTTCCCCGCCCCCACCGTTGAGAGCACAGTTGGCGCCCGTGTTTTCGAGAACATGGGCG
>DASYGM010000004.1:0-8826 GCA_035999715.1 Micrococcaceae bacterium | reverse complement strand
AGCGTCTTGGTCTCGATCGTGAACTGTCCCGCCGGAATGAGGCCCAGGATATCGAAGTTGAGGCGGGCCATCCGCAGGTCCGGCCGCGGCTGGTGCAGTTCCAGCTCCCGGGTCAGGATTCCGGCAACGGGCGCCATGTGCTGTTCGTGCGCATTCCAGGCGCCCTGGGTGTGGATACTCGATTCGTAGGTCCGGTCCCCCAATTGCTTATAGAACCAGGACGGCTGCGTGCCGGTGAAGTCTGTGTCCGTTGCGTTGCCGGCGGCGGCCCGGCCCGCGGCGGAAGTCGTTGCGTTCATGGTGTCACTGTGCATGGCATCGACTTTACCGCCCGACGACGGCGGCCCGCGGACTGTCGTGCGCTGCGCCGACGATCAGGCGCCCGCGGACCGCCAGGCGCTACGCTATGGGGACACCGCCGACGTCGTCGGTCTCCGAAAGCCCCTGAGCCCTGGAAGTAGGCAAGATGACAGAGGAAGCCCGCCGACGCCAGCTGGGCAACAACGATGCACCGGTCGAGGAGGACATCGCCGACTCCTTTGACCGCATTGTGGATGAGGGGGCCCAGCGCTTGAACCGGACCTGGTGGTCCGTCTTTACCACGGGCATCTTCGGCGGCCTGGAAATCGGGACGGGCATCATGGCCTATCTGGCGGTCCTCCACCAGACCGGAAACCACCTGCTGGCGGGGCTGGCCTTCGGCATCGGCTTCATCGCGCTCCTGCTGGCCAAAAGTGAGCTCTTCACCGAAGGTTTCCTGGTTCCAATCACTGCCGTCGCGGCCAGGGAGGCAAGCATTGGCAAGCTGACGAAGCTGTGGACCGGGACGCTCGTAGCCAACCTCATTGGCGGCTGGGTATTCATGTGGTTGCTGATGCGTGCCTTCCCTGAATGGGCCCCGACCGTGGCGGACTCCGCCCAGCACTTTGTGGAAACGCCCATGTCACTGCAGAACATCTGCCTGGCCGTGCTGGGCGGCAGCACCATCACGCTGATGACCAGGATGCAGCATGGCACCGAATCCATGGTGGCGAAGATCATCGCCGCGGTCTCCGGCGGGTTCCTGCTTGCCGGGCTGCCGTTGTTCCACTCCGTCCTAGACTCACTGCTGATCTTCGGCGCGCTGAACTCCGGGGCGTCCATAACGTACGTGCAGTGGCTGGGATGGTTCGGCTACACTCTGGTCTTCAACATCGTTGGCGGTCTGCTGCTGGTCACCGGTCTGCGTCTGGTCCGGAGCAAGGACCTGATCGCGGAACGCCGCCGCCAGTCGCCGGCGGATCCGGACGCGCCGCGGTAGCCGGGCGCCTGGCCGAGGGTGATACCCCTCAGGCTTGTGAGGGAGCCAGCATCTGGTCTTTGTTGTGCACGACCAGGACCGGACAATGTGCGTGGGCAACGCATGCCGCGGTGACCGAGCCAAGGCGCAGTCCCATAAAGCCCCCGTGACCACGGTTTCCTAGAACCAACATGGCCGCGCTCTTACTGCTCTCGATGAGCAAGCTGCGCGCATCGCCGCGCACCAAAACCGGGTTGACGTTCTCAGGCGTGACTGGGCCGAACGCCTTGGTGATGGCCTCTGCCAGGACCTGGCGGGCTTCATCCTTAGGGCGGTCAATACCAAGCGCCGCGTAGGCATCGTAAAGATTCGAGTATTCCCAACACGCCGTCGCCTCAACGACCGCACCGTGTTCGACGGCAAGGCGCTCTGCATGCCGCAGAGCCTCAATGGATGCATTTGAACCGTCAACTCCGACGATGATCCGTTGTGTGGCTGCTTCGCTGCTCATTACTTCCGTTCCTCCTCCCGGACTAGTTGCTTTCTTATTCAAGTCCTGCGCGCGTGGCTACATCAAGGTCAGTCCACGCCTTCACCGCAGTCGGGAGGGTGAAGCGTCTGCCGGTGACCGACTCGGGCGATATCCTGACCAGCTGGTCATGGCCTATGCCCTGCCAGGGAAAGAGCGCTCTGCTGACTTTGTTCAGCGTTTTTCCTGGATCCTCGACCGCCTCTGCCGGGCCCTTAACAACGACGCTCCACGCGAATCCGAATTCGGTGCTGACCGTGTCTGTCTCAAGTGCGACGTACCCGGCCTCATGGATCGCCTGCAGTTTGGTTCCACTGCCCGTGCGAAAGATCAGCGTTTCATCCTTCACCTGATAGTTCACCGGGAAGATGTCCGGGCGGCCACCGCTGACAACGCCCAGCCGTCCGACGTGCGATTGCCTTAGCAGGTCCCAACACTCACGGACGCCCATGTCCTCCGCTTCGGGGACCAGTCCCTTATCTGCCTCTTTGTCTTTCATATGCCGAGCCTAAGCGCCCGGCCAGGAACGGAGTAGGGTCCTAAGACTCTGAATTTGAGGCAGCCGGGCAGCGTTCCGATGAGCGGCACGCGGCAGTCACCAATTGTCCTTGACCTTCCCTTGAGATAGGAGTGGGATAACGAACATAGTCAACGCAGCCAGGAGGCAAACCATGTCAACGCAGGACTTACCCGTGGATCATGACGCTTCCTTGGCCGGCGGTCACGCTGGAAGGCTGGTGGTGGGCGTGGACGGTTCCCCGGGATCATTGGCCGCCCTGCAGTGGGCCCTTGCAGAGGCGCAGTTGCGCGGCGCCGGCCTTCACCTCGTTATGGCATGGCGGCATCCAGCGTCGTATGGGGGGTCCAGCGTGTGGACGATGATGATGGACCGCGTCGGAACAAACCGCCAGACGATGGCGGACGCCGCCAGGACGGAAATCGCACGGATCGGCAAGGATGCGGGCAAGGGAGCGGAACTGGAACCTGGCAAAGGACAAAGTGCAGCTATTGCCTGGGAGGCTATCGAAGGGCACCCCGCGGCGGTGCTGCTCAGGGCGGCCGAGGGTGCCGGTGCCCTGGTGCTGGGCCAACGTGGCCATGGCGGATTTCCTGGTGTGCTGTTGGGTTCAGTGAGCCAGCAGATCCTGGCCCATGCCCGTTGCCCCGTTGTCCTGGTACCTGGGTCGAACCGGGAAAGGGCGGACGCACCGGTGGCCCATTCCGCTCATCGCGGCGGCCGGATCGTGGTTGGGGTAGACGGATCCGCCGGGTCCAAGGCGGCGCTGAAATGGGCCGTTACGGAGGCGCAGATGTCCGGCTCCTGGGTGGATGCGCTCATTGCGTGGGAGCGGATTAAAGGTCCCGGGGCCACAAACGGCTGGGCTGTTGGCACAGGCGGTCCATCGGATGCCAAGGAACCGATTGAATCGATAGCCAAGGCCGAACTGGTCCGGATCGCGGAAGAGGCCGCGAGAGGGAGCAGGGTAAAGATCAACTGCCGGGCGGTCGAAGGACATCCGGCACAGGTGCTGGTAGAGAATGCAGCGGACGCCGCTGTGCTTGTGGTGGGTTCGCGGGGTCACGCCGGTTTTGTCTCAGCAGTGCTCGGCTCGGTGAGCCAGCACGTGGTGGCCCATGCCCGCTGTCCGGTGGCCCTCATACCCGAAGCCGTCATCGCCCGGGAATTCTAGGACCCAGATTGGGATCGCTGGGACCTTGGTCCAGCCGGAATGGCGGGTACTCGTCCCGCAATAGGGCTACGTAGGTCACTACGCGGTAGATCCAGCGATTGATGCCCAGGTTCAGGTCGAATAAGCCCCGCGGGTAACGATTGGCGAAGAGCAAGCTGATACCGGCAATGAAAACCAGCAGACCCAGCAGTGACAGGCCACCGGCCCGGCCGTAGTCCGTGGACCAGACCCCGCCGCGCTGCCATCCCACCCAGGCTGCGCCGGTGAACGCGCCCAGGATCAGAAGGTGGGGCAGCGCCAGAAGCCAGGACTTGACCAGCACCAGACCGCGGGAGAGTCGTTGTGGATAAGGTACATCGAAGTCCGCCGGGTAGTCGGTACGTGCCAAGGTGAAGGGGGGATAACGGTCTGTGCCCAGCGCCGAGTAGGCGTAAAAGGCGACTCTCCAGTTCCAGCGGAGCACGCCCACATTGAAGTGGAAGAGCGGCTCCGGGTACCGGCCGGTGAAGAGTATGGCGAACCAGGCAATGATGGTGGTCACGACCAGTGCTAGCCAAAGCCCGAACAGCATGATGAAGTGCGGAATGGCCAGCAGCCATTTGAAGATCCAAAGCCAGCGGGAGACTTCAGGATCCAGCTCGCCGTAGAGGCTGCCAGGGTATCGGTCAGTACCACTCCCAGGTGGAACCGCTGACACGCCGGCAGGTGGCGTCGCGTCCTCCGCCCGACCTCCCGCGCCCTGCCAGCCACCCGCCGTCGGGCCACCGGCACCAGGCCAGCCACCCGACGTCGGGCCACCGGCACCAGTCGAGTTGGACGCCTGGACTCGCCTGCCCAACCCGACGGACCCTGCCACGATCAGAGGGACCCCGATCAGCAGCAGCACTGCGCCTGCAGCCAAGAGGCCGGCTCCCAACGGCAGCAGCAGATCCGAGTGAAAGCCTGCCTGCAGGTTGACGGCGACTCTGGGGCTGGCGTCAGCATTCATGACGACCACGGCCCAGCTTCCCGTTTGCAGTTTCATGCTGACCTCCTGTGCACCGGGGCCGGAGGCCGAGACGGTCCAGAACGTCTGCGAATGCGGCGCTGCCGGGGCCACCGTTCCTGCGACTTCACGGTACTGGGCGCTGAACGGGGTGGTTCCGATCTTTGTGACCTCGCTGTGCGCGACGCCTGCCAGGTAGCGATCCACGTCGGCCTGGGCGGCGATACCGATGAAGACGTCGCCGGGGTTGGCGGACTCGGCGCGGAATTTGATGCTTCCCACGTCGAACGGAAGGTGCGTCGGGCCGTTCTGTGGCAAGCTCACTTCCAGCCTTGAGGACGTCAGGGCATAGCTGTCCGCTGAGAAGGGCTCGGAGGCCGTGGTGAAATAGCCGCCGTCTTGCTGGGCCCCATTTGCCCATAAGGCGGTTCCTCCTGCCCCGAGGGACCCCACCAGTAAGGCCAGGATCGCTCCCAGCACCAGCATTACGACAGATCCTGCCCCTTCATGGCCGTCTACCCTTCGTCCGGAGTGCCGTGACGCGGAGGCGCCAGGGCCCCGATCTGGGCGGCGAGCGACTGCCCCCACTGCTGTGCCCGCTCCTCCTCCCCCGCCACGAGGTGGTTGTGCTTGTCCACCACGAAGCTTTCCGGCTCGGCCACCAGTTCGAAACCGTGGTGCCGCAGCGCTTTGCCCAGGCCTTTGGCGGCGCTGCCGGTGAGTAGAACGGGCCCATCGGCCCGGGTAGCGAACACGGCGGCCTTGCCGGCGGCGGCCGGCAGCGTGTCCAGCCACTCCCGCAGGCTTCCGGCTGAAGCTTCCGGCTCCAATTCCAAGCCGCTGTCCGGACTGCGGGCCGCATCGGCGGCGGACCGGCGGGTGGCTTCCCGGCTCAGCCCATGGACATGGGTCGGTCCGCCGACGACGAGCAGGTCCCAGCCGGTGGTCGTCTCGTTTCCCGCCTCAGCGACCGGCACGATGGTCACGTCCTGGTCGCTGCCCAGGCCATAACCGATGGCCTCGGCCACGAGACGGGTATTTCCGTACATCGATTCATAGACTATTAGTGCGCGCATGGCGTACCTCCTCATCGGCGGTTCTTCCTTCTGTTTTGACTCTGGCACCCGGCACGCAGGGCAACTAGGGCCATTGGCCCCGATGTTCGAATAGCCCGCGCTCGGGTTTGCTCCTGAGTCCGGTCCTCAGGCCGGTCCGTTAGACCCTACTGCCGGCCCGGTAGCCACCGATATCCTCTGCCTATGAGCGTTGAGACGAAGCAGAGGCGCACAAGAACGCGGCTGGCCCGCCACCCGCTTATCCTCTTCACCGTGCTGGCCTACGTGATTTCCTGGCTCTGCTGGCTGCCTCTTCTCGCCGCTCGGCAGGGCTGGGTGGGCTGGTCGGTTTCCCCCTACCTGCAGCTCCTGGGCGGCCTCGGTCCTGCCGCCGCCGCGCTCATCACGGCGGCAGTGGTGGCTGGACGAACCGGAGTGCTCCACATCCTCCGCCAGGTGATTGCCTGGCGGGGCCGGCTTCGCTGGCTCGCCCTGGCGGTCCTGGGCCCCTTAGCTCTGTTCGCCGCCGCCGTCATCGTCGCCCGTGCCGTGGAGGGTACCTGGCCGGACCTGAGCCACTTCGGTGCCAGCACTGAGTACCCTGCCTTGCCGCTGGTGGCGTTCTGGGCGGCCAGCCTGATATTCGACGGTTTCGGTGAGGAGATTGGCTGGCGCGGTTTCGCCCAGCCGACCCTCGCAGGCCGGCACTCGGCGTTGGGCGCAGCGATGGTCGTCAGCGCTATCTGGGCAGCGTGGCACATCCCGCTTTTTGGCGTCACCCCCACCTACCGGGCAATGCCGGCTATCGGTTTCCTAGGGTTCTTCCTGAGCATCGTCACCGCTTCACTCGTGCTGGCCTGGCTGTACCTGCATAGTCGGGCCAGTATCTTGGTTGCCGCGGTCTTCCATACGGTATTCGACGTTGCCACCACTACCCCGACCACCACCACCCTCATCCCAACCCTTATGGGCGCCATCATCACCGTGGCGGGTCTGGCCGTGATCCCGAACCTCTACCGCAGACGAAGCGCGGCAGCGTCCGGATGATCGAGCGTCCGGGAACGAACCGGAACTGTCCGGTGTCCGGCGCACTTGGGTCCGTCCGACGGCTCGCATCATGAATATTCCATACACCAGGAAGACGACAAAGTAGAGGGCGTAGACAATCGTGTCGGTGGCCGTCATGCTCGTCATAAGGGTTGAACCGGCGGTGACGAAACCGGCGAAGTCGGTCAAGGCATGGATGACTATGACAGGCCAAATAGCTCCCGTCCTCAGGGTCACGGCAGCGAAACCGAACCCCATTGCCGCGGCGTAGGCGGCTTGTAGCAGAGTCGCGAGGAAGTCCGCGCCATACAGGAGGTTCAGCACGTGCATGAGGCCGAAAATGATGGACGAGATGCTTGCCGCCCACCAAAGCCCGTATGAAGCGAGGGCTTGCAGAATGAGGCCACGGAAGAAGACCTCTTCAACGAAGCCGATGACGCAGGCCAGCATAAGGTAGGCGAGGATCTCACCGGTGTGCATGCGCGAGAGTCCATGAACCACAGCAGCGACAACCGGCAAAAGTGGCAGTACCGGCACCCAGTACAGTCGGAAGTCCTTTAGCCGCCGCAGGGAGCGGAATCCGACCGTCCTCCAAGAGCGCCGAGTGGTCAACAACACGACGGCCACGGCAGCGAGGACCAGCTCGGAAATCAGTTCCAGCAACGCCGGCGGCATCTCGGGCGTGATGGTAATGGCATCCGAAGAAACGAGATTGACAAGCGTAATCGTCGCTACGATCAGAATGGTAAAGAGGTACGGCGGCATGATCCTGGATCTCGAGGGCAACAAGTTGTTCTCCAATCGGTGGCTTCACAGCGCCGTTGATGGGAGCATGGCCCCCCGTAAATGTTGGCGTGCCGCTCCTTACACGGCCGGCTCGGACGCGGAGTCCCGGCCATCGCGGGCAATCAGCACCGCACAATGCGCGTGTTCAGCCACCGCCGAACTGACCGAACCGAGCAGCAGGCCGGCAAAGCCGCCATGTCCCCGGCTGCCGACGACGACGAGGGCTGCGGTTGCGCTCTCATCGATCAGCACCCTCGCCGGCTGGCCGCGCCGTGTCAGCGTGCGGACAGGGCATGGCTCACTGCCGCCGAAGGCCTCTGCGACAGTTTCGGCAACTATCTGCTCGGCCGTTGCACCGGGGTCCCATTCGACCGGGGTAAAAGTCCCGATGGCGATTTGCGTTTGCCACGCGGTGACGGCGGTAATCGAATTGCCCAGCTCCGGGACGAAGCGGGCAGCCCAACGCAGGGCCAGGATGGAGCCGGGTGATCCGTCGACGCCGACGACGATGCTGCGATCTCCTGCTGGTGTCTCACTCATGGTGCACGTCCTAGATCGGGACCGCTAGCTCAGGTAGACGCTGCGGCCGGTGATGGTGGTGGGTGCAATAGAGATAAACAGGTCACGCAGGCCCGCACCCCAAGGCTCCGGCATGATCCGGCCCCACAGGAATTTCAGCAACTCCGGGTCCTCCACATGGGATGCCGGGCCGCTGGCCAGCACCGCCCAGCCGCCGCTGCGCTCCGGGTTCGCCTTGTCTATTTCGAAGGAGACGCTCGGGCATGGCATGGCCGTACCGATGGCACCCTCCGAGGCGGTCCGGAAGTAAATGGCCTCGTCGTGGACCAGATAGTTCACGGGAAAGATCAGGATCCGGCCCTCATGCTCATAGCCAAGGCGTCCCGTATTCCTGGACTGGAGAAGTTCCCAGCACTGCTCGGCTTTGAAGTCCTTATGCGTGTGGAGTGTTCCGCCCAGGCGCCCCTGTTCATCCGGTGAAATCACGTCTGCCTCGCTCTTCGACTGTTGCGGTCCGGGCCTGCCAGCGGCCGGCCGGGTTTGTATCGAGCATAGGAGTCAGCCCGGCAGACCGCGTAGGGCCAAAAGTCCTTTCCGGCGGCCGTTGCCTGCCGGCTTCCAGGTCTGCGCCCGCAAGCAGGTCCGCGCAAGCAAGGCCTTTAGCCCCTAACAGGGTAGAAGACCCGGGCATAGAGTCAGCGGTATGGCGAACATCGATTCCCAAGCTGTCGAATACCTGCCGGCCGAGGTGTGCTGGGAACTGATGCGTTCCAGCGTGGTGGGACGGCTGGCCGTCGTCATCGAGGACCATCCGGACATCTTTCCGGTCAATTACGTGGTGGACCAGGCCAGCGTCGTCTTCCGAACCGCCGCCGGGACAAAAATGGCCGGAGCCCTGGCCAACACGCCAGTCGCACTGGAAGTCGACGGGTATG
>DASYGM010000045.1:0-3412 GCA_035999715.1 Micrococcaceae bacterium | reverse complement strand
CAACCTGGTGGGACCTATAACCAGCACGGCTACGACCAGCAGGATGAATAGCTTCTCTACGCTGATATCCAACACGGCCGGTGCGCCCCTTCTCATCCCAGCGTAGGAATCAGGGCTGTGCCCAAGCTGGCAATTTGATCACGATTTGGGGCCCAGTGGAGGGGGCTCCGCGGCACGTTATTTGGGGTGGACCGGTTTGCGGCGGACCAGTTTGTTCTTGTCTTCAAGCTCCAGACGGCTGACCTCGGGAAGCAGCGCCCTGACGAAGATGAAGGACAGCACGGCGAAGAACGCAAAACCGGCATACACGAAGCCCAGCCCCACCGCCTGGCTCATGATGGGGAACAGCAGCGTCACCAAAAAGTTGAAGATCCAGTTGAAGGCCGTGGCGATGCCCAGGGCCAGACCCCGCATCTTGTTGGGGAAGACCTCCCCGAGGACCACCCACATGACCGGCCCCCAGGTGGCGGCGAAGAAAATGACGAACAGGTTGGCTCCGATAAGGGCGATGGCACCCCAGGGCGCTCCGAGTGTGATGTCTTTTCCGGTACCGGTCGCCTGCGAGAAAGAGATGGCCGCCGCGATAAGTCCGATGAACATGCCAACGGAACCGGCCAGGAGCAGCCTCTTGCGTCCGACTCTGTCCACGAAGAAAATGGCAACGAACGTCAACGCGACGTTGATGATGGCGGTGATCACCGACGTCGTGAAGGAGTCGCGTTGGCTGAAACCGACGGACTGCCACAGCGTCGTGGAGTAGTAGAAAATTGCGTTGATGCCCACGAGCTGTTGGAAAGCGGCCATTCCAATACCGATCCATAGAATGGGCTGCAGTCCGAGGGCGGGGCCGCGCAGGTCATGGTAGGTGGAGTGCCGCTCGTGCTCGAGGCTCTCCTCGATCTCTTTCAGGCGCTGATCCGGATCCGCGGATCCGGTGACCCCGCGGATCACCGTCAGCGCATCCTCGCTCCGGCCCTTGCGGATCAGGAACTGCGGCGACTCCGGAATCGTCAGGGATAGAAGCCCGTAAACAACCGCCGGGATGACGCCCACCAGCAGCATCCACCGCCAGGCCGGCATGCCCCACCACAAGACGTTGTCGGCACTGCCCGCGGCCCTGGCCAGGCCGGCGTCGGAGAGCAGGGCCAGGAAGATGCCAAGCGTGATGGCCAACTGTTGCAGCGAGCTGAGCCCGCCGCGGACCCGGGCCGGTGCGATCTCGCCGATGTAGGCAGGGGCAATCACGGAGGCGATGCCGATGGCCAGCCCGCCGATAGTCCGCCACAGCATCAGATCCCAGACGGCGAACGCGTAACCGGAACCGATCGAACTGATCACGAAGAGGGCGGCGGCCAGCACCATGACGGGCTTGCGACCCCAGATGTCCGCCAGCTGGCCGGCAAACCAGGCCCCGATGGCGCACCCGATGAGGGTGATGGCCACGGTGATTCCCACCTCGGCGGAACCAAGGCTGAAGGTGGACTGGATCGAGTTGACCGCGCCGTTTATCACGGACGTGTCGAAGCCGAACAGCAGACCGCCCAGAGCCGCCGCGAGGGTGATGACCAGCACCCTTCCCCAGTGGGACGTTCCGGCAGTTCCGGGACTTTGGGCCGCCTGGCCCGTCGGACTCGTGCTCATCTCGCCACCAGGATTCCAGCCCGTTCAGTGGGTCGACAGCGAAGCCGGGCCAGTGCTTCGCTGGAGCCGTTATTCACTTTACTTTTAAGCACAAACTCTTAAGCACGCTATCACCGGGCCGCACCGCACAACAGAGGGCTGTCCCGACGGAAGCGCGAGCCCATAGAGTGGGGCCATGGCTGATGCAACGGTAGACGCTCAACCCGAGGCAGCGCGGGCAGAACTGCAGCAACTGGCGGCGGCGCACGGCGTGGGGACGTCTTTTTGGGGCTGGGATGGGGTGGAGCGGCAGGTCGATGGCGGCACCCTGGTCCACGTACTGGCGGCCCTGGGTGTTCCGGCCGGAAGCCCGGAGGAGATCCGCGACTCGCTCGGGGAGCAGGAGCTGGCGCCGTGGCGGCGGACGCTGCCACCCGTCGTCGTCCTGCGCCAAGGCCAGGGTTGCCAGCTGCCGGTCCATGTCCGGCACGGCAGCCAGCCCACGGTGTGGGTCACCACCGAGGACGGTGACCGGCGCCAGGCCGTGCAGCTGGAGGATCGGGAGGGGCCCAGGGACGTCGACGGTGTGCTCACCGGGCGCGCCACATTTGTCGTGCCGGCGGACCTTCCGCTGGGTTGGCACACCCTGCATGAGGACAGCGGCGGAATCACTGCGGAATGCGCGCTGGTGGTCACCCCGGATCGGCTCGCCACGACGCAGGCCCGGGCGCGGGAGCGGAGCTGGGGGCTGACCGCTCAGCTGTACTCGGTCCGGTCCTCGCGGTCCTGGGGGATTGGCGATTTCGCGGATCTGGGGGACCTGGCCGTGATTTCGGCGGACCGGCACGGTGCCGGATTCGTGTTGGTGAACCCGCTGCATGCCGCCGAGCCCGTGCCGCCGGTGGAGCCCTCGCCGTATCTGCCGGCGACCCGGCGCTTCTTCAATCCCCTTTACATCCGGGTGGAGGACATCCCGGAGTATGGATACCTGGCGCCCGGGCCACGGGGGACGGTGGAATCTTTGGCGCAGCGTCTGCACCCGGCCAACCTGGAAACGGAGCTGCTGGACAGGAACGGGACCTATGCGGCGAAACTAGAGGCGCTTGAGCACATCTACGTGGTGGAACGCAGCCCCGCCCGCGCCCAGCAGTTCCGGGCCTTCTGCCAGGTCCACGGACAGGGTCTGGAGGACTTTGCGCTCTGGTGCGCCTTGGCCGAGAAGTTCCCCAAGGACGCGCCGGAATGGGTCCGGACGCTCGCTTCCCCGCGGGCGCCGGAGGCACAACGGCAGCGGGAGCTGCGGGCAGACCGGATCGGCTTCTACCGCTGGCTGCAGTGGATCTGCGACAACCAGCTGGAATCGGCGCAGCGGGCGGCGAAGAAGGCCGGCATGCGCATCGGCGTGGTGCATGATCTGGCGGTCGGAGTGGATCCGCAGGGCGCTGACGTCTGGACGCTGCGCCAGGTGTTGACGGGCGGGGTGACGGTGGGAGCGCCGCCGGACATGTTCAACCAACAGGGCCAGAACTGGTCGCAGCCGCCCTGGCATCCCGGCCGGCTGGCGGAATCCGGGTACGCGGCGTACCGGGACATGCTGCGGACCATCCTGCGCCATGCCGGCGGCATCCGGGTGGACCACATCCTGGGGCTGTTCCGGCTCTGGTGGATTCCGGCGGGTGCCGGCCCGGGGGAGGGCACCTATGTCCACTATGACCATGAGGCGCTGATCGGCATCCTGGCGTTGGAAGCGCAGCGGGCCGGGGCCATCGTGATCGGGGAGGACCTGGGGGTC
>DASYGM010000261.1:0-3550 GCA_035999715.1 Micrococcaceae bacterium | reverse complement strand
TGCCCCGCTGAAGTTCCTGCTGGAGGTGCAGCGCCAACTGGATACGGTTCGGCGCCGGGATGAGGCCGGATCGGGCTGATCTGGTCCAGACTGCAGGGCGTGGTTACCTGTCCTTACCGCCGTTCGGTTTCTGCTCGTTTGCCCGGCCAGCGCCGGGGTTGTGTTTCCGGACGGTCCGGTCCCGCTCCCGGAAAGCGTCTTCGCCCGGGCCGGTGAAGGCCTGCGAACGCTGTACGGCTTCGATGGAACCGGTGAACAGCCCGGTATCCGTCCGTTCCGGTGGGACGGTTTTTCCACGGGTCCCCGGAACCCTGCCGGCAACGGGCAGCAGCCTTGTGGGGGCGGGGGCATCCGCTGCCCTGCGGGAGCGGCCGTTGCCTCGGACCGCTCCGGTTTCCCGTCCTTCGGTGGCCTTCCGTGCCGCTCCTGCCTGCCGTCCGTCATCGGCGGCTTCCCCATCGCCGGCAACCCCGCCGTCGTCGTCGGACGCGTCCGGAAGCGGCAGCGGCTCCCAGCGGGTGTGCGGCAGAGCCTCGGGGAAGTCGCGCTGCAGGCAGTCGATCAGGGCTTCGCGGACCAGGCAGCGCAGGTCGAACAGGGAGCCGCTGTTGGCCGCACTGACCACGACGCGGACGCGGACATAGCCCAGTGTGGCGTCGGTGATCTGCAGGACGCCGGTGCGGCCGTCCCAGAGCTCGGTGGAAGCGAGCACGCGGCGCAGTTCAGCGCGCATGGCCTCGACCGGTGCACGCCAGTCCAGGTCCAACTCGACGGTGCCCATCACGGCGGCCTGCCGGCGGGTCCAGTTTTCAAAGGGCGTGGTGGTGAAGTAGGTGGAGGGCAGGATCAGCCGGCGGTCGTCCCACAGGTGCACCACCACGTAGGTCAGGGTGATTTCCTCGATCCGGCCCCATTCCTTCTGGACCACGACGACGTCGTCGACGCGGATGGCGTCGGTGAAGGCGAGCTGGACGCCGGCGAAGACGTTCACCAGCGAGGTTTGCGCGGCGAGACCGGCGACGATGGAGATCAGCCCGGCGGGGGCCAGCAGCCCGGTGCCCAGGGCGCGCACGGCAGGGAAGGTCAGCAGCGCGATGCCCACGGCCAGCACCACCACCAGGGCCACAGCGATCCGGCGGGCCATGATCACCTGGGTGCGCAGCTGGCGGGCGCGGCGGTTGTCCGTCACGTCGACCCGGTAGCGTGCCAGCACTGCGGTCTCGATGATGAGCAGCAGCGCGATCGCCAGCCAGCCGACGGCGGCGATCAGCGCAATCACCAGGATGTGGTCGGCGTTCCGGCGCCAGTCGCTGTCAGCGACGGTGAGCAGCAGGGCTATCCGCACGCCCACCAGGCACATGGTCAGGCGGAGCGGCATCCGTGCCACCCGGGAGGTTTGCTCCAGGGCCGGGACACGGCGGTTGATCCGGAGCACGACGTGCCGGAGCAGCCAGGACAGGAAGAGCCCGATGGTGATCGCCACCACGATCGCGATGAAGGGAACCGCGGGAAGGATGGCGGCGGGAATGCCAGAAATTAGGGCCGATGCGGCGGACTCTGCCATAGGGTCAGGTCTACCAAGCATCCGGCGTCGAGGAAAATCCGGCGGGCCGGAAAGGCCGGGCCAGGCAGGGAAGTCGGGGCCGGAAGGGCCGGCGGCCCAGAAGCGCCGGGCCCGCGGTAGGACTTGTCCTGGCATGGCCCGGGCATGCGGAAGACTGGACAGCATGAGTGAACTGAATGAGTGAACGGGGCGGAACCGGTCTGGCCACGGCGGCACTGAGCCTGGGAACGGCGCTGAACCCGCTGAATTCCTCGATGATCGCCGTGGCGCTGGTGGTACTGCGGTCAGATTTCAATCTTGATGTGGCCGCCGTAACCTGGGTGATCACGGCGTTCTATCTGGCTTCCTCCGCTGCGCAACCATTGATGGGCCGGCTGGCCGACCGCTTCGGTCCGAAACGGCTGTTCTGCCTGGGCATGGTACTGGTGGCGGTGACATGTGCGCTGGCGCCGTTTTCATCCAATTTCACGGTAATCTGCGTCGCACGGGTCTTTATGGCGCTCGGAACGGCGACGGCGTTCCCCAGTGCCGTCGTCATGGTGTCCGCCCTGAGCAAACGGGCCAACGTGGGTTCTACCCGCCCACTGAGTAACATCCAGATGGCCAACACTGCCGGGGCGGCGATTGGACCCGTGGTCGGTGGCCTGCTGGTGAGCTTGGTGGGCTGGCAGGCCCTGTTCTATATCAACGTTCCCTTGGCGCTGGGGGCGCTGCTGGCCGTGCGGCGCTTTGCCCCTGCGGACCCCGCGCGGGAGAGTGGACGGGTGGGTGAGGTACTGCACGACTCGGATATACCAGGCATCCTTGCCTTCATTGGCGCGCTGGTGCTGATCATGATGTCGCTGCTGGACGTCCTGCCAGGCTTCCGCTGGCTGCTCCTGGTCGCCGGAACGGTTGTCGCCGCGCTGTTTGCCTGGCGTGAGTTGCGGTTCGGCAAGCCGTTCTTGGACCTGCGCCTGCTGGGGCGTAACCGGCCGCTGCTGTTGATTTACATCTGTTTTGCCGTTTTCAACGGGGTCTATTACTTTGCCTTCTTCGGGCTGCCGCAACTGCTCCAGCAATACGCCGGCTACAGTGCCGGGACTGTCGGGGTACTGATGCTGCCGCTCGCAGCCATTTCCGTGTTTTCCACGCCCGTTGCAGCCCGGGCGATTGAACGCTGGGGCGTTCGACGGGTCATGTTGGCCGGCGTCGTCGCCCTGGCAGTGGCCTCAGGGCTGCTGGGTCTGCTGACGCTCTCCGCGGCGATCCCCCTGGTACTCGTCCTGACGGCCATGATGGGCCTGCCTTACAGCGTCGTCAGCATCTCCTCAAACCAGGGCATGTTCATCTCGGCCCGCCATCAGGACCGGGGGGTGGCGGCGGGGATCTATCAAACCTGCCGCTACTTCGGCGCGATCTCGGCCACGGTGATGATCGGCATTTTCTACGGGACAGGCGTCAACCCGGGAAATTGGGGGCGCATGGTGGTGGTGATGCTGGTGCTCAGCGTCGTCGCGTTCGGCCTGGCCCTGTTCTGGCGGCAGCCCAAGGGGACAGGCTAAGGGGACAGGCTAAGGGCACAGGCTAAGACGCTTTAGGCAGGCAAAGTGGACGCGGCCGGAACCGGGATAGTGCGTCATGAGCGGCGATGGCAGTGCATGCGCTGATTGCACCATCAGCATTGCAATCACCCTTTAAATGTTGCCCCTTGCTTCCGCTACGCCCTTGCTTCCGCTACGCCCTTGCTTCCGCTACGCCCTTGCTTCCGCTACTGCCTCGCCTAGCTTGGTCTGGACCCCTCCGCGTGACTGGCTCCGCTGCATCGCTGCCGGGTGCCGCTCAGATTGTTACTCCTGTTGCCTTCTGTTGCCTTTGGTGCCAATGTAGCCCGATGCCGGGGGAAGTTTCCCGGGCGTTTTCTCAACATGCGAACCTCATTTGGGCAAAATGCACGTCTATCTGGTTTGCTGAAGATAACTGGGAAACTGGAGACGCCGCCTCCAC
>DASYGM010000242.1:0-21280 GCA_035999715.1 Micrococcaceae bacterium | reverse complement strand
GCGGCACCAAAGAAAAGAGCAGCTTCCGGGGGAAGCTGCTCTTTTCTTTGGTGGGCGATACTGGGATCGAACCAGTGACCTCTTCCGTGTCAGGGAAGCGCGCTACCGCTGCGCCAATCGCCCAGATCAGCACATCAACAACTGCTGAGATCTGTTACCGCCAGAAAGTGGAGGTGGGAACGGGATTCGAACCCGTGTACGCGGCTTTGCAGGCCGCTGCCTCGCCTCTCGGCCACCCCACCGTGTCCCTATTCCAATGCCCAATCGAGCACCGAAATAACGTCTGACAGTGTCCTGCGAGCGGATGACGAGATTCGAACTCGCGACCCTCACCTTGGCAAGGTGATGCTCTACCACTGAGCCACATCCGCAGAAGGAACTGCATTCCTGCCCTGAATCCGACCTCATTTCCATGAAGTTTTCTTCGTGTTCCTGCGAGAAAAAACTCTACCGAAGGTTCGCGGGAATGCCAAATCGGGTCCCGGTGGAGGGGAAGGGATGGGCTGGGGCGTGCGGAAAGTCCCCTCTCTTCCGCGGATTCCGGCGGATTACATGCTTGTTGTTCCAAGTCTGTCTGATGGTGTCCGGCCGGGATGTCCTGGTGGCCGTGCCGGGCCTGGGTCGATCACCAAGGGGCGGGCGACCGCTGCTGACCTGGTGGCGGACCCGACGGTTGACTAAGCGCGCTGTCCTCCGCGGCCAACTCCTCTGCTGTGCCGGGTGCGGATTGCTTGCGGACTCCCTCTTCGATCTAATTTTCGGCCTCGCTGGTCCTGTGGATGGGACGGGGAGCGGTCCGAAAATGTCAGTGGCCTCAGGCAGTGTGGGGGTATCGAGGAGTTCGACACCATTATTTGAAGCACTTGCCCGTTGGGAAGGACCGGAACGGCCAGCGTAAAGACCCGTCCGAGGACTACCCCGAAACCGGGCCCGGCGCCGAACCGGGCCACAACGCAGGACCAGGTGCAGGACGAAAACCGTGGCCGGGCTGGAAACCCAAAATGACCGACACCGGCCTGCCCTCCTGGACCGCCCCATCGGGACGGACCTACCCGCCGCCCCGCGCAGCTTCAACCCCCCCCATCCTCCCCAACGCCTTCACCCACCCCAACCCCGGTGAGGAGGACGAAGAAGCCGACGTCGTGCACGACCGCCGCGGCCTGCAGGAAACCGAGAATGCAGCGGATCGGCCCCGTCCTGATGGAGGCCAAGATCCCGTCCCGCGCGCACGGCACAGGCGGCGCGAACGAGCCGAATACGAACGGGCGAGGGGCACACTGCGCTGACCGTGAAGGAGAGCAGTCCGTCCTGCGCCGCGAATCAGCTCACAGAACTGGTCCACCCGGCACCTCGACTACACCTGTCAGGAAAGGCGCCCGAACGCATGACGGCTTGGCAGATCAACGCTCAGCCGGCCCAGGACCGATGTCCCGCAAGCGGCGCAAACGATCCGGCAGGCCCCGGGACCGCCATGATCACACGACCGGAAGGTCCACGAAGTCACCTGCGGCGAGGACGTGTCACAGGTCCGTCAGGCCACGGAGGGCGTCATGACCAGCGTCCGCAACCACGCGATCAGGATCAACCGACTGGCGGGCGCTCCAACATCGTCCAGGCCATCCGCACCTCCAATGCGCTGTCCGCGGATCATACGCCAACTGACTGGACTTTAAAAAAGGCCCTGGCGGATTATGAGCCAACGGAAGAATCCGTTAGGCTTTCAAGCAACGCATAGCAGGGCGACCCGAGTGGTTCCCTGTCAGCGGGCGATTGGCGCAGTGGTAGCGCGCTTCGTTCACACCGAAGAGGTCGCTGGTTCGAACCCAGTATCGCCCACAAGTAAAACCGCAGTTCAGAGGCGTTTTTCCAACAGGAAGGGCGCCTCTCGTGCAATATGCGTGCAACAGGCCTCATCCGTTTCACGCGCCGTCCGGTGCCAGCGCCGGAACAGCCCCTGCTGGGATCGTCCCGTCCGCCCTTTTTCCGGCGCGCCAGGTTGCCGCCGGCTCTCCAACCGGAATCGGCTTCCCCATGTTTTCCAGGTCGCTGGCCTTGATGCGGATCGCCCTCGGCCCGAACCGGTAGGCGGGTAGCAGCCCCTCGCTGATCCTCCGGCGGAGGGTGCATTCGCAGACGCCGAAGCGTTCGGCCGCACGCTTGATGCTCAGGTACTCTGCCGGCTGGACCATGATCAGGCTCCGTGGAAAATAGTTCGGACAGGTTGGCAGGATTTCCGATGCTGAACCGCCTGCCATTCGGGGAGCGGCGGTCGGGGCGTTCAGAATTTCCTAGCCTTGCCACTTCATCGGACGGCAGCGTACCTACTGCATGACATGGGCGCTCGGTTGCCGCTTCGATCACGGCGGGCGTACATGATTTCGTGTCCGGTTGTGGCCGTAACCCCAGCAGCCGGAAATCCCGGATTCATCGTTGGGCAATGGCCTATCTACCCAGCACTGGCGGTTACAGGCATCGCCGTTCCAACCGGAACCCGTAGCCCTGGCGCGGCTTCGCTGGGTAAGAGGCCTCCATCTGCGGGACGCCGCCGGAGCCTTCGCCGATCCCGGCGAATAGCTGTGCCTGCAGCCGTTGGCGTTCGTGTTGCATGTCGGGTTCGTCAGTTGGCGGGGGTGCCGAGGGGGTTGGTGGTATCAGTGATGGCCCAGCGGTCCCGGTAGATGAGGACGTCCTGCAGCGCCCGCCGTCGCCTTGCCGGGTCGGTGATGTGCTGGATTTGGAAGGCGAGGTCCGCCATCCAGGGCTCGTTGGTGCCGGGGGTGCGGGTGGCCACGAGGTTGGCGCGGTTGCTGATGCGCTGTTCAACCTGCCCGATCAGGTCATTGAGGTCGGGGCGTTCGCTGCGGCACCGGATCAGCCCCTCCAGGGCTCCGTGGAGGTTGGCCGCGGCGCGCAGCCGGCTGTGGATGATGGCGGTGATGTCTCGGACCTCACCGCGGGGCGCTAAAGCTTGCAGTACTTCGTGCTCGGCGAGGTGCCGGTCATGGGCAGCCAGCCGTTTCCAGGCCGCAACGGCCGCTCCTCACGCGGGCGAGCGGCGCAGGTCCGCGGGGGCACCGGGGGAATGGGTGGTGAGGAAACCGGTGAGGTCGTCGGCCGCGGCGAGCTGGGTGAGGTAGTCATGCTCTGCCGCCAACTGATGGAGGGTATCGGTACTCTCGGCGAGTTCCTGCCGGGTTTCGTGGGCGGTGTGTTCGACGCCTTCGGCGGCGAGGACCTGGCCGAGGATCTCCGGCCACCGGGGCAAATCAGTGGGATCCATCCGCTCGATCCCGTCGCTGGTTTCAATGTCGGGTTCGATGATGTAGGCGGTGTTCGTGTCCCGGCCGCGTGTCATGCCGACGTAGAACAGCTCGCGGGTCAGCCGGCCTTCGGTGACGACGATGTGGCCGGTGTCCACGGTGATGCCCTGCGACCGCTGCGCCGTGGTCGCATACCCCAACTCCGCACACCGGGTCAGGTACCCACGGTTCAGGACCATGGTGGCGCCGGTGTCCTTCCTGACACAGGTGACGGTGCCTGCACTGGTGGGGTGGGTGGTGATGGTCAGGATGGTGCCGTTGCGGATGAAACCGCCCAAGGTGTCCCGGATCCGTCGGTCGTTACGCCGGGCCAGGATCACATCCCCGCGCCCGGCGGCGAGCCCGTCGGCCAACCGCACGGTGCGCCGGGTGTCCACCAGGCCCTTGTTGGCACGGTCGGTCTGGGCGCGCCGGTTGAGGACGGTCACGGTGTCGTTGTCCGGGGCGATGAGGATGGAGGCCAGCCCGGCAGCCTCGTCGGCGGCCCACCCGTCATAGGCGGCTTCGATCATCCGCTCGTCGGTGCCGGCCCGGATCCTGCCGTGGTGCTGGTACTCCAGCACGCCGTCGAAGTTCCCTTCCCGCAGCTGGAGGGAGGCGGTGGCTTCCCAGGGGTGGGTGAAGCGGTGCAGGGAGGTCAGCCGGACGGCTTGTCCGCTCCGATCCAGCCAGCCGAGTACCCCGCCGGCGCCGATGGAGTCCAGCTGCGCCGGGTCACCCACCAGCACGAGTTTCGCTCCGGCGGTGGTGGCTTGCGCGGTGAGGGCGGCGAGCTGGTAGGTGGAGACCATGGACGCTTCATCGATAATAACCAGCTGCCCGGGGCGGAACTGCCACCGCGCCTGCTCCGCCGTGACGGCGGCGAGGACCTGCACCGCCCGACGCCGCCACCCGCGCGCGGCTGCCAGCGATCGCGGGTGTTGGAGGACGTGTTCCGCCAGCAGGTAGTGTTGCGCGCGGGCGGCGCTGCCGGGGCCAGCGGATTCGTAGAGCCATTTCGCCACGTTCTCCGCCGGAAGCCCCAGCGCCGCGCCGAGGACGTCCGCCGAGACCGCGGCCGGAGCGAGGGCGACGACACTGCCGGGACCGTGGACCTGTTGCCAGGCGGTGCTGACGGCTTTCATCGTGGCGGTCTTCCCCGCCCCGGCCGGCCCGGTCACCGCGTCCAGCCGACGCCGGCTGGACAGTACCCGGATCGCGGCGTCCTGCTGATCCGCAAACAGCCCCCGCCCGCCCTCGCCATCCACGATCACAACGAGATCCGTGATGCCATCACGGCGGTGGCATCGTTCGATGCCGGGACGCCGGCCTGGTGGGAGGCTGTGGCAAAGGTGAACGAGGTTAACGGAGACCACATGGCCGAAGAGGAACGAGAAGGCCTGACTGACTTCCGCCGCTGCGTCAGTCTTCAGGAGCGGCACGAAATCGCAATGGCCTTCTGCACGTTCGAAGCGGCCCATGCGCTGGGCATAACCCCCCGCGACGTCGACCCGAAAGACTATATCCGCGATCACGAAAAACCCGAATAGACGGACACCAGCGCAAGCGAATCCGTCCGCCGCTGTGGCAGACCTGGAAACCCCAGTCGGGCCTGCGGGCCAAGGCGCGCGCCGATCCTGTCTCGATTCCACCGTCGCGTCCGGTTTCCACGCCCGGGATGCCCACCTGCATCTTCCTGCAGCAGGCCTAGTCGCCGGAGGCAGCCTGGCTTCTTCAGGAGTGTTTCACGCAGTGGCACCGCGTTCGGTGCGCGCCCGTGTAGCGGGCGTGTACCGGGAAAGCGTGGCGAGCCCGGCGTTCACCGGCGACGAGCAGCGGCTACCGCTCGCGGCGACCCAGCAGATAGACGCCGGAGGCGTAGCTGCCCGTGGCCACGGCGAAGAGCGAGGCCATGATCATCGAGCTGAAGTCCTCGCCATAATTGAGGAAGCTGCCGCCATTAAAACCGGCTCCAAGAATCGGCATGGGCTCGTGCGGCACCTAAATTGGTTCCCGGCGGCAACAATCCCGGCCGGGTTGAAGCGCCTACAATTAGGGCTCTGGCTCCTGATGGACGCAACGAGGCCGTGCCGGGAGAGCATGGGAATGAACCGCATACCGGTGGGGGTGTGGCGCAACGGTTGAATTGGTTGCGGGCGGGGGTCCTGGGTGCGAACGACGGAATCGTTTCCGTGGCCGCGATCGTCGTCGGTGTCGCCGGGGCAACGGCCGCGACGGGGACCATTCTGACGGCGGGGTTAGCGGCGCTGGTCGGGGGAATGGTATCGACGGCGTTGGGAGAGTACGTATCGGTGAGCAGCCAGCGTGACAGCGAGCGGGCGCTGATCGCGAAGGAGAAGCGTGAACTGCACGAGTTGCCCGACCAGGAGCTGGCAGGGCTGTATCAGGCGAAGGGTTTGTCGGAGCAGGGGGCCCGGCAGGTCGCCCGTGAGCTGACTGATCATGATGTGCTCGCCGCCCATTTGTCTGCGGAATTGGATTTTGATCTGGAGGATGTGGTTAGTCCCTGGAATGCCGCGTCCGCGTCTGCGGTTTCGTTCGCCGTTGGTGGCCTTCTGCCACTGGCTGCGATTCTTTTGCCCCCGCAGCCTTGGCGAGTTCCTACGACCTTTGTCGCCGTTCTCGTCGCCTTGGCGATCACCGGGTCGTTGGGCGCGTATCTGGGCGGTGCCCCTCGTGGGCGGGCCACGATCCGTACCCTGATCGGTGGTGCCGCGGCTTACGGTATTGGCGTGATGCTCCACACCAACGGTGTCGGCTGAGAACCGCGTTGACGGAGGCCACCACGCCCACTTGTCCTACACTAAGGTAAGTATGCTTATGGATTGAAATAGTTCAAGCGGGACGCGCCCGAGGAGGATGTGATGGGTTCGGAGAGGGTCGGTGAGCAGGAGAGCGCTACCGGTGATTCACGCCACCAGAGGCCGCAGGCGGCTGAGGTGGTCGCGCCCCAGGTTCAGCGTTCCCGGCTGCGCAGGTTCCTCGGCCTGCTGGGGCCAGGATTAGTAACCGGGGCATCGGATGATGATCCGTCCGGAATTGCCACCTATTCCCAGGCCGGTGCCACGTTTTCCAACGGGATGCTCTGGACGGCGCCGCTGACCTTGCCGCTGATGATTGCCGTGCAGGAGATCTGTGACCGGACGGCCCTGGCCACCGGGGATAGCCTGGGGAAACTGGCGCGCAGGAAGTTCTCCCGAAAACCCAGAATCGTCATAGGCATCCTGATCGTTGCGCTGCTGGGCGCGAACACCCTGAACGTTGCCGCAGACCTTGCAGCCGTGGGCCAGGGAATGGAACTGCTGGGCGCCGGACCGGACCATCTATGGAGCGCCGTGGCCGGCGTGGGCATCGCGCTGACACTGATGACGGGCTCCTTTCCGGTGATCGCCACGATCTTTAAGTGGTTGTGCCTGACGTTGCTGGCCTATGTTGCGGTGCTCTTTGTCAGCAACGTGAACTGGGCTGATGTCCTGGCGGGCGTGTTGGGCCTGCAGTTCCGCTTCAGCCCCGATTACCTGGGACTGATCGTGGCCGTTCTGGGCACGACAATCTCCCCGTATCTGTTCTTCTGGCAAAGCGCCCACCGGGTGGAGGAAATGCGGGCCGAAGACCTTGGCGGAAACAAGGCGCGCTCACTTGAAGAAAGGTCGGAAGTTCAGGCCCGGCGGAAGCTTCGAAACGCGCGTATCGATGTCTTTACCGGGATGTTCTTCTCGGTCCTGGTCATGTTTGCCATCATCGCCGCAACAGCGGCCACCTTGGGCAGGAACGGCGCCACGGTTCAGACGGCGGCCGACGCAGCGAAGGCACTGGAGCCCATCGCCGGACCGGCGGCGAAATTTCTTTTTGCCGTGGGTTTCATCGGCTCGGGGATCCTCGCGGTACCGGTCCTGGCTACCTCAGCCTCTGCAGGGCTGGCCGGGTTGCTGGGTAAGACCTGGGGTTTTGACCGCAGCATCCGCAAGGCGCCCCTGTTCTATGTGCTCCTCGGCGTCGGTACGCTGGGCGGGGTGGTGATCAGCCTCTTCGCCGCCGACCCGATCGGGCTCCTGGTTTTCAGTGCGCTGGTCAATGGCATCGCTGCGGCACCGTTCCTCATTATCACCATGCTGATCGCCAGGGACCAGTCCATCATGGGCGAATACCGCAACGGCAAGCTTGCCGCCACCCTGGGATGGATCACGACGGCGATCATGCTTGTTGCGGGAGGCTTCGGCATCTGGTCTACCTTCACCGGCCACTAACAACGTTGCTTTGCCCAAAGGACCTAGCGCCAACGGTCCAAACACGAAACTAAACAACCGGAGGAGGATGAATGGAAAGGCGCACCGAGGCGGCCGATCTTCCGGACCGCGCTACGGCCGCCCAAGGCAAGGCCGACGGGCGCGGACCGGCCCCGATCAGGGGCCTGGCACGGGTCGTCCGTATTTTGGGTCCGGGCCTGACGACGGGGGCGGCCGACGACGATCCTTCTGCCATTGCGACATACGCCCAGGCCGGTGCCCTGTACTCGCACGCGGCGCTGTGGACGATCCCCATCACCTTGCCGCTGATGATGGCGGTCCAGGAAATCTCAGACCGCACCGCCCTGACCACCGGAGACAGCCTCGGCCGGCTCATCCGGCGCCGATTCCCCCGGGGAGTTCAGATCATTGTCGGCGTCATGCTCGCGGGCATGCTGATCGCCAATGTCCTGAATATCGGGGCCGATTTGATGGCCATCGGACAGGGCATGGAACTCCTCGGTGCCGGCCCCGACCATCTCTGGAGCGCTCTGGCCGGTATCGGCATCATGGTCATGCTCATCACCAGCTCATCAAAAACCATTTCACAGATCTTCAAATGGTTGTGCCTGACGCTACTGGCCTATATCGCTGTCCTGTTCGTCACCCGCGTGGACTGGGGCAGCGTCGCGGCAGGCTTCACGGGCCAGCAATTCCGCTTCGACCAAAACTATCTGGGCATCATCGTCGCGATCTTCGGAACGTCCATCTCCCCGTACCTGTTCTTTTGGCAAAGCGCCGACAGAGTCGAGGAACTGCGCGCCGAGGACACCCCCGGCCGGACCACCATGCCCCTGAAGGAACGCGGTCGAGTGGGGGCGAAGGGCAAACTGCGCAGCAGCCGCATCGATGTGTTCACCGGCATGGGCTTCTCCCAGCTCATCGTCTTTTGCATCGTCGTCGCCACCGGGGCCACGCTGGGCCAGCACGGAAGCCAAATCAAATCCGCCGCGGACGCCGCGAAGGCCCTTGAACCCATCGCCGGCTCCGCCTCCACCCTGCTCTTCGCCGCCGGGTTCATCGGTTCGGGATTCCTGGCCATCCCCGTCCTGGCCGGATCAGCCTCCATGGGGTTCGCGGCCCTGCTGAACAAGAACTGGGGCTTCGACCGCAACCCCCGGAAGGCACCGGCCTTCTACACGCTCGTCCTTGTGGGAACCATCGCCGGCGTTCTGCTCAGCCTGTTCTACCCCGACCCGTTCAGCCTTCTGGTCTTCGTCGCCGTCGTCAACGGCATCGCGGCCGCCCCCTTCGTCATCGTCCTGATGCTCATCTCCGGCAACCGCACCATCATGGGCCAACACCGCAACGGCAAACTCGCCACAATCCTGGGCTGGATCACCGCCGCGGTCATGGCCGTCGCAGGGTCCATCGGTTTGTGGCAGATCTTCAACAATGGCTAGAGGCCAAGTCTCCCTGCAAGGTGCGGCCTAGGAGGCTGGCCCGACTGTGACGTCCCCCGGTGAGGCCGTGTAGCAGCGCCAGGAAAGGCCAGCCGATTCGGTCAGTCGGGGGACCGACGGCTATTCCATGGCGGAGTTGGCTGGCCGCTGGCGGATTGCGGAGGATCGGGCGCTGGCTACCAGGCAACAGCATTTGTCCACGGTATGGTTCTCCTGGATTATCATCGCGACACGCTTAACTACCGTCCCTGCCATCAAAGACTTCCTGGCTGATCGCGGACGCCGGATCCCCTTCCAGTTAGCCTTTGCCCCTGGAACGGGGTCACCCTGCTGTTATTCTTCAATGGCAGCTATTCCGTCCAGGCAGGATCTTCAGTGAATCGTCATCAGCACGCCCGGCGCCGGCACCTGCAATAGCTCTGGATTCTTCCCTCCCTGGTCCTCATAGCCGCCGTGGCTCTGGGCGGGATCTGGTATTCCGGTCAGCTCGAACCGGCATCGCAGCCCTCCGGCGGCATCCGGGATGAGGGACAAGCTGCCCAGCGAGGGCAAGCCGCGGATGCAGCCGGATCTGCCTTGATCGCGTCGGCCGACGTGGCGGACACCTCGTTGGCCTTCGGGAAGGTGCCTTTGAGACCGAAAGCAGAGCAGGCTCCGGCGATTGTTCCGGATTTTGCACTACCGCCGGTCCAGAACGGCCTGGTGCCGGTGCTGACCCGCATCCCCACCGGACAGAAGGTCGTCGTCCTCACCATCGATGATGGTGCCAACAAAACCCCTCAGGAGGTCCAGCTGCTGAGATCCCACGGGATCACGGCAACACTGTTCCTGGCCCAGGCCTTTATCAGGGACAACCCGGACTTCTTCAAGGGTTTCGTATCCGACGGCAGCCGGGTGGAGGACCACAGCATCGGGCACCTGCTTAATCTGGCGTCGTTGCCGTATGCACAGCAGAAAGCGGAAATCTGCGGCATGTTCGACTACGAGTTGGCGCGCTACGGTCGCCGGCCGGTCTTCTTCCGGCCTCCTGGCGGACCGTACAACACCAGCATGCGGAGGGCGGCCGCGGACTGCGGCATCAAGGCAATCATCGACTTGGAGGCGAAGGCCAACGCGGGTCGAATGGACTATCAATACGGTAGCTCGCTGCGTCCCGGAGACATTGTTTTGATGCATTTCCGGCCCGAGTTCGCCGCTGACTTGAACGCGTTCCTCACGGCGCAGAAAGCCGCCGGGCTCCAGGTTGAGCTCCTGGAGGATTACCTCAAAACCGGCTAAGGACGCTGCCTGCGCCCCGAGGAGTTCTGCTGGGTGTTTCACAGGGGAACGGGTTATCGAGCGTCGCCTTCCCAGGCCGTCATCAGCTTCCGCTTGTAACCGTTGGGTCGCTGCCGCTCCCCGGGGAAGTCTCGCCGGTATTCTGATGTTCGTCGTCCTCAAGCCGGTCTTCACGATGGTCATGGTGGGGGAGGGCGCCCGACAAGTCAGGGTGGTCGGGATTCTGCACTAGGATAAACCGAACCGTGTTCTTCGGCGGTGAGGTTGCGCAAGTTGCTGCCTCGGTGACCGGTGCAAAGGGGATTGGTTCGGCAATGCCGAGGCAACCGCGGCGCTCGGCAACGAGGTGGTGACTGCGAGCAGAGCGCTGATCATTGCTTTCTTCCCTTTATCCATACCCCAACTCTTTCAGCCGCTACTTAAGAGACCGCTGAGCGTCGCTGAGAGCGGCCTAGGGGAATCGGGTTACTGCTGAACGCCGTAGCGGTGCACCAGCCAGTCCAGGTTGTCCTGCAGTCCTGGGCGCCCTTGCCCTCGCAGTTAGTCATTCGGCGCCGCCTCACTGGTCGCTTTCTTGATATTTCCGGTGGATTTCCAGCTTCGTTGCTTGGTACATGTCGTCAACCAGGTGCGTTATGGCCGCTCATATTGCCGTCTCCCCGTCCTGCGGATGTTTACATGGGTGACACTAATCGGTCCATACTTTCAGCCGGTCCGTGCGGCGGACGGTGAGCACATATCCGGCGCAGAATGTCAGCACGGAGCCCAGCCAGCCCAAACCAAGGAACAGCTGCACCGTCAGGTCCCGGCTTTCGGACGGCTGCAGGTTCTGGCCCGCGACCACGACGGTATCCTTCGTGGCCCTGACGACGATGGCTTAGCGAACCCCCTGCTGCGGTTGCCAGGTCACCCGGTCCTGACCTGTTTGCAGGGCCAAATCGATTACGCCCTGCGGCAGCCGGGGGACGCTGCCGACCAGTGTCCCGGTGCCGGTCAAAGGTGTGCCGTCGCCGCGGTACACGTTCACGAACGTTTCAGGACCCCGGGCCAGGTCCACGGGTGTGACACCGGTGAGGACCCGCGGGTCAGGTGAGTCCAGCTGGGAGAGGCCGAGCCCAGCCGGAACGTCGTCGTCGGACTGCCGGCCCAGCTGCTGCAGGCACGCGTAAACACTGCCAATGAGCAGCGTAACGACCACAAGGCCCACAAGCCACGGGATAATCCGCTTCAGGGCCCCACTGTAGGCCCGCCTCTGCCTTTTGGACTCAGACCCAGGTATGAATCCATGGCCCCTACCGCCGGCGGGGGACAACTTCGCCTTAGTTCAAGGAATTCCGGGAAAAGTACTGGCGGCCTCACAGGAGGCTCGTCTTCAGCGCCACGCTGCAGGCGTCAGCGACTTGATCGCCGTTTCATTGGCTGCCGCCGATTGGTCGGAACGGTACCGCACCTCCGTCATCTAGTGGGAAAGGTTGCGTTGCCCGTCGGTCGCGACGAGTCCACCTCGGGAAAGCACTCGGCAGGTGAGCAGGATGGTGAAGAGGACGCCGGTCAGGGTGGCCAGTTTTTCGAGGAAGCCGCCGCTCCCGTGGGAGGTCAGGCGTCCGAAAACGGCGAGGAATCCCATCATGAGTACGGCGCTGATCCCCGCGTACGTGGCCCAGCCGCGCCAGCCCGGCTCCTGGTGAAGCCGCCGGGCAATGACGAACATCCCGCTCACCGTGGCGGTCAGGCTCGTGTAGGAAACCACATTGTGCATCATTCCCTGATGGAATATACCGGTGGCAATCAGCGCCAGCCCGGTGATGAACTTCAACATGGGGTAGGCGCCAGCTGCCTGGCCGGGAACCAGGCTGGCGCGCCAGCCGAAAGCCGAGAGTGCTGTCAGGATGCCGTAGGTGATGAAATTGGCAATCTGGATTTGCCCTCCGGTGCCCAGTGCCAGGTCACTGATCGGTTGGGACCAGGGATTGTAGCCGGGCCGGAAGGCGCCGTAGATCAAGAACGTGGCCGGGAAGAGCACGGCCCCCACCAGGCCGGCACCCAGGAACGCCCGATCAGCCCAGGTTGGCATTTCCTGCTCCAGCTGCCTGCCTGGCCGGATCCGCGGACAGATAGCCCTCGGGTAGCTCCAGGGTGGCGCCGATGTTCAGCAGCAGGCCGCGCCCAACAAAATCCGCTACCTGTTCACGGCGGGCACCGGTCAACTCGACGACGGTGTCCACACTGTCCATCACCCCCTGGCGCACGCTGGCGCGGATCTCGGGATCCGCGGCCGCAGCGGCGAAGCCCTGCAGCTGGCACCGCATCAGATCCGCATCCGGCAGCATCGCCCGCCAGCCCTGGGCCAGTCGATCCAATGCCACGCTGCCCGCAGCCTGGGATTCGGAGCCAGCGGAGGATTCGTGTTCCGGTGAGGCCGGTTTCCCGGAGTCTGGACTCTCCTGGGCTGCGGCTGCCCTGAAGGTGGCGACAATGCGTTCACGCACCCGGTCCTGGCAGGCCAGGAACAGGGCCTTCTTGTCCGGAAACAGTGCGTAGAGGTAGGGCTGGGACACCCCGACCCGCCCCGCGATGGAGCTCGTGCGAGCCGCGTAGTAGCCGTGCTGGGCGAACTCATGGAGTGCCGCGTCGAGCACCTGGTCGCGGCGCTGGTCCGAGGACATCCGCCCGGTTTTCTGCTTGGCCCTCACCTAATCATTATTTATACACCTATAACTTGATGTCAATGGTGAGTGCGTGGGGTTGGAGTCGCAGACGTGCAGCAGCAGCGTGTCGGTGGGCAGTTGCAGGGCCCGGACCAGTGACCGTACCCGCGCGAGGCGGCCTCCGGTGCCGATGCTGAACAGGAGGGTGAAGGCTTCGGGCTGGATGGCGGCGGAACGGCGGACGACGGTCAGGGCCAAGCCCACGGTGGTGCCAGGCTGGAATTGGACGAAGTCCAGTCCCATCAGGCCTCGGGCGGTCGCGCCTTGGTAGCCCAGGAGCCTGGTGACGCGGAGCCGCTGGGCCGGCGGAAGCAGGTCCAGGACCTCGGACCGACGGTCCTGGGGCAGGTCCATCAGGGCATCGGCGACGTCGTCGGGGCGCATCAGGCCCAGTACGGAGGCCACCTGTTCATTGCTGCGGGAGGCCAGCAGCTGGGACTGGCCGTCCCCGTCGAGTTCTTCGAAAACGACCGCTTCCCGATCCGGGTCGGCGTTGACGCGGCCCAGCAGTTCCTCCTGTGCAAAACAGGCTACGAGCCATGTCGTCAGTGTCCGTCCGGATACTTGTAGTTCGACCAGACATCGGTGCCGAATCCCTGCGAGTAGTGGTTGTACGGGGTGCTGCTGGTGCCGCCCGGTCCGACGAAGGGTGAGATGAGCAGGCCTCCCATGCGGCCACCGCCCTTGCCGCTGCCGTGGCCTCCGGTGAGGCTGACGTCCGTGCCGACGGACTTAGGGTATCCGGGTAGGCCGTGTTGGGACCGGAGGGTTCCTGGCACCAGGCGCCGGAATCGTTGTCGGCTTCGTCGCTGGTGATGAAAATGGCAAGGTCGGTCAGGGGGACCAGCTTGGACCGGCAGGCCGGTTCGGTGGTGATGGAGCGGGGTTGTGGCGGGTGGCGTAGGCATCGCCGTTGACGGCCTTCTGGGTGAGGTCCTCGTTGTGCGGGCCCAGGGCAGGATGGCCGCAGGTGCTTTGTTCGCGTGCGCCCTGGTTGCCCATGTCCTCCATGTAGCCTTTCCAGCTCAGCTTTTTGGCGCTGAGCTGTCTTGTGAGAGTGGGGACCCAGGAGGGGTAGATGCAGCCGCTGGAGGCTTTGACCTGGCCGAGGGGGGCCTGGCGGGGCTGGTCATGTCGCGGTAGCGCGGGCAGTCGTTTTGGGTGTCGGAGTCCGCGGCCACGCCTGCGAGGATGGCCTGGTAGTTGCCTGCGCTGTAGTGCGGGACGGCGTAGTACTGGTCCAGCAGAGTGCCCTGGTCCCGTTCGGTGGTGGACAGGGCGGGGTATCTGGAATCCGGACCATAGGACTGTTCAAAGGAGGCGTTCTCCAGGGCTATCACGAACATGTGGCGGACCGGTGGGACAGCCGCGGCCGGCGCGGTTGGTTCGCTGGAGGGCATGGCGACGGCGGCCGCGAGCAGGCAGGCGATGGCTGCGTACCTGCTTATTCGGAACATTGCTTTACTTTGCTCGCGCCGCTGCCTTTGTTGGCGCCGCTGCGGCGGGGAAGCAGTTGCGCGGCCAGGGACAGGCGCCGCGGCAGGGAAAGTTCCCCCAGATAGGCGATGGCGATGGCGTTGGTGGTGTTGGGCAGGGCGGCGGCGTCCGGGTAGAGCAGGTAGAGGGGTTCGTAGCGCGGGGCAAACTTGTTTTTGAAGGCCAGCAGCGAGCGGAAACCGTAGACGGGTTCCAGGCCGGTCCCCACCCAGCCGAGGAGGCGGCGCGCGCCGCGCCGCGCGCCGTCGTCGGCCTCCTGCACCGAGCTGACCAGGGGAACTCCGGAAAGGCTGATGAAATAGCAGCCCTCATCCCTGAGCGTCAGGGCCGCCGTGGCGATGAGGAATTCCATGCTGTGCCGGAATCCGTTCCGTCTCCGGCGCATCAGGTCCAGTGTCCAGCCGGCGATCCGCCCCTTGTCGTAGACCGGAAGCCAGGAGGTGACGGCGTGTAAGGTCTGGTCGGCGTCGAGGGCCAACAGGCACCTGACCTCCGGGTCCTGCAGCTCTGCCACCCCGCCCAGGGTGAAGCCGAGTTCGGGCAGTTTTTGCTCGGCGATCCATTCCTCGGACAGCTCGTGGATTTGTTGTCGGACTCGTGCCGGTGCTGCAGAGTAGCTGGTCCATTCTGCACGGATCCCCTCCTTACGGGCCCGGTTCAGTGCGGTACGGATGTCTTGGAACCTTTTGCCGGCAAAGGTGAGGGCGGGCAGGGGGATGATGGCCTGCTGGGCGACCTCGATCGCTCCCCAGCCCATGGAAGCGGTGACATCTCGCAGGACTTGGCCTGCCGAGTAGAAGCACGGTGTCCAACCGTTGTCACTGCAGAAGCGGCCGAACCCCTCTACCGCGGCGCGGCACTCCCGGGCCGGGCCGACAGGGGGGCCCAGCGCCAGGGCGATGCCGGAGCTGACCCGGTAGGCGACGAACCCGGTTCCGGGGGCGGTGAACCAGTAGCGGTTGCCGGGCCAGGTGGTCATCCAGGACAGCATGCTCGCTTCCCCGGCCCGGAGGATACTGCGGACCCTCTCCGGATCGTCGCCAAGCCTGCCGTAGTCCGGCTGCAGGAAGGAGCGCAGGACCAGAGCGCCGGTCATGGCCCAGAACACCATGCCGGTGCCTTCGTAGAGCAGGACGGCCGGGACGCTTTCGGGAAAGAATGCGGGGGCGTTGTCAAGGGTGAAGCCCAGGGGCAGGAAACGGTCGGGTACGTCGGCCAGGAACTGTGTGGCATAGGGGACCGGGGTGAAGCCAGCTGCAAGGGCCAGGCCGAGCGAAACGTACAGGACGGCGAGTCCCAGGCTGATCATGAGCGCCCTGCGGACGAGCCTGAGATACGTGCCCGGGGGTGCCGCGACGGGGAAGAGGTGGCGGAATCCGGCCACCAGCAGGAACAGCAGTACCGGCAGCAGCAGCGGCAGCACCAAGCCCAAGGGATGGTGCGGGTGGCCCAGATCCTGGAAGTCCATGCTTTGGTCCTCGACGGTACCCAGGGCCGCTGGCCACAACGCACCGGCTATGTGCGTTCCGGCCAGGACAGCCATGCCACCCAGCACGACCAGTGTTGACGCCCAAGCGAAGCGGCGGCCGCGCCGCAGTCCGTCGGCGCACAGCAGCAGCAGGAAGCACGGCAGGATCGCCATGAAGATACCGCCCGCTCCGGCCCGCAGCTGGAGGAGCAGCATCTGGCAACCGGAGGACTTCAACGGTGAGGCGCAGGCCTGTTGAAGGGCCTGCGGATCGACGGGTTGGATGTCCGTGAACAGAAAGCGGAGCACCGACAGCGGACCCGATGCGTGGGGGGACAGGCCTGCGATGACCGGGCCGATTGCACAGGCGACGACGGCCAAGGCCACCAGGATGCGCGCTTCGCGGCGGGAAACGGTGGGCCAGGCAAACACCGGCGGATGGCCGAAGAGACAGGGACCTAGGAGGATTCCGACGGCGGCGGCGGCCAGTCTGACCACGTCCGCGAAGGAACCTTCGTAGAGGGCTAGGACCAGCAGCAGAACGGGAACGGTGGTGCGCAGCCGGCGCCGCCAGAGCACAGGCATCCCGGCCGTTGCGGCCATCAGGGTTCCGCAGAGGGCCGCACTGGGGCCCAGGTACCGGTGGGACATCAAGTCAGCGGACCAGGACGGCATCGGTCCGCGCAGTCCCCACACCAGGCCAATGGCCACAACGATGCCCAGCAGCTGGGTGGCCACCGCCGTAGCAGCAAAGCGCCGCGGGCCTAGCCGCCGTTCCAGCGCAACTCCGGCCAGCAGCACCGCGGCGGACGCCGCCAGATAGAAGGCGTTTCCCTGGACCCAGAAGGCTGACGCTGCCAAGGACCACGGGCGGACTGACAGGGTCGAGGCGGAAGCTGCCACCTCTCCCCGTCCGGCCTGGGCCGGAAGGGGCAGCAGGAAACGAGTCAGCACGTTCGCAAGCCAGAGCAGCAGGAGGTAGCTCAGGGTTACCGGAGCGCCCGTGAGCTGCCGGACCAGGCGTCGGATCAGGCGGGATGCGTTGGCCCGGCCGGGGTTGGCCGGAGCGGCGTTGTTGAGTGTGGGGTTGGCAGGGATCCGGCCAGACCGCCGGCTCGGTGGAGGGGCAGGCGGGAGGGATCCGTTGCCGTCCCGCTGTGTGGGCCTGTCGGCAATGGTCATGGCGCCGTGAGCCCGAAACGTTTGTACAGCAATGGCAGGCCGCTCTTCAGCCCGTAGTCAACGGAGTCCCCGCGGTGCCCAATGTTGGCCCCGGTGAACCGGTACGTGGTCATGCCGGCGGCCCTGGCATCTGCTGCGGCGGCCACCGACTGGGGGGTGAAGGTCGTGTCCAGGGAGCCGCTGGTGAAAATGGCCAGCTGGTCGGCATACCGGTGCGTTTTGAGGATATTCGCCGGTTCTTCGGCGGAGAACTCCGCTTTGTTACCGCGGAAGACGGTATTGACGGTGTTCTGGACGCTGCCGTTGAGCGGCTCGAGCTCGCCGGAAACGTCCAGCAGTGAGCCGAACAGGTCGGGTCTTTTGGCGCCGAAGGACAGGGCGCACTCCCCGCCGTCGGAATAGCCCGCCACTGCCCAGTTGACCCGTCCGGGGGCAACGTTGAGTTTCGAGCGGATGAAATTGACGACGTCAGTGGTGACGTAGGTGTAGACGTTGCCACTGGGGGAGTCGACGCACAAGGGGTTCCGGTACGGATCGCCGAGCTGGTCGACGGTGAGGAAGAGCGGCGCAAGGCCGTGGTTTTCCGACTCCAAGGAGTTCAGTTCCGCCACGGCCGACTTGTCCTGGTCCGGGCTCCCTGGCTGGCCCATCATCATGACGATGACCGGAAGCGGCGGCGGATCGGCAACCAGGGCGGCCGGAGGCAGATAGAGGTACGCGTCACGGGCGTGGAAACCGGACGCGGTGGCGGGGATCGATACCGGACCGGAGCGTCCGGTGGCGGGCATGCCGGCTGGCGGTTTCCAGGTCTGCCACAGAGGGGACTGATCCGCTTGCGTGGCGGTCTGGCGGTGCCTGGGCAGGGTCAGAAAGTGGCCGTTATCCACGCCGAGCAGGGAACCGAGGGTCTGATTGAGTCCATAGCCGGCGTTGACTCCCAGCGCAGCAGTGGCCAGGAAGACGGCGACGGCAACGACGGCGGTCACCTTCCGCCACCAGCGTGAGCGCCACAGATTCACCATGCCAAGAGCGACCGCAGCAAACGCCGCAATGACCCATGCCCGGGTATCCGGATCCAGCGGCATGCCGAAGACATTCAACCAGGACTCACAGATCCACAGCATCAGCACTCCCGTGGCCGCCCCAGCCGCCACCGCAATCAGCACCGTGAACAGCCAGGCGCGGGCCGAGGTATCGCGGATGCTGCCGGCAGCGCCTGGCCGAGGTCTGGCGTACAGGGCAAACCCGGGACGGAACCGGGACGGAAGGAGCATCGGACGGAGCACAAGGTACAGCACAGCCAGCAGACTGGCGGCATCCATCCCGTACAGCAGAGGGTCCTGGACGATATTGAAGCTGAGGAGTCCTTCCATGCATACCCTCCCGCGGCAGACCTAAAGAAGGTTAGGCCGACGTCAACCGGCAACCCTGTCGATAGGAGTCAACGCCCGAAGCGTTACTGGCGCGTTACCGGCCCTCAGAGTCAGGCTGCCGGGCCGACTTTCCCCGCCGAGTACCGGCGTCAGCCGGCCAGGAGAACGATAAGTATGAGGGATGCGCCCATGGCAGCGCAACCGCTGGTTCCCATCAGTTCGTCGTTCAACGGTCCGCTTACGATAAGGGCACAGCACCCGAAAAGGAACAGCAGGATGAGGAGTCCGAGTCGGACTCTGCTCCGATTCAACATCCATGCCCCGTCTTCGAGTAGCCGCCCCGCAGATCAGCATAAATCACCCATTCCCGCAACCTAGGGCTTATGTAGGCCGACCAACGCAATTGAGTCCCTGAACGCCGGATACCGGCGCGCAGTGGATCCCTCGACCCGATCGGTGCAGGCAAGACCCGCTGGGCGATGCGTTGGAAGCCCGCTTTGAACGCCTTCGCCATCACTTTCAGCGACCGATTCTTGGCGGGTGGAAGCTACTAAATGAAAACGCCGGATACACCGTCAGTGAGATAGTCAGGGAGACTCAGCAGCTAATCTGAGACCTGCGAAGCGGCTAGGCGGGACAGCGCCTGGGCTATGGCCAGGTCGCGGTCTTGGGCGGCGTGTTGGTAGCGCATGGCGGCGGCCGGGGTGGAATGCCCGAGGCGAGCCATTAATTCCGCAAGAATTGCGCCCGTTGAAGCTGCCAGGACGGCGCCGGTGTGCCGGAGGTCGTGGAAGCGCAGTTCTGGGCGGCCAGCGGCAATCCGGGCTGGGTAGTACACCTTCTAGAGGCTGGATAGTGCAAGGTGGGAGGTTCCGTCGGCTGCGGGAAACAGGAGCACGTCCGTGCCGGGGCCCGTGTGGGTGGCGAGGTGGTTTGTGATGACGTGAAGCAGGTGGGGTGGCACGGCGACATCGCGGATGCCTGCTTCCGATTTGGGTGTGCCGATAATGGTTTGTCCTGCAGCGCGGACGACGCCGCGGCGGATCCGGAGGCGGCCGTTTTTCAGGTCCATATCCTGCCGCCGGAGCTCGGTCAGTTCTCCGAAGCGGAGCCCGCACCAGGCGGCGAGCAAGATCATGCACTGGTACCTGGTGGGCATGGCCGCGGTCAGAGCTGCGAGTTCGGCCAGCGTGGCGGGCCTGATCTTGTGCACGCGCCGGGCGCTGCCGGCGCCGCGGATGTGGACGGGGTTGAACGTAATGAGCTGGTGCTGGACGGCATCGGCCATGATGGTGCGCAAAAGGCCGTAGGCATGGGCTGTGTAGGTCGGTGTTTTATTGCCTTGCCGGTAGTGCCATTCGTCCACCAGGTCTGGGCTGATGGACCGCAGAGGCACCGGGCCGAAGGTCGGAAGGAGACGGGAGTCGAGAAGGATGCGGGTGTCGAAGGTGGTCGGGGCGACGTGCCGGACGGCGTCCGGTCCGGATCGTGCGGAAAGCAGCGGTTGAAGGAACGCTCAGGCGGCTTCGCGCTGTGGATTCTCCAGACGGAAGAAGTTTGACTGTTTTCCGTCGCTGCGTTGTTCCTGGTATATAAAGTTGAGTCCCCTGGAATCGAAGGTTTCGAACCATTCCTCCCAGCTGACTTCGCGCAACTTGGCAGTCCCATCGCCGAAGTCAAACCTCAGCACGCCGAGATGGTCGTCGTGTTCGGTACCTTCAACGGTTGCGGGCCTCCCACTGCGCGCTTCGGCCCATTGTTTGATGACTTCATGGTGTGTGGTCGCTAAGCTTCGTCCTTCCCGCTCAGGCTCGTCATCAGGGGAAGTGATTTCCGGCGAATATTTTAGCGATTTGGACGTCTCAGGGCCTGTGCGGATCCTGCCCTCATCGGGGCCCGCGCCGACCTCCTCGGAACTGTCCTGGCCGGAGGCCTCCGCCTGATCTTTGCCGGAGGTCGATTTGTCTCCGGCGTTCGCTTTGGACTTGGCTTCGATGAAGGCTTCGACCAGTTGATCCTTCTTCATCCCGGACGTGCCGCCGACGCCGACATTCTTGGCTTCTTGCCGTAGTTCGTCCACATTCATCTCGCGCAGCTCTGTCTCGTTGATTGCTGGCGTATTTGGTGTCTGGTTCCTGGTTGATTCTCCATCAAGGTCTCCTCCTGATGATGACCCTATGACCCTACTGCACCGCGCACTGGCAATCTCGGGGTCGCGGCAGTGGCATTGGTGGGCATGGAAGGGAGAACATAACAGGCCGGGCAAACGAGTTAATGAGGACTGGGCCGGGTTTAACGGATCTCTTCGGGGTGTAATTCGGGGCTGGTTCGGAGATAGCGGGCCCGGCGCCTCAGAGATCAGAGGCTGAGTGCGGTGTCGCCGGGGACTTCGACGACGAGGGGTTCCACCAATGTCAGTGCCGTGTCCTTGTAAGGGTGGTCGCCGAGGTCACGGCCGACGACGGCGAGCAGATCGAAGGCGATGTAGGACACCGGTTCGGTACCCACGACCCGGCCGGTCGACAGGGGCGCGGCGCTGTGTCTGCGTTGCAGAGCGTCGAAGTCGAGCCGGTTCTCATTCCAGCGCACCACTTTGCCATCGGTGACGAGCCCTGCCGGCAGCATTTCCCACGCGGCACGGGCAACATCCTGGAACGCGGACGTCAGGTCCCCTTCTGGCGCGAGTTTCTGCACTGCTCGGTCGCGGCAGCACGGCCAGGTGCGGTGCAGCCCGGCCAGGTGCCGGACTGCCATCTCAGGCGCCG
>DASYGM010000213.1:0-6499 GCA_035999715.1 Micrococcaceae bacterium | reverse complement strand
TCCGGCCCAGCGGCCGGAACGGGGGTCTTCGCCGGGGGCGACTTTCTTGGTGCAGGGCGCGCAGCCGATGGACGGGTAGCCCTGGGCCAACAGCGGATTGACCGGGAGCAGGTTCGCGTCCGAGTACTCCACCAGCTCGTCGAAAGACCAGGTCGCAAGAGGGTTGACCTTGACGAGCCCGTTGGCTGCATCCCAGCTGACCAGCGGCGTGTTGGTCCGGGTTGGTGCCTCGTCGCGGCGCACTCCGGTAAACCAGAGCCGGTAGCCCGCCAAGGCTTTTCTCAGCGGGGCCACCTTACGCAGGGCGCAGCACTGGCCGGGGTCGCGGGCAAAAAGATCCTTACCCAACAACGAGTCCTGCTCGGCAACGGAGTGCTCCGGGAGGACGTCGACGACGTTGACGTTCAGGTCCGCGGCCACCTGGTCCCTGGTCTCGTAGGTTTCGGGAAAGTGGTAGCCGGTCTCCAGGAAGAGCACGTCCACGCCGGGCAGCTGGTCCGCGACCAGGGCCGGCAGCACGGCGTCGGCCATGGAGCATGCGACGGCGACATCCCGGACGGCGAAGTTCCGCGCCACCCAGCTAATCACGTCCCGCGCGGAGGCATCCCAGCCCAGCTCCGCGCCCCCGGATTCGGCGAGCCGCTGCAGCTCTTCGGTATTTCGGTGCAATATCTCCGTGCGGCCGCCAGCGCTTGCTGGGCCGCTCATTGCAGCACCTCCTCGTCGGCGCGGTGCGCCCATTCGGCGAACGTCTCGCCCTCCAAACGGAGCCGGATGTAGGTCCGGACCACCCGTTCCACATAGTCCGGCAGGTCCGTCACCGTCACCTTCAGCCCTCGGATCGTGCGGCCCAGGCCGGCATCCTCGCGCTCCACCGAAGCCAGCCCGCCGCCCAAGTGGACCTGGAACCCCGGGGTGGGGTCGCCGTCGGGCGTTGGCAGCATCATGCCCTTCAGCCCGATGTCCGCCGTCTGGATCCGGGCGCAGGAATTGGGGCAGCCGTTGATGTTCAGCGCGATGGGCTGGCTCAGCTCGCCGCTGTCCACCAGGTCCGCGAGCCGGGTCTCCAGCTCGGTGATGGCCGCAGCCGCGGTGTCCTTCGTGTTGACGATGGCCAGCTTGCAGAATTCAATGCCCGTGCAGGCGATGGTGGAGCGGCGGAAGAGCGAGGGGCGCGCGCTCAGGCCCAGCCTGTCCAGCTCCGCCACCAGCGGCTCCACCCTGTCCTGATCGACGTCGAGCACCAGCACCTTCTGGTACGGGGTGGTGCGCAGCCGATAGGAACCGTGCGCTTCCATGGTGTCCGCGAGCGCGGTCAGCGTGGTTCCGGAGAGCCGGCCCACGGTGGGCGCGGCACCAACAAAGAACCTGCCGTCCTTCTGCTCGTGGATTCCGACGTGATCGCCCGGTGTGGACGGCTTGGGCGCGGCGGGACCGTCGGGCAGCTTGTGGCCCAGGTATTCGTCCTCCAGCACCTGGCGGAACTTCTCGGTCCCCCAGTCGGCCAGCAGGAATTTCAGTCGTGCCTTGTTGCGCATCCGCCGGTATCCATAGTCGCGGAAGATACTGGTCACGCCCACCCAGACATTGGCGGCATCCTCCGGCGGCACAAACGCACCCAGCCGCTCTGCCAACCGGGGGTAGGTGGATAGCGCGCCGCCCACCCAGAGGTCGTAGCCGGGGCCCAGTTCGGGGTGCACCATGCCCACCAGCGAGACGTCGTTGATTTCATGCACCACGTCCTGCGACGGGTGGCCGGTGATGGCGGTCTTGTATTTGCGCGGCAGGTTCGCGAATTCCGGGTCGCCAATGAAGCGCTCGCTCAGTTCCCGGATCAGCGACGTCGGGTCCAGGATCTCGTCCTTGGCGATGCCGGCCACCGGGCTGCCCAGGATGACGCGCGGCACGTCGCCGCAGGCCTCGGTGGTGGACAGTCCCACGGATTCCAGCCGGCGCCAGATCTCCGGCACATTCTCGATCTCGATCCAGTGCAGCTGGATGTTCTGCCGGTCCGTCAGGTCCGCCGAATCCCTGGCAAAGTCGGTGGAAATCCCGCCGATAACGCGCAGCTGCTCCGAGGTGAGGGCACCGCCGTCGATCCTCACCCGCAGCATGAAGAACCGGTCCTCCAGCTCGTGCGGCTCCAGCGTGGCGGTCTTGCCGCCGTCGATCCCCTGCCGGCGCTGGGTGTACAGGCCCCACCAGCGGAAGCGGCCGTGCAGGTCATCACTGTCGATGCTGTCAAAGCCCTGCTTGGAGTAGATCGACTCAATCCGTGCGCGGCAGCTCAGGCCGCCGTCCTCCTGCTTCCACACCTCGTTGGAGTTCAGCGGGGCGGTGCCGTCGATCTTCCACTGGCCGTGCGGCTTGGCGGCCGGGCGACCCGGGCGGGTGGCGAGAGCTGTCTGCGTCATGTGTCGAGGTTAGGTGCGGACCTGGGCGATCCGAAAGGCAAAGGAAACGCTAGGTCACGGGCGGAAACAATTCGTCACCTCGGGCATTTTCCTTGCCACCGAGCGCCTGGTCGTAACGTTCCAGCGCCAGTTCGGCCAGCACCTCCGCTGGCAGCAGCGGTGCGGTCACCAGCTCCGCCCCCGCCTTGGCCAGCTGGTCGTGGAAGAATCCAGGGGCCAGCAGGTAGGAGGCGATGGCCACCTGGGCCGCACCCTGGGCTTTCAGGCGGATGACGGCGTCCGGCACCGAGGGCTGGGCGCTGGCTCCGTAGCCGGCCAGGATGGGTTGGGGCAGCAGCCGGCCCAGGCTGGTGCTGAGCTCCTCCACGCTCTCCGCGGCGCCCGGATCCGAGGATCCCGCCGCTGCCAGTACGATGCCCCAGTCTGCCGGCACGCCGCGCAGCCGCTCGCACAGCACATCTGCCAGCCGCGGGTCCGGACCCAGCGGAGCAGCCGCCAGCACGTCCGGACGGCTGGCGGCGGCGCGGGCAATATCCACGCGTACGTGGTAACCGACGGAGAGCAGCAGCGGCACGACGACGGCCGCGGTCCCGTCCGGCAGCCCGGCAACGACCTCCGTCAAGGCCGGTCCCTGCACGTCAACGTAGGCCTCCAGCACCGTAAGTCCCGGCCGGAGCGCGCCGATCTGCTCCCGCAGACGGTTGATGCACTCCTGCCCGTCAAGGTTGCTGGTTCCATGTGCACACGCGATCAGGACGGGTTGGGACATGGGCCCAGAGTACCAAGCTGCTCACAGATCGGGCCCGGTCGGTGAGCAGGGCGGGTTCTAGCTCACCGAGAATGTCCTCTCAGTGGGCAGAACGGTTCCGGCAGGACTACTGCGACTGGGAGGCTGAGTTACCCAGGGTCACATGCACCGTCTGGCTCTGCTGTCCGCGCTGCAGGGTCACATCGACCTGCTGCCCCGGGTCCTTCTTCCGCAGGGCTGCCAACAGGTCCGTCACACTGGTGACCTTCCCGCCGTCGAACGCGGTGATAATGTCTCCTGCCTTGATCCCCGCCTTGTCCGCCGGACCGCCCGAGGAGACGTCGATGACCAGGGCACCGGAGGTCGCCGACAGGTTGAAGCGCTGGACGATCTGCGGCGTGAGGTCAGCCGGCACCACGCCCAGGAGAGCGTGCTTGACGGTTCCATTCGTCAGCAGCTGGTCGGCAACGTTTGTGACCGTCGTGGCCGGAGTGACAAACCCGATGGCCACAGCACCGGAACTCGGCGGCAGGTAGGCTTCCGAAAGGCCAATCACCTCCGAGTTGCTGTTGACTACGGCGCCGCCGGAGTTCCCGGGCGAAATGGGCGCGTCGGTCTGGATCAGGTCCAGACTGCCCTGCGGAGCTTCCTGCGACGGCGGCATGTTCCGGTGCAGCGCGGAGATGATGCCGGCGGTGACCGTCTCGTCCAGCCCCAGCGGGCTGCCGATCACGACGTCGAGCTGGCCCACCTCCGGTTGCGAGGAAGAGAACTTGGCAGCCGGGAGGTTGGTTTTGTCCGCTTTGATGACGCCCACATCCGTAGCGTCATCGACGCCCACCACTTTGGCCGAGGCCTGCGAACCGTCCGCAAACTGCACCTGGACGGTCTTGTACGGCTGTTTCTGCTGGTCCTCCACCACGTGTGCATCGGTGACGATGGTTCCGTCGCTGTGGTATACAACCCCGCTGCCCAGGCCGATCTGGGTGCGGATGGTGACCACGGAGGGCTCCACCTGCCGGACGATCCCGGGCACGGCCGGCAAGCCCGCGGTGGCCAGGGAGTCGGCCGAACCCCCGCCGGAGCCCGAGCCCGCACCGGAACCAGCGCCGTTCCCCGGAGCCTGGCCCGAGGCCGTAGTCGAGGGGGTGCCCGCAGACGCCTGATTGGAAGGCTGGCCGGTGCAGCCTGTTCCGACGGTGAGCAGGCCCACCGCGATCAGGCCTGCCACGGCGATGCGGGGGTGGTTGAGAGCGTTGTTGAGGGGGTGGAAACGCCTAGCCATCATGGCCTCCATGGAACAGTTCCAAGTGAGCCAGTTGCTTGACCGGTTCCACGGGCCATCAGACCTCCGGGCATCAGGACGTGCGGACAGCCGTGAATGATTTCCACGCTATCCCCTTCCAGCCCCGCGCGGAAGCCCGCCTTGAGCCCCGCGCGCCCGCCTTTAGGCCTTCGCTGCTGCACTCCGGCGTCCGGCCCCAAACACAGTCCGCAGCGAGAGCTTGCGGGAGTACTCAATGGAGCCATAGCGGAACAGGTGAACCGCAATCCGCAGGGCGACGAATCCCATCACAAAAAGTTCCGCAATCACGACGGCGGACTCCACCGGGCTGAGCGAACCGAAGGCATTGCGCAACATGGCAGTGACCGGGGCGGAGATGGGGAAGTAGGTGAAGATCTGCACGATCAGCGCCGTCGGATCGCTCACGATGAGTGCAACAACGTAGAACGGGACAAAGATCAGCGCCATCACCGGCCCAAAAATGACGCCCGCTTCCTTGGCAGAGGGCATCACCGCGCCGATGCCCACCAGCACGCCGGTGAAGAGCAGGAAGCCGCCCAGCAGCAGCAGGACGCCAACAATCATCGGACCGGGCAGCAGCTTCAGGTTGGAAAGATCAAAATCCGGGATATTGAGCTTGTCCCGGAAGAACAGGTACCCGATCACCATCGGTGTGCTGAAGACCAGCATCTGCAGCAAACCCACCAGGAAGAGCGAAATGACCTTGCCCACCACCAGCGTGGTGGGGTTCAGCGTGGTCAGGATCATCTCCGTCACCCGGTTTTCCTTCTCCTCCAGGGTGGAAGCCAGCATCTGGTTCGCCAGCAGAATGATCACGACATAGAAGACCACCAGGCACAGCAGCGGCGGGACCACGGTACCGATGCCGCCGGATTCGGCGCCGTCCTTGTACGTTTTCGCGTCGGTCTTGAAGTCGCCCTTGACTAAGGCTGCCACCTGGGGCGAGCCCACCTTCTGCTGCGCGGAGAGCACGATCAGCTGTTTGGCCACCGCGTCGTAAGCCCCGTTTTTGAAGATACCCTGGTCCCTGCCGTAGACGGCGACGTCGGTCTGGGAGGGGTCAGCCGGATAGGCGAAGTAGGCAGCCAGGCGCCCGTTTTTGACGTCGTCGACGGCGGCCGCCGGGTCCGCCGCCACCTGCCCGCCAAAGGACGCTGCGAGTTCCGGGCTGATCAGGCCGGATGCGTCCGAGTATGTAAAGGAAAACCTGTCATTCTTCTGCGCGTCGGCACTGCTCTGGGTGGCGGAATTGCTCAGGTACACCAGCCCGAAGACGACGCCCAGAATGACGGGAATTGCCAGGGTGGCAATCCAGAACCGCCGTTTCTTCACCGTCCGCAGGAATTCGAACTGCACGACGGTGCGCAAATTGTGCCTTGCCATATTCAGTGCACGTCCGTTCCGGCCCGGCCAGGTTCGCCGTAGACCTCGATGAAAATGTCCTCCAGGGACCGTTTGGCGGCCACAAAGCCACGGACGGTCACGCCGTCGCGCAGCAGTCCGCGCAGCACCTCAGCCTCGTCAGCGCTTTCCCGCAGGGCCAGTTCGGCATAGTTTGTCTCGCGCAGCACCACGTCGTAGTTCGACGACGGCGGCACCGTTCCGGAGTAGCGCAGCCGCACCGTGCGTCCGCCGTATTGGTTCTGGACCTCGTCGATGGTGCCGTACGCCTCAGCCTGGCCGTTTTTGAGCAGGACTATCCGGTCGCAGAGGCGCTCCACTTCTTCCATCTGGTGGGTGACCATCACCACCGTGGCGCCTGCCTTCTTCCGGTCCTCGATGATGTCCATCAGCAGGCGCCGGTTTACCGGGTCGAATCCCTTGGTCGGTTCGTCCAGGATCAGCAGTTCCGGGTCATTCATGATGGTCACCCCCAGCTGGATTTTCTGCTGCTGGCCGCCGGAAAGCTTGTCGATGCGGACGGCGGTCTTGTCCGCCAGGTCCACCCGCTCCAGGTAGGACTGCGAGAAATCCTTGGCCGCACGTGCTGAAAGCCCCTTGAGCCGGCCGAAGTACACCATGACGTCCAGC
>DASYGM010000266.1:0-2150 GCA_035999715.1 Micrococcaceae bacterium | reverse complement strand
CAGCACCAGGGCCAGGAAAATGAACAAAGTAATAATCCAGGCACGGCGGCGCTTGCGTGAGGCAACGTCGCGTTCCCGTTCCGGCGGCAGGCCCAGCGGGTGGGCATCCGGGTCCTCCTCCGCGGCGGGTCCGGTGGTCAGCGCACCGCCGGAGCGGACCTTGGCCATCGCACGGGTGGCCGGTTCGACGGCGGCGCCCTCCGGGGAGAGGACAGTCGCGTCCAGCGCGGCGTGCGAGAGTCCGGCCTTGGCGAGCGGTTCCTGCGTGGGAGCGAAGCCGTCCGGGTCTGTCGGCGCCTCGCTTGCCGGCAGCGGCGAGAGTTGCACGCCGCTCTTGGCGGCCCGCAGGGCACGGCGGAAAGCGGCGGCGTCCTGGAAGCGGTCCCCGCGGTTCTTCTGCAGCGCCCGGATCACCACGCTGTCCAGGGCGCGGCTGACCTGGCCGTTGAAATGGCTGGGGGCTTCCGCTGTCTCGCGGACGTGCTGGTAGGCGACGGAGACAGGGCTGTCCCCCACGAACGGCGGGCGGCCGGTGAGCATCTCGTAAAACAGGCACGCGGCGGAGTACAGGTCGCTGCGCGCATCCACGGTTTCGCCGCGGGCCTGCTCCGGCGAGAGGTACTGCGCGGTGCCGATCACGGCCTGGGTCTGGGTCATCGTGGCGGAGGAGTCGGCAATGGCCCGGGCTATCCCGAAGTCCATCACCTTCACCGCCTTGCCCTCCTGGGTGACCATGACATTGGCAGGCTTGATGTCCCGGTGCACTATCCCGGCGCGGTGGCTGTATTCCAGCGCCGAAAGCACCCCCAGGGTGTACTCGATGGCCTGGTCTATGGTCAGTTCCTTGGCCCGGATCAGGTCACGCAGGGTCCGTCCGGAAACGTACTCCATCACAATGAAGGGCACACGTGCGCCATCAGGGGAATCGTCCGTGGACTGCTCGCCGGTGTCATAGACGGCCACGATCGACGGATGGTTCAGCCCCGCCACGGCTTGCGCCTCGCGCCGGAACCGGGCCTGGAACTGCGGATCCCGCGCCAGGTCCGCACGCAGCAGCTTGACTGCAACGGTACGGCCCAGACGAACGTCCCGGCCTTGGTAGACATCCGCCATGCCGCCCCGGCCCAGCAGTCCCCCAAGTTCGTAGCGTCCGTTAAGGACGCGCGTTGTGTTCACAGCCAATGCAGTCCTTCCGGTCGTTAGTGGGTTTGGTTCATGGTCGACGGCGGGTGGTGCCGATTCGCGAGGTGCCAGATTAGGGGCTCTGTTTGGGAGCGGGCGACGGTCCGCTTGAAACAACAAGGTTGACCACGGACCCCTTCACCACGGTGTTACCGCTCCCGGGATTGAAACTGATAACTTCACCGGACGGCACGCTGTCGCTGGGAGCCGATGATTGGCTACCGGGGACCAGACCCGCAGCGGTAAGTGCCTGATTGGAGGCATCGGTGGTGCGCGAAGAAGGAACGGCCGGGACCTGAACCATATCTGGACCCTTGGAATAGGTCACGGTGATGTTGCTACCCACCGGAACGGGTCCGGACGGATCTATGCCCAGCACGGTATTCTTCGGGCTACTGTCCGCCACCGGGCTGCCCGTGACCTGCATGCCCTGATTGATCAGCTCGGCCTGGACATCTGAGTAGGGACGACCCTTGTAGTGGTCGGGGAACAGTGTCACGGTGCTGGGTGCCGCCGTCGTCGGAGGTGGCGTGCTGAGGGTGGTCTCCGTGGTGGCCGTCGGACTCGGGCTCGAGGACGTCACGGCGGCCGAGGAGGCAGGAGTGCTGACGCTGCTGGTACTGGGTGCCGGCTTCTGGCTGAAGACGCCCAACTGCTGGAGCAATATGGCGCCAATGACGAAGAGCAGCAGCAGGATCAGCGCGATCAGCGGCCAGGTCCACGGGCTACGCCTCCGTTTGGCCGGAGGTTCCGCAGGCGGCTCTTCCTCTTCGTCCTCTTCGATCCAGCTGCGCTCGGCGGCTAGGGATTCGGAGCGGGAGAGCGACGGGAGCGCGGAAGTAGCCGGCGCGGAGCTCTCGTATGGCAGGGCTCCAACGACGGAGGTGGCGGCGGTGGCCTGGACGTCCACGGGCGCAGTGATGGGGCCTGTGGCGGCCTCGAAGAGCAGCATGCCCGGAACCGCGGCA
>DASYGM010000185.1:0-6195 GCA_035999715.1 Micrococcaceae bacterium | reverse complement strand
TGGGTGGGCTCGGAGCATGCTGCCCAATCCCTGGCGGACAGCCGGATGCGGCTGGTGGACCTGGACGGCGCTCTGATCACTCCCGGCTTCGTTGACTCGCACGTGCACATCACCGAAACCGGGATCGCCCTGGACTCCGTCGACCTGACCCGGGTCCCTTCCCTGCAGCAGGCATTGACGCTGGTGGCGCAGGCCGCCGCCGGGTCGGAGGGCCCCGTGCGCGGACACGGCTGGGATGAGACGGCGTGGCCGGAAAAGCGGCCCTTCACCGCCGAAGAGCTGGACCGTGCCAGCGGGGGCCGCGAGGTGTACCTCTCCCGCGTGGACGTCCACTCCGCGGTGGTGTCCACCGCGCTGGCTTCCCGGGGCGCCCTGGCCGCCCGGCAGGGCTGGCTGGGAGACGGCCTGGTGGTGGGGGCGGCCCACCACGCCGCCCGCACTGCCGCGCTGGCACTCACTGCAGCGCAGCGCCGTGAGCGCCAGCTGAGGGCACTGCGCGCCGCAGCCTCCGCCGGCTATGTGGCGCTGGCCGAAATGAGCGCCCCCCATGTTGGGTCGGCGGAGGACCTGCAGCTGCTGGCTGAACTCGGGGCCCGCGCCGCGCAGGGCGGGGAAGCGCTCCCGGAGGTGTTGCCGTATTGGGCGCAGGCGGTGTCCAGTGCGCAGGAGGCCACAGAGGTGCTGGCCGGACTGGGAACACCGGTGCTGGGCCTTGCCGGGGATCTGAACATCGACGGTTCCATCGGCTCACACACCGCCCTGCTCCGCCAGCCATACGCCGACGCCCCGGAATGCAGCGGAACCGGATACCTCACCGTGGACCAGGTGGCCGATCACCTGGCAGCCACCTCGGAGGCAGGGATCCAGGCAGGTTTCCACCTGATCGGCGACGGCGCCATGGAGATTGCGGTGCAAGGCCTGCAGCGGGCCGCGGCCCGGGTGGGCATCGCCAAAGTCAGGGCCGCCGGACACCGCTTTGAGCACGCAGAGATGGCAGATACAGCCGCCATTGCAGCACTGGCGGAGCATTCGGTGACGGTATCCGTCCAGCCGGTGTTTGACGCGCTCTGGGGCGGGCCGGGAGGGCTGTACGCCGAACGGCTGGGCGCGGCTCGTGGCTCCGGACTGAACCCGATTGCCTCCTACTACGCGGCGGGGGTGCCCGTCTGTTTCGGTTCCGATGCACCTGTCACGCCGCTGAACCCCTGGGCGAGTGTGCGCGCTGCCCTGGAGCACCACAACCCGGAGCAACGCATTTCCGCCCGCGCCGCCTTCATCGGGCACACCCGGGCCGGCTGGCGCGCGGCACGGGAGCGCGATCCGCTGATGGGGCAACTGGTTCCCGGCGCCGCTGCCAGCTTTGCCATCTGGCAGGTGGAGGAACTGATGGTCCAGGTGGCCGATGCCCGCGTGCAATCGTGGAGTACCGATCCGCGGGCCCGAACGCCGCTGCTGCCGGCGCTGGATACCGGAACCGATCCGCTCTGCCTGCAGACCGTTCACCGGGGCAGCGAACTGTTCAGCGCCGCCGGCTTTGCCGAAGCTTCGGCCGACACGCCGTGATTTCCGGGCTCCAGCCACATTCTTTGCGGACTCCCACAGCGGCCTGACCAGCAGGAATACCCATGTCCGCAGGTCAGACGTGTATTGACACCTCCTCCACAGGACGTAGGATTTTAGCTCAGCGGGTTTCTCTGGCGAACACCCGGAAAGGCCTGGCCAGTGCGGGACTGCACACCAACAGCGGCTGCGAAGCTTAGCTGAGCTGTGCCCCCACGGGGAGTGCCTGCGTTGGCTCCTGTAACGGGTAGGTTCACGCGTCAGTAGAAAACAGTTTTGGTGCCGCCGCGACGGCGGCATGGAAATTGGCCCGAAGGCGCGTGGACCTACCCCTTTTTCATGCCCCCGTATAATGGACTCTTGGTGTTTCCGCCGGTCAGTGCGGCACCTCATGTTCTGCCGCTTCCGTGGCCTCCCTGCAAGGAAAGGCACCCGTCTGTGCGTGTCCTCACGATCATCCCCACCTACAACGAGCTTGAGTCGCTGCCCAAAACGCTGGCGCGGCTGCGCTCCGCGGTACCTGATGCCGATGTGCTGATCGCCGATGACAACAGCCCGGACGGCACCGGGGAACTGGCCGACGGTTTTGCCGCCGAGGACTCCCATGTCCATGTGATGCATCGGGCCGGCAAGGCGGGACTGGGCGCCGCCTACATCGCCGGCTTCAAGTGGGGGCTGGAGGCTGGCTACGACGTGCTGGTGGAAATGGATGCGGACGGCTCGCACCAGCCCGAGCAGTTGCCGCTGCTGTTGGACGCCATTGATCAGGGCGCCGATCTGGTGCTGGGCTCGCGCTGGGTACCGGGCGGAAAGGTGGTCAACTGGCCACTGCGCCGCAAGGTCATCTCGCTGGGCGGCAGTTTCTACTCCCGGACATTGCTCGGTGTGCGGCTGCGGGACATCACCGGTGGCTACCGTGCTTTCCGGCGCAGCACCCTTGAGGCGCTGGACCTGGACCAGGTGGACTCGGTGGGGTATGGATTCCAGGTGGACATGCTGTGGCGGGTGGCCCAGTTGGGCCTGCGCATCGTGGAAGTGCCCATCACATTCGTGGAACGTGAATTCGGTGCCTCCAAGATGAGCGGAAACATCGTCCAGGAGGCCATGGTCAACGTGACCAAGTGGGGGCTCACAGCACGCTGGAACAAACTGACAGAACGGGCCAAGCAGCGCGTAACGCGTTGACCCGCCGGCCCGGCTGGCCACGCTGGCCACGCTGGCCCGGCTACAGGTCCGGGGGACCCGACTATAGGTCCGGGGGACCCGGCAGCCGATAAATTCGGGGGCCGGGCAACCATAGTGGTTGCCCGGCCCCCGGAAATGTTGTGGCTTATGGCTGTGACTTGACGACCTACGTCAGCCTGCTTCCTGGCTAGGCGCTGCGGCGCTCGCCCCGGCGCTCGCGCAGGATCTTCAGCCGGTCCTCAAGGATCTGCTCCAACTCCGGCAGCGTGCGGCGTTCCAGCAGCATGTCCCAGTGCGTGCGTACGGCCTTCTCGTTCGAATCGATCGGCTTTTCACCGTCGACCAGCAGCGCTTCCTTACCGGTCTTGGATACCCAAACCGGCGGAATTTCCGCCTCGGCCGAAAACGTCACGAAGACCTGTTCGCCATCCGCGCAGCGGTACTCAACCCGCTGGCGGGGCGCCGGCTCAACACCGGATTCAGTTTCCATGCTCTGGGCGCCCAGACGCATACCCCGAAGGCTGCGATCGCTCATGACTTCTCCCTTATACTTGTGCAGGTCCGCCGCTGCACGGCAGTTTCTGCTCCGGCCGCAGATGGAGGTAATCCCTCCGGCGGCCTTCTACGACGACATTGAATTCAACGCGTTGCGGCGTTGTGTTGTTCCATGCCACTGGTTGGTCGCTTGCCACTGGCGCACCCGCAACCCGGATATGTCCGGACCCTGGATGATCTTGCACAGCAAATCGACGATCCCGCACAGCAAAACCGTCCTATCCTTGAACCCAAGTGATGCCATGCTGCTAGCTGACGCCGTGACTGGACGAAAAGTCCATTATAGCGGGGTTGGCTGTAAAGTTCCTGCCCGGGCTGCGGCTCGGGCTGTGGATGTGGGCCAGCCAATTGCCCCGCCCGACCCGGCGGCGATCCTAGCCGGTGGCGCTGAGCTGCTGGCGGTTGAGCCCGGCGTAGGTTCCGCCGAAGGCCAGCAGTTCCTCATGCGTGCCGGATTCCGTGATCCGGCCGTCCTCGAGCACAAAGATCCTGTCGGCGCCGATGATGGTGGAGAGCCGGTGCGCTATGGCGATGGTGGTCCGCTCCGCCATGACCGCCTCCAGCGCGGCCTGGACCAGGCGTTCACTGGAGGTGTCCAGGGCGCTGGTGGCCTCGTCCAGGATGAGCAGCGGGGGATTCTTCAGCACCACGCGGGCGATGGCCAGCCGCTGTTTCTCGCCGCCGGAGAGCCGGTAGCCGCGTTCCCCCACCACCGTCGCGTAGCCGTCGTCGAAGCTCATGATGCGCTCGTGGATGTTCGCCACCCGCGCCGCCGCCACCAACTCTTCGTCGGTCGCGTCGGTCTTGGCGTAGCGCAGGTTTTCCGCGATGGTGCTGTGGAACAGGTAGGTCTCCTGGGTGACCATGCCGATGCAGCGGTGCAGGGATTCCATGGTCAGGTCCGCAATGTCCGCTCCGTCCAGCCGGATGGCCCCCCGGGTGGCTTCGTACAGCCGTGGGATCAGGTAGGACAAAGTGGTCTTCCCGGCCCCGGAGGGACCGACGAAGGCGGCGAACTGGCCGGGCCGGATCTCCAGGCTGATGTCGCGCAGGGCCCAGCCGGCGCCGTCGTCGGAAGTGCCTGGCGTGGGAAGCCTGCCGTTGCCGCCGGGGCCGGCGACAGGGCCATCCACTTGGCCGCGGCCGTCACCGTTGCTGTGGCCGGGGGAGTAGCTGAAGGAGACGTGGTCCAGGGAGAGAGCGCCGCGGACGGTGGCCGGGTCCAGGGCACGGGCGCCGGGCCGGTCCACAATCCCCGGCCGCAGGTCCAGGTATTCGAAGATGCGCGCGAACAGCGCCTGCGAGGTCTGCACATCCAGGGAGACGCGCATCAGCGACAGGATCGGCATGCTGATCCTCGCCTGCAGGGTGGTGAAGGCGACCAGGGTGCCGGCGGTGATCGGCCAGCTTTGGGTGAGCAGCCAGCCGGCCACCAGGTACACGATGGCCGGGGTGATGTTCATGAAAATCTGCACGGCACCGAAGAACCACTGTCCGGTCATCTGCTGCCGGATCTGCAGGGTCAGCTGCTTCTGGTTCTCGGCCCGGTAGCGTGCGGTTTCCGCATCCTGCTGGTTGAAGACCTTGCTGAGCACGATGCCGGAGACGGAGAGGGCTTCCTGGGTGATGGCCGTCATGTCGGAGAGTGATTCCTGGGTCCTGCGGGCAATTTCCTGGCGGACCCTGCCGATCCGGATCTGCAGGAAGATCAGCAGCGGCAGCAGGATCAGCGCCACGATGGTCAGCTGCCAGGACAGGACGATCATGGCGGCCAGGGCGGAGAGCACCGTGACGGTGTTGGCGAGGATGGAGGGGACGGTGTTGGTCAACACCCCTGCCACGCCGCCGACGTCGTTGGCCAGGCGGGACTGGATGACGCCGGTTTTGGTGCGGGTGAAGAAGGCCAGTTCCATCTTCTGCAGCTGGGAGAAGAGCTGGCCGCGGACATCGGCCATCACGTTGTTCCCCACGCTGGTGGTCAGGTACGTCCGCCAGACGTTCAGCGCCGACGTCACCACCGTGATGAGGACCATTGCCCCCACCAGCTTTGAAAGCAGCGGCAGGTTCACCCCGCCGTGGCGCGGAAACAGGCCCTGGTCGAAGGCCTGTTGGGTCAGCAGCGGCACGGCGACGGTCAGGCCGGCACCGATCACCACCAGCACGGTGGTGCCGGCGAGCTTGATGCGGTAGGGGCGGAGCATGCCCCAGATCCGCCGGCCCAGGTGTCCGATGGTGGGGGTGGTGAGGTCGCCGGGACCGCCGAGGAGGCGGCCGCCCCGGCCGCCTCCTACCATGCCTGGGGCGTGGATCATCAAGGGTGGAGCCTTACGAGCCGGCGCCCTGTCCGGCGCCGTTGCTGGCGGCGGCAGGGGCGGCTGCCGCGCCGGCCCCTGCCTTCCCGGCACCCGAGGCCGCGGGCACCGGACCGGCCAAGCCGCCGGCCTGCCCGCCGGCGTGCCCGTCGTCGCCGTCGGATGCGTGGCCCAGCGCGCCCTCCGGCAGCGCCGCGCCCAGGGCGCTGCGGATGCCCTTGAGCGCCTCGCCAACCTCGCTGGGGATGATCCACAGCTTGTTGGCCGAGCCGTTGGCCAGCTTGGGCAGCGTCTGCAGGTACTGGTAGGCCAGCAGTTTCTGCGTCGGATTGCCCTTGTGGATGGCGTCGAAGACCTTCTGGATGGCCTGGGATTCGCCGTCCGCCCGCAGGATGGCCGCCTTGGCGTCACCCTCGGCCTTCAGGATGGCGGACTGCCGCTCGCCCTCGGCCGTGAGGATCGCTGACTGCTTGGTGCCTTCGGCGGTGAGGATCGCGGCACGGCGGTCCCGCTCGGCGCGCATCTGCTTTTCCATCGAGTCCTGGATGGACAGTGGCGGGTCAATGGCCTTCAGCTCCACCCG
>DASYGM010000174.1:0-11277 GCA_035999715.1 Micrococcaceae bacterium | reverse complement strand
TCGGCACCTCCCGCTTCGCCCCGGTCCGCATCGCCTGCCGCCCCGAGGCCGTCCTGATCACCCTCACCGCCGGCACCTGACGCCGTCGTCGACCGTACCTCCGCCGTCGTCGTACCGACCTGCGCACCGAGAGGTCGCTGTCGCTGAGCAGGACCCTATCCTGCTCAGCGAGGCCGCCGGCTCACTGAGCAGAACCGGCTCGCCAGCCGGGAGGTTAACAAAGTCAACCCACCACAACCTCCAAAAACACGTGATCCGAACCGCAAAACTGGCATAAGGTAGTTACTCAGGGTAATGACCCGTGGTCAACGGCGACCCTCCCACAGCAGCTGAAATCCCAGACGGTTCCAAAGAAGTTGACATGGCGAAGCAGAGCGCAGAACAGAGAACCCTATTCCATTCGATCGGCCGGCTTTACCCGCACCTTAAACCCATCCTGCCGCGCCTGATGCTGGGCATGGTCTCCGCACTGCTGGCCAGCATCGTGGCCCTCGCCGTGCCGCAGGTGTACCGTGTGCTGATCAATTCCGCGCTGCACCAGGGCGGGGAGGCCTCCAGCGTATGGATCGCGGGCGCCGTAGTGCTGGTGCTGGGCGTGCTGGAGGCAACCTTCGTGGCGCTGCGCCGGCAGTTTGTGATTGCGCCGGCCACCACGGTGGAAAAGACCATGCGCACCTCCTTCTACCGGCACCTGCAGGATTTGGCCGTGGCCTTCCACGACCGCTGGGGTTCCGGGCAGCTGCTCAGCCGGGCCATGACGGACCTGAATTTCATGCGCCGCTGGATGGCGTTCGGGGCCATCATGCTGGTGGTCACCTCGCTCACGGTGACCATCGGCGTGGTGCTGATGTTCACGCTCAGCTGGGCGCTGGGACTGATCTTCCTGCTCGCGGCCGTCCCCATAGTGGTCTTCGGATTCCGCTTCCGCACCAGCTATGGCAGGGTCAGCCGGAAGAGCCAGGACCAGGCCGGGGACCTGGCCACCACGGTGGAGGAATCCGTGCATGGCATCCGGGTGCTCAAGGCGTTCGGCCGCAGCAGCGAGGCGCTGGACGCCTTCAGCGAGCAGGCCGAGGAGCTGCGGCAGACGGAAATTTTCAAGGCCAAATCGCTGGCGGTCTTCTCCCTGGTGGTCACGCTGCTGCCGGAGCTGGCGCTGGGCACCGGGCTGATGGTCGGCGTCTTCTCCGTGGCCAACGGGACGCTGACCGTGGGCGCGCTGGTGGCGTTCTTCGCCACGGCAGCGGTGGTGGCCGGACCGGTGGAGGCGATGGGTCCGCTGATGGCCATGACGCTGACCGCCAAGACCGCCATCGACAGGCATTTCGAGGTGATGGACACGGACAACACCATCACGGACCCGCCTGTCCCGGTCCATCTGGCCGACGTCCGCGGTGAGCTGACCTTCCGGGAGGTGCATTTCCGCTACCCGGACACGGTGGCCGGCACGCCGGACATGCTCAACGGCATCGATCTTCAGATCCGCGCGGGCGAGACCATGGCGCTGGTCGGGGTGACCGGGTGCGGCAAGAGTACGCTGCTGCAGCTGGTCCCCCGGCTTTACGAGGTGACCGCCGGGTCGGTGATGATCGACGGCGTGGACCTGCGGAATTTCACGGTAGAGGACCTGCGCACGCAGGTGGCCGTGGCCTTCGAGGACACCACGCTGTTCTCCAACTCGGTTCGGGAGAACGTGCTGCTGGGCGCGGCGGCGCATCCGGGCCGCACCGACGAGGAGGTGCTGGCCGAGGCACTGGAGGTGGCGCAGGCGCAGTTTGCCTATTCTCTGCCCGAGGGGGTGGACACGCTGATCGGTGAGGAGGGGCTCAGCCTCTCCGGCGGCCAGCGCCAGCGGATCGCCCTGGCCCGCGCCATCGCGGCAAAGCCCGCAGTGCTGGTGCTGGACGATCCGCTCTCCGCGCTCGATGTGAATACGGAGGAGCGGGTGGAGGCGCGGCTGCGGCAGGTGCTGAGTTCGACGACGACGCTGATCGTTGCGCACCGGCCCTCCACCGTGGCGATGGCGGACCGGGTGGCGCTGATGGAACACGGCCGGATCACCGCCGTTGGCACACACGCTGAGCTGCTGGCCGGCAACGCGCACTACCGTTACGTGCTGGCCAGCCTGAGCGAGGAGCCCAGGGACTTGGACAGCGACCTGCCCGACGATCTGGAAGAACTTGACGACGCCCGGGAGGTGCGCGCATGAGCGTAGGAACTGCAGATGAGGACCGCGTCGATCTGACCAAGGCGGACAGCAAGGCCGTGCGGCAGCGTTCCGTTCGCTTGCTCGGCTCGCTGATCCGGCCGGTCCGGGCGCGCTTCATCGGCACCGTGGCGCTGGTGGTCCTCTCGCAGGCCACCCGGGTGGCCGGGCCGCTGCTGATCGCCTTCGGCATTGACCACGCGCTGCCAGCGCTGGTCGGGGCGCACGGCACCGGTGCACAGGGCGGGGCGCGCGGGGCCAACCCGTGGCCGATCATCTTCACCGGGTCCAGCTACCTGGCTGCCGCACTGGCTACAGCGTGGCTGACCGCCGGCTACGTCACTTCCACGGCCCGGCTGAGCCAGGCCATGCTGCTGGACCTGCGCGTGCGCGTCTTCCGGCACACCCAGCGGCTGAGCCTGGAGTTCCACGAAAAATACACCTCCGGACGCATCATCTCGCGGCAGACCTCGGACCTGGATGCGCTGCGTGAGCTGCTGGATTCGGGCGTCTCCTCGCTGGCCTCCGGCTTCATGTTCATGCTCTTCACCGCCATCAGCATCTTCAGCCTGGACTGGATCACCGGCCTGCTGGTGCTGGCCGCCGGCGTGCCGATGTTCCTGCTCTCGCGCTGGTACCAGAAGCGCTCCCAACTGGCGTACCGCGCCTCAAGGGTGGTATCCGCAAAGCTGATTGTGCACTTCATCGAGACCATGACCGGTATCCGCGCGGTGAAGGCCTTCCGCCGCGAGCGGGACAACGCCGCCCGCTACGACCAGCTGGCGGAAGACTACCGCAAGGTCACGGTCCGGTCCATCAACCTGAACGGCATCTTCCAGCCGGGCCTGGTGCTGATCGGCAACGTCACGGTGGCCGTGGTGCTCCTGGTGGGCGGCTTCCGGGTGCTCGACGGCGGCATGGCGGTGGGTGCGCTGCTGGCCCTGCTGCTGGCCACCAAACGGTTCTTCCAGCCGGTGCCGGACATGGCCATGTTCTACAACTCCTTCCAGTCCGCGCAGGCGGCCCTGGAGAAGGTTTCCGGGCTGCTTGAGGAGGTGCCCACCGTCCGCCCGCCCAGGCACCCGGTCCCGCTGCCCAATCCCCGCGGCGAAATCGACTTTCGCGGCGTGGAATTCCGCTACGGCGCCGGCCCCATCGTGGTGCCCACGCTGGACCTGCACATACCCGCCGGCCAGACCGTCGCCGTCGTCGGCCAGACCGGCGCCGGGAAGTCCACCCTGGCCAAGCTCATTGCCCGCTTCTACGACGTGACCGCCGGCTCGCTGACCCTGGATGGGGTGGCGCTGCGCGACCTCTCCCCCGCGGACCTGCGCCGGGCCATCGTGATGGTCACCCAGGAGGCCTTCCTGTTCAGCGGCAGCGTGGCGGACAACATCGCGCTGGGCAACCCCTCGGCCAGCCGCCCCGAGGTGGAGGCCGCCGCCCGCGCGGTGGGCGCACATGGCTTCATCGAATCCTTGCCGGAGGGCTACGACACGGACGTGAACAAGCGCGGCGGACGCGTCTCCGCCGGACAGCGCCAACTGCTCTCCTTCGCCCGCGCCTTCCTGGCCAATCCGGCCGTGCTGATCCTGGACGAGGCCACCTCCTCGCTGGACATCCCCTCCGAACGGCTGGTGCAGCAGGGCCTGCACAAGCTGCTGGGGGCCTCTGACGACGGCAACGGCGGCACAACCGCCGGGCGGACCGCGCTGATCATCGCGCACCGGCTCTCCACCGTGGAGATTGCCGACCGGGTGCTGGTGGTGCACGACGGGCGCGTCGTAGAGGACGGGACGCCGGCGGAACTGATCTCCGGCGGCGGTCGGTTCGCGGACCTGCACGGAGCCTGGCAGGACTCCCTGGTCTGACACTAACTGCACCAACGCAACTGTCCCGCCCTAACTGCACGGATAAACGCCTTTTCGTGCAGTTACAGCGGGGCAGTTGGTGAAAGCGGCTCCGGAGGGAGCAATCCAGTGCATTTCGCGATGCGGCCCCCCATCCGCTATCCTTGAGAGGTTGCTTTTCCGCTCCAGCAAAAGGGTAGAGAGTCAACGATCGGGGTGTGGCGCAGCTTGGTAGCGCGCGTCGTTCGGGACGACGAGGCCGCAGGTTCAAATCCTGTCACCCCGACCACGTATGTAATTGCGGGTCATCCGCAGATGGCCCTCAATTACTTTAACGGTGGTCCTGTGAGTGTGGCTACGGGTTTATGGGTTGTCGAGCCGGAAGACGAGTGTGTCCGGACTCTCCGAGGAGTGTCCGGACACACGATGGTTATCCCAAAAACAGGAGCTGCCTAGTTGACGTTCGTGCTTCCGCCTCCGTTGGGCCAATTGCCAACAGCAGACACCGTTTGATCCGAGTTTGGCCAATTCCCTACAGCTGATGCAGTAGCCTGAGCGGAAAATGCACCAACAGCCAAGGCTCCGACCAACAACAGTGAAGCTCCGAGTTTCTTCATGGAACCACCTTCCGTGTACACACAAACGCGAATTCGCTTGTTGACAGCAATTGTAAAATGGTAAGTAACGCATCTGTCAAGGATTTACAGCCTTTTATACCCAAAGGGCGTAAACGGCCAGGAGGTATCAGTGGGCAATAGTTTTGGGGACCGCCTTCGGACGGAGCGACTTGCGAGAAGCCTGACCCAGGCTGAATTAGGTGGCGAGCATTACTCAGCGAGTTACGTGTCGCTGCTTGAAAACGGCAGACGGGAACCGACGGTCGACGTCATTGCTCAACTTGCCAAGCAACTGCAGTTGGCTCCGCATGCGGTGCAGGAATGGACATCTCCGGTATCGCCGGAAGAAACCGGCTACCTTCTCGCCGCCCTATACGCGCGTCAGTCCTGGGACATGCGCGATTATGCGGGTGCCGCCAAACATGCCGAGACCGCGGCCAATATGGCACAAACCAACAAGGACACGGTGTCGTGGTGGAACATGTCCCACCTCCAAGCCAGTGCGCTTCTTTGGAATGGTGAATACGAAGGGTGCACCTCCGTCGTCAGAACATTGCTGACACATCCGCTCTCAGAAGAAGCGGCCGGTCTAGCTGTCCGTGCCCATCAGCTTATGGCCTCAGCCTGCCTCGGGCTGGGTCAGCTAGCTGAAGCACTAGAGCATTCGAGTCTGGCGGTCCAGCGTGGTTCTACCCTGCCCCTCGAATCGAATGCCTACATAAGTGCTCTGCGCACTCTCATTGCCGCATTGGCCGAGAGCGGACGGTTGGATGAGGCCTGGGAACGTTGCCAGACGCTGGCCGGATTGATAGAAGAGGCTCTGCCTACCCAGCTGTCGGGCGAAATTTGCTGGGTGGTCGGCAACGTCGCCTTCATGCGCCACGACGTCGATGAGGGCATCGCCTATCACGGGCGGGCCGCCAAGTTGTTATCGCCTGCGAGTGATTTGGCCCTGTGGGCTCAGTTCAACAAGGCGACCGCCTCGGTACGACTATCCGCCGGTATCATCGGGCCCGAAACTCTCGAAGCCATCGAACGGGCTGAGCTGGCGCAATCAGTGGTTGGCGCAAACACCGCCGATGGGCTGGAAGTGACCCTCATTCGCGCCCGTTGGCTGTATCTGACGGGGGAGTTAGAGCCAGCCCTCAAGCTCCTGACCAAGATTTACGGCCAGCAAGATGCGCTGGCCAAGCATACGGCAGGCGAGGTCGCCCTCTTGCTGGGCAAAATCCGCAGAGCCATGGGCCAGATGTCCGAGGCGCTGGAGTTGCTCAACGAGGCAAAGAATGACTTCGCCGAGGCGGGCGCCGCTGACCGAGTCGCGCTCGCCATGGACAACATCCTGGAGATCCGCGCGGCCAACAAGGTCTCCTGAGGCCTCCAAACCGACCGCCACGGATCTACCGAGCCGACCGTAGACTTGGCTTAACATCCGGCGACGATTGGAGATTACGGTGGCAAGGAAGAAGATGTCCTGGCGCGAGATGTCCAGTGGTCAGCGGTTCGCCACCCTAATGCTGGTGGCCGCGCAACTGACTCTGCAGGCTGCGGCGCTGCGGGACCTTAAGCGGCGCCCGGCCAGCCAGGTGAACGGGCCCAAGGCGGCTTGGACGGCCTTCTCGTTCGTCAACTTCGCCGGCCCCATCACTTATTTCATGGTCGGCCGGAAAAAGTAGTCCCCGCCAGCTGGCGTGGGCCCTAAATGAACGTGCGGCCGGTGAGCTTTTCGTAGGCTTCCACGTAGCGGTCCCGGGTGCGTTCGACGACGTCGGCCGGCAGGGCGGGCGGGGCCATGTCCGTGGTCCGGTCCCAGCCCGAGTCCGGCCCGGTCAGCCAGTCGCGGACGTACTGCTTGTCGAAGCTGGGCTGTGGTCTGCCCGGTTCCCACTGCGCGGCGTCCCAGAAGCGCGACGAATCCGGGGTCAGCACCTCATCGCCCAGCGTGATGGTTCCGGTGGCAGGATCGACGCCGAACTCGACCTTGGTGTCCGCCAGGATGATGCCCCGGGAGCGGGCGATCTCCTCCGCCTGAGAGTAGATGGCCAGGGTCAGGTCCCGCAGCTGCACCGCGTTCTCGGCACCCACCGTGGAGACCACCGTGGCGTAGGTGATGTTCTCATCGTGCTCACCCACCTCGGCCTTGGCAGAGGGCGTGAAGATGGGCCGCTCCAGCCGCGATCCGTCCACCAGCCCCGGCGGCAACGGCAGGCTGCAGACGGTCTGGGTCTGCTTGTATTCCAGCAGTCCCGATCCGGTGAGGTAGCCCCGGGCAATGCATTCGACCGGATACATGTCCAGCTTCTTGCAGATCATGGCCCGGCCGGCCACCTGGGCGGGGACCCCGCCGGCAACGGTGCTGGCCACCACATGGTTGGCCACGTCCAGCTGTTCGAACCACCACAGGCTCAGCTGGGTGAGGATTCGTCCCTTGTCGGGAATCTCGCTGGCCAGGATGTGGTCGTAGGCGCTGATCCGGTCGCTGGCCACCACCAGCACCACCTCGCCGCTCGCACCACCTGCACCGCTTCCGCCGCCGGCACCCGCGCGGCCCGGTCCGGCGGGTTCATAGAGGTCCCGGACCTTCCCCGAATAGACGTGCCGCCAGCCGGGCAGCTCGGGGGCGCTCACGCCTGGCCCGCCTGTGCCGCGCCAGCCTGCACGCCGCGGACTCCGGCCCGCGGATCCGGAACCGTGATCTCACCGCGGGAAGCCTTAGCGGCGATGTCGCTGCGGTGCTGCCCGCCGTCGAGCTGGATCAGCTCCACGCCCTCGTAGGCACGCTCCCGCGCCTCCTCCAGGTCCAGCCCCAGGCCCACCACGGCCAGCACCCGGCCGCCGGCACTGACCGTCTTGCCGTCGTCGTCGAGCGCCGTGCCCGCATGCAGCACGTGGACGCCCTCCAGGGCGTTGGCCTTGCGCACGCCGCGGACCCTGTCACCGGTCCGCGGCGTGTCCGGATAGTTTTCGGAGGCGACGACGACGGCGACGGCGCTTTCGGGGCTCCAGCGCAGGTCATCAGTCTTGTCCAGCTGGCCCTTGGCCGCTGCCAGCAACAGGGTGCCCAGCGGAGTCCGCAGCCGGGCCAGCACCGCCTGCGTTTCCGGATCGCCAAAGCGGGCGTTGAACTCGATCACCCGGGTGCCACGGCTGGTCAGCGCCAGGCCGCAGTACAGCACGCCCACAAAGGGGGTGTCCCGGTGCGCCATCTCGTCCACGGTGGGCTGTGCGACCCGGCTGATGACCTCCTCGACCAGTCCGGGCGGCGTCCAGTCCAGCGGGGAGTAGGCGCCCATGCCGCCCGTATTGGGACCCTTGTCGCCGTCGTAAATCCGTTTGAAGTCCTGCGCCGGGGCCAGCGGGACCACGGTGCGGCCGTCGGAGAGCACGAACAGTGACACCTCAGGGCCGTCCAGGAACTCCTCGATCACCACTTCCCCGCCGGCCTCGAAGCAGGCCTGTGCGTGTTCCAGCGCCTTGTCCCGGTCGGACGTGACCACCACACCCTTGCCAGCGGCCAGGCCGTCGTCCTTGACCACGTAGGGGGCGCCGAAGGTGTCCAGCGCGTCCGCGGCCTCGGCCATGTTGCTGGCCACCTTGGCCATGGCCGTGGGAACGCCCGCCTCCGCCATCACCTGCTTGGCGAATGCCTTGGAGGCCTCCAGCTGCGCGGCCGCCTTGCTGGGACCGAAGACCGCGATGCCGGCCTCCCGGAGCGCGTCGCTGACGCCGGCGGCCAGCGGGGCCTCGGGTCCGACCACCACCAGGTCCACCGCCAGCCTGACCGCCAGCGCGGTGACCGCCGCCGGGTCATTTGCATTGATGGGATAGGTAGGGACGAGTTTGCCGATGCCGGCATTGCCCGGGGCGGCGTGGACCTCCGACACATTCGGGTCGGTGAGCAGGGAGCGGACAATTGCGTGTTCGCGGCCGCCGGGGCCAATCACAAGAACCTTCACGCTCCAAGGGTACTTTGCCGGTATGCGCCCGGCTTAACCCATGAACCGTCCGTCCCCTCCTCAGCCCCTCCGCCCAGTCCCTTCATCGAGTGAGCGGACCGTGCGCGATACAGCCCTGTATCGGACACCAACCGCTCACTCGATGAAGGGGAAGCGGGCACGGTGCCGGAATGCGGGCGGGCCTTGCATGGACTTGCATAGACTGGGCGCATGCCCCAAACTTTCTCCGCGGCAGCCGCCGTCGAACTTGCCGTGCTGGAACGCAGCGGCTTCGTCGAATCCCGCCACATCGGCTCCGCCGTCGTCCTGGCCGGGGACGGCTCGGTGGTGACCGAACTGGGCGACATTACGACGCCCATCTACCCACGCTCCTGCCTGAAGCCGCTGCAGGCGCTCGCTTCCATGCAGGCCGGCGTCCCGCTGCACGGCGTCCAGGTGGCGCTGGCCTGCGCCAGCCACGTCGCCTCACAGGACCACATGGACGTGGTGGAGGGGATGCTGAAGGCCGCACGACTGACCGAACAGGACCTGGGCTGCCCCGCCGACTGGCCGCAGGATGAGGAGGCACGGTTCGCGATGATCCGGGCCGGCCGCGGCAAGAGCAAGGTGGCGATGAACTGCTCCGGCAAGCATTCGGCCTTCCTCTGGGCCTGCCGGGAAAACGGCTGGGACCTGCACTCGTACCTGGAGCCGAACCATCCGCTGCAGCAGCGCGTGTTCTCCGTGATCGAGGAGTACACCGGGGAGAAGATTGCCGACGTCGGCGTGGACGGCTGCGGGGCGCCGGTGACTGCGGTGTCGCTGACCGGTCTGGCGCGCGCGTACTCGCGGCTGGCCAAGTCCCCGGCCGACGCCAACGCCAATGCCCGCGCCGCGACCATCGCCACCTCGATGCTGGACTATCCGTGGGCGGTCCAGGGTCAGGGCAAGCCGAACACCGTGGTGATGGAGGACCTGGGAATCCTGGCCAAACTGGGCGCGGAGGGCGTGCTGGCCATGGCCACCCCCACCGGGGCTGCCGTCACGGTGAAGATGCTGGACGGCAACGGCCGTGCCGCGACGCTGGTGGGGCTGACGCTGCTGGCCGCCGCCGGGGCCCTGGACGTACCCGAAGTGGCTCGGGTGCTGGAGCGCGTGGTGGAACCCATCACCGGCGGCGGCCGCCCGGTGGGCAGCCTGCGGTTGGGATCTGCTGTCTCGGCGCTGCTGGACTGAGGACGGGGCGATGGCGGCACGACGGCGGATCTGCACCGCCGAGGGCAACGCGGCGCTGGCGGCCTGGCGGGACGGGACCACGGACCGGCCGACGGTGGCGATGGCAGTGCGCTTCACGCTGGAGGAGGTGGCAGCCCGGGCCCCTGGGAACTCGGTGGAGGTCAGGGTTCCGCCCTTTGGGGTTGCCCAGTGCGTCCCGGGGCCCCGGCATACCCGCGGAACACCGCCCAATGTGATTGAGTGCGACGCCGGCACCTGGCTTGGGCTGGTGACCGGCCGTCTGCGCTGGGCCGACGCCGTTGCCGCCGGGTCGGTGGCCGCCTCCGGCCTGCGCGCCGACCTCTCGCACCTCCTCCCGCTGTAGCCCGGCGCCGGCCAATCCCGGCCACGGCCGCATGGAGGCCTCCAGGGGCCCGGGTAGGCTTTAAGCCATGACTTCCGAGCCCTCAAGCCGCACACCCGGACAGCCCGGCATCCCCGAACGACGCGAAATCACCGTGCGCCGGGCGCCCAAGTTTGTCCCCTTCCTGGTCGTTGGCGGTCTGGTAGGCGTCCTGGCTGCGGCCATTGTGGCGCTGGCTGGGGCCGGCAGCGCCGAGTATGACCGCAGCACCATCTTTGGGTTCTTCGCCGTGCTGCTGGCGGTGCCCGGCGTCGTGCTGGGCGGTGTTGTGGCCCTCATCCTGGACCGTACGAGCATCAGGCGGATGGAGCGGGCCGTCGTCGAACGCGACCCGGACGCGGACGGCGACGCCGAGGCGGACGGCGACGCGGAAGCGGACGGGGACGGGGACGCGCCGGGCACGGATAACTAGGGCAAGCGGGCAGGGTTAATTCCGGGCCGTGAAGACGTGAGATAATTCTTTGGTGGCACGCGGAGACGGACAACTTTCCCACGATCTATTACCCGGCGAAAAAGGCCCCCAGGATGCCTGTGGCGTCTTCGGCGTCTGGGCACCCGGCGAAGAGGTCGCAAAACTCACCTACTACGGCCTGTACGCACTGCAGCACCGCGGACAGGAATCGGCCGGCATCGCCACCAGCGACGGCAGCCGGATCAACGTCTACAAGGACATGGGGCTGGTGTCCCAGGTCTTCGACGAGCCGACCCTCAACACGCTCACCGGGCACATCGCCGTCGGGCACTGCCGCTACTCCACCACCGGTTCCTCCAACTGGGCCAACGCACAGCCCACGCTGGGCGCCACCGGCTCCGGGACCGTGGCGCTGGCACACAACGGCAACCTGACCAACACCGCCGAACTGTACGAGATGGTGCTCGCGGACCACGGCAAGCCCACCTCCGGCGAGATGGCGCAGGGCAACACCTCCGACACGGCCCTGGTCACCACCTTGCTCAAGGGCGACGACGGCCGCTCCCTGGAGGAAACCGCGATGGGGCTGCTGCCCAAGATCCGCGGCGCCTTCTGCTT
>DASYGM010000256.1:0-20988 GCA_035999715.1 Micrococcaceae bacterium | reverse complement strand
TGATGATCTCGCCCGCCTACGCCTACGAGAAGGCCCCGGACCAGGAGCATTTCCCGGTGGTGGAGGAAACCCGTGCCCTGTTTTCCAAGGCGTTTGCCGACGGCAACCGGAAGCGCTGGCGGCTGAACCACACACCGCTGTTCCTGGATTTCCTGGAGGGCAAGCGGGACTTCCAGTGCACCGCCTGGGGCATCCCCAGCTACTCGCTGTTCGGCTGGCAGAAGCCCTGCTACCTGATGTCCGACGGGTATGCGGCAACCTATAAGGAGCTGATCGAAGAAACCGAGTGGGACAAGTACGGCCGCGGCCGCGATCCGCGCTGCGCCAACTGTATGGCGCACTGCGGCTACGAACCCACGGCGGTGATGGCCACCATGGGCTCGCTGCGTGAGTCGATCCGGGCGGTCCGTGGCTGAAGGCGGTTATCCCCAGCGGGCAGCGAGGCGCGAGTAGGTCTCAGGGGCGCAGGCCTGCAGCGCGATCGGCACGCGCAGCCAGGCCGGGACCACCACCTGGGCGCGGTCCCGTTCGACCGCGCGCCGCAGCGCCCCCGCCACCCGGTCCGCGGGCACCGGCCGGGGGAACCGCCGCTGATAGCCGGCGCCGCGGCGCTCGAAGAAGGCCGTGTCCACCACGCCGGGGATAAGGGTGGTCACGCCCACGCCGCTGCCGGCCAGTTCTGCGCCCAGGCTGGCGGCGAAGGTGCCCAGCGCCGCCTTCGACGCCGCATACTCCGACTCCCCCGCCACGCCCAGCACGCCTGCAATCGAGCCGACGAAGACCAGCCGGCCGGTACCCCGATGGAGCATCGCGGGCAGCAGCGCCCTGGTCAGCCGGACGGGAGCAAGGTAGTTGGTCGCCAGCAGCCGGCCGGCACCGTCCCCGGACCCGGCGCCGTCGGTCCCGCCACGCTCCGCTATTCTGGCAAGCCGGCCGATTCCGGCGCAGTGGACCACCAGATCAGGCACCGGAAAAGAGACTGCAGCCTCGATGACGCGGGACAGACCGTCCGGTTCACAGAGGTCGCCGGCCACGGTGCTGCCACCCGTTTCCGCGGCCACCTGCGCCAACCGGGCGCCGTCACGCCCGGCAAGCAGCACCCGGCAGCCCGCATCCGCGAGGGCCCGCGCGATGGCGCTGCCGATGCCGGATGAGGCTCCGGTGACCAGGGCGCCGGCCCCACTCAGGCGCATGGCCCGGACCCCATCCCTACTGCACCTCTGGTGTGTCTGACTGTTCGTCCTGGCCGCCGCGGATGCGTTCTCCGACGGTCTGCGCCCGGTGCGCCAGCAGTGTGATTCCGCCGGTCATCACTAAGAGTGAGATCACTTGGGCTGCCACCGGTCCGGGGCCGGCGGTCAGGGACTCGCCCAGCCAGATTGCCCCGGCAATGATCGAGACGACAGGGTCGCCGACGGTGATGATGGCCACCGCCACCGAGCCGACGCGGCCCTCCTGGAACGCGTTCTGGTTCAGCAGGAATCCGGCAGGTCCCAGGACTATCACCGCATAGAGCTGCCATTGGCCCAGCAGGGTGGCCGGGTCCAGCGTGGAGACGAGGCTGCGCACCAGGCTGGCAGTGACGCCATAGCAGACGGCCGCGGCGATGGAGAGCGGCAGGGCACGGAACCGGTGGGCCACCCGGGTGGACAGGATCAGGCACACGACGACGACGGCGGCGAAGGCCACGGCGAGTGGCCAGACCGAGCCGCTAATGTGGCCGGTGCCATCGGCGGGCCGTGCGGCGACCAGGAAGCCGCTGATTCCCAGTGTGGTCAGCAGGGCCGCACCCACCAGCCGCCAATCCGGCGCCTGCCGCATCATCGCGGACGCGATCCCCAGGTAGAACAGCACACCCATGGCCAGGATGGGCTGGACCAGGCCGAGCGGGCCGAAGGACAGTGCTGTCACCTGCAGTGCGAAGCCCAGCGCGCCCAGCACGACGCCCCAGCGGAAGGCGGGGATCCGGATCAGGTCGAAGAGCAACTGCGGCCGCAGTGGACCGCTGGGCGGCGCCTGGCGGCTGGCCCGGTGCTGCAGCAGGCCGGCCCCGCCGAAGGAGGCGGCCGCGCCGATGGCGGGGATGACGGCCCAAATCTGGTTCGCTTCCACCCTAGCCTGCCGCCGGCTCGGAGGCGGGCCTGCTGAGGCTGCCGTTCAGCGCCGCCTCAAGGGCGTCCACCAGCGCTGCCGTTACCTTGGACCGGTCCAGTCGCAGGGCGGGGTCGGAGAAGACTCCGACGCCGACGGTGTCCCCGGCCAGCACGGCGCCGACCGTGACCGGGACACCCTCAGTGAGCGGCAGCACCGGGTACATGGCCGTGACCCGGGCGCCCGCGCACCAGCGTGGGCCTCGTGCCCCGGGCATGTACGTGACAATGGAATTAAAGAATCTGCGGTTGTAGACCACCCGCGCAAAACGGGCGTGCACCGCTCCCGGCAGCAGGCCTGCAACTTTCATCACCAGTTGCGCTGCCTCCGGTTCACCCCGCTCCAGGTGGGTGCGCAGCTCGCTCCGCACCGCGGCCACCCGCTCAGCAGGCCCCATTGCCCCCACGGGCAGGTCCAGTGACAGTGTCCCGGTCCAGTTGCCAAAGATGCGGTCCAGGCGTGGGGCGCGCATGGCCACCGGGACCATGACCCGCAAGGGTGTGCCGGCAGAAAGGAGGCCAGTGCCTGCCAGCAGTGTGCCCAGGGCGTCCGCGATGACGGCCAGTGCCAGCTCGTGCGGTTGGGCGTGCAGGGAACGGGCGGCGGCCCGCAACCGGTCCGCGGGGAGCGCCACGGGTACGAACCGCCGTTCCGGTCCCTCAATGTTGGCCCGGTTCAAGGGATGGCGCGGCGCGGTGCCCCGGCTTGCCAGGCTCCATAATCCCCGGGCAGTGCGGCCCAGCGGCGTAAGCCATGACCGGGGGCGTGCCGGTTGCCCCGACGGGTGCTCCGGCGTTGGCTGCCTCGCAGGCAGTCCGGTGCTGCCCCGCTCGCGCAGCGGATCCGCAGGGGCGGGGGTGAGCAGCCGGTCCAGCAGGCCCAACGCGGAGACGCCGTCGCCCAAGGCATGATGCATTTTCACCGCCAGCACTGCACGGCCGTCCCGCCGCCCGCGCACCAGCAGCATCTGCCAGCCGGGCCGGTCCTCCGGCAGCGGCACAGACCAGAAACGGTCCACTGCAGCATCCAGTCCGGACTCGGAGGCGTCCGGATCCAGCACGCATTCGGACACATGCCTGCCGATGTCCAGGCTCTCCTCCAGCAGCCAGCCCGGCCGCGAGCCGCGGACCAATCGGCGGCGGAGCGGCGGCAGTCCGGATGCCCGCCCAGCCAACTCCCGTCGCAGGGTGTCGGCATCCAGTGCACGGCCGGAGGCGGGAGGGTCAAGTTCCAGGACAGCACCGATCTCCTGCCGCACATTGCTGGGCGCCGGGAGACCTGGACCCGCGCTGCCTAGACCCGCGCTGCCTGAACCCGCGCTGCCGGCTTCCACACGTCCCGCTTCCACGTGCGTGAAGAACGCATCAGCCGGCCGTAATGGCCACGGCCGGCGCACGGCGGGCGGTTGGGTCCGCGGTGTGGCCAGAGCGGCCAGGGCGCCGCGCAGATCAGTGCCCCGGCTGTGCCGGGCGGCGTGGCGTTCATGGGCTTCGAAGGCGTCGCGGTCCGCGATACCGGTCCGGATGTAGTCCACAAGGCGTTCCTCGTTGGCGCAGATGTCGGCCAGGCCGCTGACCACCATCAGCTGGGCATTCGCAGCCCCGTGGGCGGCGATCGGACGGCACATCAGGAGGGGACGGGCAGATGCGAGGGCCTCCAGGGCGGAGGCGCCGCCGGCGTTGGTCAGGACCAGGTCCGCCGAGCGGACGTAGTCGGCCATGCCGTCGGTCCAGCCCAGGGCCAGCAGCCGGTCCGCCGGGACCCCGAGGTTTTCCAGCCGCTTCCGGCTGGCCGCGTTGCGTCCGCAGGCGGCCAGCACCTGGACTTCCGGGGCAGCCTCCAGCAGGGCGCGCACGGTGGCCACGATGTCGCCGAACGCGTAGGCCCCGGCGGTGACCAGCACGACGAAGGCGTCACGGCGCAGGCCAAGCGCGGGTCGGCCGGCATACCTGTCACCGGGGCTGAAGGACGTGAGCACCGGAGGGTCACAGACCTGGACATTGGACCCGGGAGCTGCCGCGCGGGCGTGCGGCTCGGCCACCTCGTGCATCACAAAGTTGGCGTCAATGTCGCGGTAGACCCAGAACGGATGGGGGGCAAAGTCGGAGATCCACGCGGCGCAGGGCACGGTCAATCCACGGTAGCGGCGCAGCCAGGCAAGCCCGGAGGTGGCCAGCGGATAGGTGGACAGAATCAGGTCCGGATCGAACCGGTCGATGTGGGATGCCAGGCGGAAGGCGCACCAGGCCCCGGTGAACTGTTTGGATGCCCGGGCAAACCACCTGTGTCTCCACAGCGAGGAATAGAAGAACTCGTACAGCCAAGGCGTCGTCTCCACGTTGGTGACGTAGATGCGCCGGAACAGTGCGCCTATCCGCGGCCCCAGCAGGTCGTCCAGGGTGTCCAGTCGCCGGATCTCGCTCTCGCTCCACAGCCCGCGGACAGCTTCCTCCAGCCCGGCCGCCGTCGCATTGTGGCCGCCGCCCATATTGGCGGAAATGGTCAGCACCCGGCGCACCGGACCGTCTATGGTTCCGGTGCGGCTCGGATCGGAAAATCCGGTCGGCTCCGCCATGCTGTGATAATACCCCTTGGGCCCAGCTCCAAAACCGGCGGTGTTTCCAAAACCGGCTGTGTTTCCAACCGTGCGCTGCTTCCAACACTGTGGCGGCACAGCGCCGGTACGAGTGGGTCCCGTTGACGTGTCCGCCAAGACGGGGCAGTATCCAAAGCATGGCGGCGAACCGGACGGGCCAGGACGCTGGCCCGGACTCCGGGCAGGAGCCCGGCCAGCCCAAACGCATCAGCCGGTATGCACGGCTCAAGCTTTCGATCGGCCGGCACCCTTCCGATCTGGTCCGGATGGCAGTAGCGGCGGCTGTGGTGCTCGGATGCCGGCTGATTGCCGCAGCCCCGGGGACCAACCCGGTGGAAACGGCCATTACCTCACAATTGCAGCGACTCCCGGCCTGGTCCGCGCCGATCTGGGAAGGCCTGACGTGGTTGGGCTGGTGGCCGGGCATCGTAGCCGCGGTCGGACTCGCCCTCTATATCGGGCGGATCCGCCTGGGTATGTCGCTGGCATTCTCCGCCGTTGCGGCCTGGCTGCTCGCCGTCGTCGTCAGTTGGACCGTCGCGCCGCGGCTGGTTCCTCCCGGATTGCAGTCGGGGCTTGTCCGCGGGCCCAGCGCCGGCGGGTTTGCCTTCCCCGACGCCCGCACCGCCGTGATCGCCGCCCTCGCGTCGGTGGCCGCCCCGTATCTTAGCCGGGTGGCCCGCAACACCAGTTGGATCCTGGTGGTCCTGACCGCCGCGGCCAGCGTGTTCCTGGGAGAAAACCTCCCGGTTGGCGTCTTCGCCGGCGCGGCACTGGGATGGGGCATGGGCAAGCTCTTCCACATCGTGATGGGCGCCCCGGGACGGCGCACCTCTGAATCGGCCGTTCAGCGGGCCTTGGAACAGGCCGGGCTCCAGGGCGCCCGGATCGTCCCGGTGCACCGAGGCCTGCTGCGGCCGCAGGAATACGACCTCACGGCAGCAGACGGGGCACGGTTGCGGATGAAGATCGTCCGCAGGCTCCGCCGCCGCGCGGGGCCAATGCACAAGCTGCGCAACGCCCTGGCGTCCGTGGATATTGAGCATGAAGCCGGCCTTTCCACTCCGCGGCATGAGGTTGAACACGAAGCCTACGTCACACTGTTGGCCGAACGGGCCGGTGTGGGCACCATGCCCGTGGTCATGGCCGGCGAAATCGAGCACGGGCCGCCCTTCCTGATCGCGCACGTTATTGAAGGACGCCCGCTGTCCAGCCTTTCGGCCAAGGACATCAGCGAATCCCTTCTCGACTCGATATGGGCCGATGTGCTGGCCCTGGGCAGTGCCCGTATAGCCCACCACGACCTGCGCGCGCAGACCATCCTGATCGACGGTTCCGGACGGCCCCGCATCTCCACGTTCACCTTCAGCCGGGTTGGTGGCCCGGAGGGTGGCTACTGGCAGGACGCCGCGGAAATGCTGGTCTCGATGGCCTCCGTCGTCGGTCCCGAGCGGGCCATCACCAGCATCCGGCGCGCCTTTCCGGTGGAGGTGCTCGAGCACGTGCTGCCGTACCTCCAGCGGCTGGTGCTGCACCGGCAACTGCGCCGCCAGCTCTCGGCCGGAGCGGCGGCCCTGGCGGAATTGAGGGAGGGCCTGGCCGAGGAGATTGAGGCCCACGTGCCGTCGTTCCGGCTGCCCGTGCGGCCGTCCACGATTATCGTGCTGCTGATCGGCGGTCTGGCCATCTACCTGCTGCTGCCGGAACTTTCCAATATCGACCAGGTGCTGGTGCTGCTGGCGCGCGGGGACAGGCGCTGGCTGGGAACCACGGTGGCCATCGGCTTCCTGGCCATCCTGGCCTCCGCCATCTCGGTCATGGGGTCGAGCGCACGGGGGCTTCCCGTGGGGAAGACCATCGCCGTTCAGGTCGCCGCGGCCTTCACAGGGCGCACGACCGCCGCGGGAATAGGCTTCTACCGGATCAACTGGGTCTATCTGGAGCGGATCGGACTGCGCGGGCCGCAGATAGTGGCCGTGATTGGCCTGAACCGGATTGTCACCGGCATGGTCAGCGCACTGGGCACCATACTGGGAATCGTGGTGATCGGCGGCGCCGTTCCCTTCGACAAGGCTCAGCTTGTCCTCAGCTGGCCGGTGCTGGCCGGCGTCGTGGTCCTGCTGCTGGCGGCAGTGGTGTTCCTGGCTTCGCCTCTCGGGCGGCGCCGCGTGCTGCGCCCGGGCGCGGCGCGGGTCCGCGAGATGGGGCAGGAGATTGCGCCGCTGCTGCACAAGCCGCTGCGGGCTGTGCAGCTCACCGGCGGCTGCGTGGCCTACCTGCTGCTCTCCGCCGCTGCGCTGGCAACCACCCTGGCTGCCTTCACGCCCAGCTTTCCCCTGGTTCCGGTGCTGGCTGTCTTTGTTGTGGGATCCACGCTGGGACAGTTAGTGCCCACCCCCGGCGGGCTGGGCGCGGTGGAGGCCGCGATGATCGCCGGGCTCACGGCCATCGGGGTGTCGCCCGCCGATGCGGTGGCGGCCGTCCTCAGTTCCCGGCTGCTGACCTATTGGTTGCCGGTGCTGCCCGGGATTGTGGCCTTCAGGATTCTCCAGCACCGTGGCGTGGTCTGATCCCCGGCACCCGGGAGGTATTGACCATTTCCTCGCGCGGGACCACCTTGATCCTGTTTGGTCTCAGACCTGTGCACCGCGGACGTAGGTTTCGACGGCAGTCAGGGTGACCCGGAACGAATGTCCAATCCTGACGGCATCGAGTTTGCCGGCACGGATGAGCCGGTAGACGGTCATTTTGGAGACCTTTAGATGCTCTGCAATTTCGGACACGCTCAACAGCGTGTCGTCCCAAATCCCGTTTTCGTCGCTCATATCAGCTCCTGCCGATCCCAGCCCCGGTGAACGCCGTGGCTTGGAGTGATGAACTCCCAGATTAGATCCGCGATGGCCAATGATCCTGCATCGGCGCGGCACCGGCGCGGAGACATTTTGGTAAAGGTTTCGATAAGGACTGCCGCGAGAGACGTCACCGTTCCATAACCGCGGGGCGTTCAGGGTGGTTATACCGCACCAGGATGTCCGGCTGCTGGTCGAGTTCATCCTGGTACCGGATGAGTGCAGGCACCGTGAACTGCTCATCAGGTGCGGTCCGACGGGTCAGCACCGGCCCGTCCATCATCAGCTGCACGGTCAGGTCGAAGTCCAGCCAGCGCCCCAGCAGCATTGGTCCGGCCACCAGGAGCACCAGGGACGGCGGCGCCTCCTGGCGCGCTTCCCGGGCCGAGCGGTCCGTCGCGGCGTCGCGCAGCCGTGGCAGCCAGAAAGGAGAAGCGGAGCCGGGCCCCAGCGGGTCCAGGACCTCCCGCCCCAGGCCGGCGTAATCGAACCACCGGGAGTGGAAGCTCTGTGGATCGCGTCCGTTCTCCAGCCGCACGGAGGCCGGCAGCACAAAGTCCTCAAGGTCAACCACCGCTGCCGGCCTGCCGCTCTGCCGGAGCCATTGGGCTGTCCGCTGCGCCAGCCCCAGCGGGTCGGCTGCCGCGGGGCCGTCGACGGCGACCCGCGCCCTCCCCTCCAAGGCCAGGGCGCGTTCGCCGATCAGCCGGGCCAGGCCAGCAGGAGTGGATGGGACAAAACGGTGCACCTACCGATTATGCCGTCAGCCCGGGAGGGCCGCCGCCTCTTCCACCTGCGGATCAGCTTCGATGGCACCGGCAAACTGCGAGCGGTAGAGGTGGTAGTACGCGCCCTGGGCCGCCAGCAAATCCGCGTGGTTGCCCTGCTCCACGATTCTGCCGTTTTCCATCACCAGGATGGTGTCCGCGTCCCGGATCGTGGAGAGCCGGTGTGCAATGACGAAGCTGGTCCGGTCGGTGCGCAACGCGGCCATGGCCTGCTGGATAAGCAATTCGGTGCGGGTGTCCACGGAGCTGGTAGCCTCGTCCAGAATCAGCAGCGAGGGGTTGGCCACGAACGCCCGGGCAATGGTGATCAGCTGCTTCTCGCCGGTGCTGACGTTGTTGCCTTCCTCGTCGATCACGGTGTCGTAGCCCTGCGGCAGCGCCCGGACAAACCGGTCCACGTACGTGGCCTTCGCGGCGGCCATGATCTGGTCCTCCGTTGCATCCAGGTTGCCGTACCTGATGTTCTCGGCAATGGACCCGCCGAACAGCCACGCGTCCTGGAGCACCATGCCCACCTTTGAACGGAGCTCGGAGCGGCTCAGCGCGGTGATGTCCACCCCGTCCATGCTGATGGCCCCGGAGTCGAGCTCGTAGAAGCGCATCACCAGGTTCACCAGGGTCGTTTTTCCGGCGCCCGTCGGTCCCACAATGGCCACGGTGTGCCCGGGTTCCGCTGTGAAGGAGAGGTTTTCGATCAGAGGCTTATCCGGCGTATAGCTGAAGGTCACGTCCCTGAACTCAACGTGGCCGTCCGTCTTGGCCGGCAGCGACTGTGTGGCCTGCTCCGGGTCCTGCTCATCCGCATCCAGGAATTCGAAGACCCGTTCCGCGGAGGCCACGCCGGACTGGAGCATGTTTGCCATGCCCGCCATCTGGCCCAGCGGTTGGGTGAACTCGCGTGAATACTGGATGAAGGCTGTCGCATCACCCAGGGACATCGCCCCGGAGGCGACGCGCAGTCCACCTACCACGGCGATGCCAACGTAGCTGAGGTAGGAAACGAACTGCATCACGGGAAAGATCACCCCGGAAACAAACTGCGCACCGAAGCTGGCTTTGAACAGCGATTCGTTGCTTTCGTCGAACCGCTCCAGCATGTCCGCCTCGCGGCCGAACAGCCGGACCAGGTCGTGCCCGGCGAAGGACTCCTCGATCTGCCCGTTCAGCGAGCCCGTGTTCTTCCACTGGTTGGCAAAGAGCTTCTGGCTGCGGGCACCGATCATGCCTGCGGCGACTCCGGCCAGCGGCAGCGAGACGAGGGCGATCAGCGCCAGCTGCCAGGAGACGATGAACATCATGATGACAATGCCGGCGACGGTCAGCAGCGAGCTGATGAGCTGCGCGAAGGCCTGTTGGAGGGCCTGCTGGACGTTGTCGACGTCGTTGGTCACACGGGAGAGCAGGTCGCCGCGCTGACGGGTGTCGAAGTACCCCAGCGGCAGCCGGTTCAGCTTCCTTTCGGTGGCATCCCGCAGGTTCCGGATGACTTTCATGACGATCCGGTTCAGTACATAGCCCTGCAGCCAGAGGAAGATATTGGCCACGAAGTACATCAGCAGCACGGCGGCTATCAGGAACGTCAGCTTCTGGAAATTGATGCCGGTGCCGGGCACCAGCTCCATCCGGGCCACCATGTCCGCGAAGTTGTCCTGGCCCTGCTGGTGCAGGCTTTGGACAAACTGGCCCTTGGACACGCCTTCCGGGAGCTGTTTGCCGACGACGCCGCTGAAAATGACGTCCATGGCCTGGCCCAGGATCCGGGGCGCGATGACGTTCAGGACCACGGAGACCAGCACCAGTGCCACCACCGCCGAGATGCCGATCGCCTCCGGCCTCAGCAGCCCCATCAGCCGCCGGGCCGACGGGCCGAAGTGTTTGGCCTTCTTGGCCGGCATCCCGCCGAACATGTCGCCGTCCGCCTCGGACGGCTTGTATTCCTCCTCGAAGAACTCCTCGACGTCCTCGGCCGCCAAGTCCGCGCCGCCGTCGTCGGCCCTGCTCATCTCGGTCCGTTCCGTGCTCATGCCACTTCCTCCACGCTCAGCTGGGAGGCCACGATCTCCTGGTAGGTGGGCGAGTCCGCCAGCAGTTCCTCGTGCGTGCCGCGGTCGATGATCCGCCCCTTGTCCAGCACCAGGATCTGGTCAGCCTCGGTAATGGTCGAAATGCGCTGCGCCACGATGATCACCGTGGCATCCGCCGTGGTCCGCTTCAGCGCCCCGCGCAGCCGCGCATCGGTGGCCACGTCCAAGGCGGAAAACGAATCGTCGAACAGGTAGACCTTGGGCTTGGTCACCACGGCCCGCGCGATGCACAGCCGCTGGCGCTGGCCGCCGGAGACGTTGGTGCCACCCTGGGATATCCGCGCATGAAGGCCGTTCTTCTTCTGCCGGACAAAATCCTCGCCCTGGGCAATCCGCAGCGCTTCCCAGAGTTCCGCCTCGGAGGCCTCCGTTTTCCCGAAGCGCAGGTTGTGCGCAATGGTGCCGGAGAACAGGTACGGACGCTGCGGGACCATGGCAACGCGCTTGGTGATTTCCCCATGGTCCAGCCGGCTGACCGGAACGCCGTCCAGCAGCACCTCCCCGGCGGCGACGTCATACAGCCGCGGCAGCAGGGAGATCAGCGAAGACTTGCCCGCACCGGTGGAACCGATGATCGCCACCGTCTCCCCCGGCCGGGCGGTGAAGCTGACGTCGCTGAGCACCGGCTCCTCCGCGCCGGGATAGGCGAAAGTGACATTGCGGTACTCCACCACGCCTTCCAGACGGTCCGGTGCCACCGGCTGCTGCGGGTCGTCGATGGAAGGCTCGACGGCGAGCACCTCGCCGATGCGGTCGGCACAGACGGAGGCGCGCGGGATCATCATGGCCATAAAGGTACCCATCATGACCGCCATCAGGATCTGCAGCAGGTACTGCAGGAACGCGGTCAGCGACCCCACCTGCATCTGGCCCGCGTCCACCCGGTGGCCACCGAACCACAGCACGGCCGCGGTGGACAGGTGCAGGATCATCCCGATCGCCGGGAACATCAGGACAAAGAGGGCGCCGATCTTCAGCGACACATCGGTCAGCGCTTCGTTGGCTCCGCCAAAACGGCTCGTTTCATGCGGCTCGCGGACAAAGGCACGCACCACGCGGATGCCCACGATCTGTTCGCGGAGCACCGCGTTGATCCGGTCGATCTTCGTCTGCATGGACCGGAACAGCGGCATCAGCCGGACCACCAGGTAGCCGACGACGGCGATCAGCACCGGGACGGAGACCCACACCAGCCACGAAAGGTTCAGGTCCTCGCGCAGCGCCATGACGATGCCGCCGATGCACATGATGGGCGTGGAGACCATGAAGTTCAGGCCCATCAGCACCAGCATCTGCACCTGCTGGACGTCGTTGGTGCCGCGGGTGATCAGGGTCGGGGCGCCGAAGGAGTTCACGTCCTTCGCGGAGAACCGGGTGACGGAGCGGAAAACGCCGCGGCGCAGATCGCGGCCCACCGCCATCGCCGTCTTGGAGCCGAAGTAGACACCCGCCACAGCCGTGCCCACCTGGAGGAAGGCCACCGCCAGCATCAGCGCTCCGGTACGCCAGATGAAGCCGGTATCACCGCGGGAGACGCCCTGGTCAATGATCTGGGCATTGAGGCTGGGCAGGTAGAGCGCGGCGATGGTCGACGCCAGTTGGAAGACCAGCACGGCGGCGATGTACGGCAGGTACGGCCGCGCGTACCGGCGGATGAGGGTCACGAGCATGGCCACGGGTCCTAAGGAAGAGGGAGCGATTGGTGGGACACCCAGCGGGCGCCAATGTTACGGCCCGCTACAGAAAATGATCCGCACTCACAGGCAAACTGTTTACACTGTCAACATGGTGCGCGGTTATACCGTACACACTCCAATAGACAGGCGCAAGCATGGCCGGCGATTCCCTCCACTACCACCACGGCGACCTGCGCCAGGCCCTGGTGCAGGCCGGCCTGGGGCTGGCGCGGCAAGGCGGTACGGAGGCATTGCGACTGCGGGCGGTGACCCGTGCGGTGGGGGTCACGCCGACGGCCGCCTACAGGCATTTTGCGGACCAGCAGGAGCTGGTGCAGGCGGTGGCCGCAGAGGCGCAGGACCTGCTCGCGGCAGCGATGCTGAAGAACCAGCCAAGCCTTCGCGAGGAGCCCGATCCGGGCAGGCGGGCCGTGCACCAACTGCGCGAAATAGGCCGCTGCTACATCGAATTCGCGCTCGCGGAGCCGGGCTGGTTTGACGTGGCGTTCCTGGCGCCGGGCAAGCCGAGGGGGCCGGAGGCTTTCGCCGACGGCAGGGCCTCCCTGGCGGCGCCGTTCCGGCTGCTGCTGGAGGCGCTGGACGGCATGGCGGAGGCGGGCGTTTTAACCCCGGAGCAGCGTCTAAATGCGGAGTGGGTATGCTGGTCCGGGGTCCACGGGTTTGCCGACCTGGTCAACCGCGGGCCGCTGAAGGGCCAGGACCGGGCCGTCATCGACCAACTGGCCGCCCACATTGTCGATGCGCTCATCAGCGGTCTCCAGGCCTGAACGGCGGATCCGCCGGAGAGCGTCCTGCAGGGCCTGCTACGTCAGGGGCCAGCCAGTGTAGGCCTCGGCCAGGTATGTTGAGCCCGCACGCGATCCCGTGACGGCGGCTAATTCGCCCAGCTGGCGCTTGCGCTCAAAGGGCGAGTCAGCGGCGTTGCGGTGCAGCATCCGGGTCATCCAGTAGGAGAAGTTCTGCGCCTTCCAGACGCGCTGCAGGGCCCTGTCACTGTAGCCGTCCAAAAGCGCCGGTGAAGCGGAGTTGAAGTAGGAATCCAGACCCTCGTGCAGGACCTTGACGTCGGCCAGGGCCAGGTTCAGACCCTTTGCTCCGGTGGGAGGCACGGTGTGTGCGGCATCTCCGGCCAGGAACAGATTCCCGTAGCGCATCGGCTCGCAGACGTAGCTCCGGAAGGGCAGGACCATCTGCTCAAAGATGTGCCCGCGCTTGAGTTGGAAACCGTCCTCGCCGGTGACCCGCGACTGCAGCTCGTCCCAGATCCGGTCCTGGCTCCAACTGCTGGCGTCCTCGTCCGGATCGCACTGGAAATACATCCGTTGGATGGACTCGGTGCGCTGGCTGATCAGCGCAAAGCCGCGCTCCGAGTGGGCGTAGATCAGTTCCGGAGCGCTGGGCGGCGCCTCGGCCAGGATGCCGAACCAGGCGAAGGGGTATTGGATGAAGTAGTCCTGGCGTTCCTGCTGCGGGATGGACTTTTTGCAGATGCCGCCGGAACCGTCGGCGCCGACCAGGATCTGGCACTGCAGTTCCATCTCCTGGCCGTCGGCCTCGGTAAAGCGGATCTTGGGGGTTGCACTGGTCATCTCGCTCACAGCGGTGTCCGAGACGCTGTACCGCACGTCCCCGCCGTCGCGTTCGCGTGCCGCTGCAAGGTCCACGAAGACCTCGTTCTGCGGGTACAGCCAGACGGACTCCCCCACCAGGTCCTGGAAGTCGATGCGGTGTCCCGCGCCGTCAAAGCGCAGTTCAATACCGTCGTGCCGGTGCCCCTGGCGGAGCACGCGGTCCGAAACCCCGGACTCGGTGAGCAGCCTGACACTGCCGTGTTCCAGGATGCCGGCCCGCTGGGTCTGGCTGATCTGCTCGCGGCTGCGTTTTTCCACCACAATGTTCTCGATTCCGGAGCGGTGCAGCAGGTGGGAGAGCAGCAGGCCGGCCGGGCCGGCGCCGACGATGCCGACTTTGGTCTTGATGGTCTTACGGGTGCCCATGGAGGTCTCCTCGGTGATTCCTGCTGCGCGTTCCTGCAGCGTTTCACCCAGTGTGGCCCCCGGCACGTCGCAGGTGCCGCCAGCATCTCAATGAATGAGAATCTCCGGTTCGTTAAGCCCGCGGGCTGGCCTCCGGCAGTACCTGCCCCAACGTCCTGGCCAGGCCGCGCGCTGCCGTCATGAGCGCCGGAACGATGGCCGGAATGTTCTCCTCCCCCGCGGCCACCACCACGCCCAGCGCCGCCAACGGCCGGCCGGCCCCCTGCCGTCCGGCCCGGGCCAGGACGGGAACCGCAATTCCCGTCGTTTCCTCCACCACCTGTCCGGTCAGCGCCGCATACCCCGCCTGCCGGATGCCGGCCAGGTCCCGGCGCAGCTGTGCGGCCTCGAAGCCGTCCTCGTGCCGCCGCAGGTAGGATTCCTGCACCTGCCGAGGGGAGAACGCCAGCAGGACCATCCCCGAGGAGGAGACATGCAACGGCAACCTGCCTGCCACCCGGGCCTCGTTGACAACCGAGCCCCTGCTGGAGAGCCGCTCCAGGAACAGCACTTCATCCCCCTCCAGCACTCCGAGCTGGGTGTGCTGGTGGACCACGGCCTGGATGTCTTCCATGAACGGCATCGCCGCCTGGCGCAGTCCAAGCACGGCGGAATTGCGGTTCACCAGTTCCCAGAGCCGCAGGCCGATCCGCACCTCGCCGTTGGCCTGGTGTTCCAGCCAGCCGACGTCCACCAGAGCGGCCACCAGCCGATGAGTCGTTGCCAGCGGGATGCCAGCGCGGCGGGCGATCGCCGCGATGCCCATGCCGGGCTTGCCGTCGTCGAAGGAGCCCACGATCCGCACGATCCTGCTGAGCACCGATTCGCCGGAGGAGGAGTTGGCCATAGCGGAATTCTGCCATGGCGGCCTAGCGTGGGACGGGAGACCTACTCTTGGAACGCCCACAACAAGGAATATCAAAGCTATGACCAGCATCAGCGAAGCCACCTACAGCCTCTTGCGCCGGCACGGACTGACCACCATTTTCGGCAACCCGGGCTCCAACGAACTGCCTTTCCTGGCCGCGATGCCGGAGGATTTCCGCTACATCCTGGGGCTGCACGAGGGGGTGGTGGCCGGCATGGCGGACGGCTTCGCCCAGGCCACCGGCCGCCCGGCCCTGGTGAACCTGCACGCCGCCTCCGGTTCCGGAAACGCGATGGGTGCCCTGACCAATGCCTGGTATTCGCATACCCCGCTGGTGATCACCGCCGGCCAGCAGGTCCGGGCCACGATCGGCCAGGAGGTGATGCTCTCCAACGTCGATGCCGCCTCGCTGCCACGGCCGCTGGTGAAATGGAGCGCCGAGCCGGTGTCGCCGCACGATGTGGTGCGCACCATGGGTCAGGCCATCCACACCGCCGGGCTGGAGCCGGCCGGGCCGGTCTACGTCTCCATCCCCTACGATGACTGGGCCCAGGAGTCCGGTCCGCAGGACGAGCATCTGGCACAGCGCACCGTGCAGCACGCCGGCGAACTCTCCGACGGCCAGCTCGCGGATATCCTGACCACGATCCAGGCTTCGGACCGCCCGGTGCTGGTGCTGGGGCCCGACGTCGATTCGGCCTGGGGCAACGACGACGCCGTGACCCTGGCCGAGCGGCTCGGCGCGCCGGTCTGGGTGGCACCCTCCGCGGCGCGCTGCCCGTTCCCGACCACGCACGCGGCGTTCCGCGGCGTGCTGCCGGCCTCGGTGGCGGGCATCACCGAACTGCTGTCCGGACACGACCTGATCCTGGTCATCGGCGCACCCGTTTTCCGCTACCACCAGTACGAGCCCGGGTCCTACCTGCCAGCGGACGCCTCACTGCTGCAGATCACCTGCGACCCGGGCGAGGCCACCCGCGCGCCGATGGGACGCGCCGTCGTCGCCTCCGTTGGTCCGGCGCTGCGTCGGCTGGCCCAGGCCGTGCCGCCGCGCGCCACCGCCACTGCTTCGCGGCCATTGCCCCCGGCCACGCAGGCAGATCCTTTGGCCCGGGGCCCGTTCGCCCCCGAAGCGGTCTTCGACCTGATCAACGCGGAGGCACCCGAGGACGCCGTCTACGTCAACGAGACCACGTCCACGGTGGGCGCCTTCTGGGACCGGATCCAGATGCGGCACCCGCACAGCTACTACTTCCCGGCCTCCGGCGGCCTGGGTTTCGGCCTGCCCGCCGCCGTCGGCGTGCAGTTGGCCGAGCCGCAGCGCCGCGTGGTGGCGCTCGTCGGCGACGGGGCCGCCAACTACGGGATCACCGCGCTGTGGAGCGCCGCGCAGTACGGCGTACCGGTGGTCTTCGTGATCCTGAACAACGGCACCTACGGGGCGCTGCGCGGCTTCGCCGCCCAGCTTGACGCGATGGATGCTCCCGGCCTGGACGTTCCCGGCATAGACTTTGTCTCGCTGGCCCAGGGCTACGGCGTCGAAGCCGGCCGGGTGTCTTCGCTCGCCGATCTGCGGGACCGCTTCGCCAAGGCCCTGGCCTCCACTGGCCCCACCCTGATCGAGGTTCCCATCACCACCGTTTCCCCATTCTGACCAGCGGCATCCCGCTACCCTGCAGCCGCGGCCCGGTGCCGCACCCCTACCGAAGGAACCATGATGACCCTGCTCGACGCGTCCCGCTGGGACGGCAAAATCTACCTTGACGGCTGGACCGAGGGGTCCGGCGGAACGCAGGACGTGCTGGAACCGGCCACCGGCAACGTGCTCGGCAGGGTCGGCACCGCCACCGCCGCCGACGTCGGCCGGGCGGCGACGCTTGCGGCGAAGGTCCAACAGGATTGGGCGGGCAGGCGGCCCGAGGAGCGCGCCGCCGTGCTTCGCCGGGCCGGGGCGTTGTGGGAGGAGCATGCGGAGGAAATCCAGGGCTGGATCATCCGGGAGAGCGGCGGCATCGCCGCGAAGGCGCAGCTGGAAACCCACATTGCCGCCAACGAATGCTACGAAGCCGCTGGCTTGCCCTCGCACCCGGCCGGCGAGGTCCTCACCTCCAATGAGGACCGGTGGTCCTTCGCGCGGCGCCGCCCCTCCGGCGTCGTGTCCGTGATTGCCCCCTTTAATTTCCCGCTGATCCTCTCGATCCGCTCGGTGGCCCCGGCCCTGGCCCTGGGCAACGCGGTACTGCTCAAGCCGGACCCGCGCACCGCGGTGTGCGGCGGCGTGGTGCTGATGCGCGTCTTCGAAGAAGCCGGCCTGCCTTCCGGGCTGCTGTCCCTGCTGCCGGGAGGTGCGGAAACGGGTGCCGCCGTCGTCGAGGCCCCCGAGGTCCGCGTGGTTTCCTTCACCGGGTCCACCGCTGCCGGCCGGAAAGTGGGCGAATCCGCTGCCCGCCACCTCAAGCGCGCGCATCTGGAACTGGGCGGCAACAACGCGCTGGTGGTCCTGCCCGGGGCGGACCTGGCCAAAGCCGCTTCAGCCGGGGCATTCGGCTCCTTCATGCACCAGGGGCAGATCTGCATGACCACCGGCCGGCACTTTGTCCACGAGTCCCTCTACGAGGACTATGTGGCCGCGCTGGGGGCCAAGGCGGAGCAGCTGCCCGTCGGCGATCCGGCCGGTGGCCAGGTTGCGCTGGGCCCGGTCATCGACCAGACCCAGCTCAACCGCATCCACTCGATTGTCCAGGATGCTATGCAGGCGGGTGGGCGGCTGGTGGCCGGCGGCACCCATGAGGGATTGTTCTACCGCCCCACCGTGCTGGCGGATCTGGCACTGGACAACCCCGCGTTTGCACAGGAAATCTTCGGTCCGGTGGCCCCAATCACCAACTTCGCCACGATGGATGAGGTGGTGGAGAAGATCAATGCCAACGCCTACGGCCTGTCCGTGGGGATCCTGGGCGAGGTGGGCGAGGCCATGAAGCTGGCCGACCGGGTCAACTCCGGGAAGATCCACATTAACGAGCAGACCGTCTCCGATGAGGCCAACGCACCCTTCGGCGGGGTCGGTGATTCCGGAACGGGGTCGCGTTTTGGTGGAGCGGCGGCCAATATCGAGGCCTTCACCGAGGTCCAATGGCTGACGATGCGGCCGGAGATTGCGCCGTATCCCTTCTAGCCCTAGACGGACCGCCCGGAGCCGGCGGACCGTGTGCCAGTTCAGCGTCCCGTGCCGCTAGCCGCGGACGCGGCCGATGAACCTTTCGGTCCGCTCTTGCAGGCCCCGGATCTGGCGCTCGACGACGGCGGCCGGGTCCGGCTCGATTTCGCTGACGGGCGGCTCCTTCCGGACGTTGGCCGAACAGACGAACTGGGCACAGATCAGCGTCCCCACCGTGTTTCCATCACGGCCGGATTGTCCCGCCCGTTTGGCCACCCACAGATAGACGTCCTCTTCGGAGAACACGTCGCGGCACAGGTCGCACAGGACCTTGCGGTTCCTGCCGCTGCCGCCGTCCGGCGCGCGGAGCATGAGCCCGACCAGTCTGTCCCCGGCGTTGCTGACAAGGTAACCGCGCTGCGGCATCTTCTCATCCCGCCAGCCGAGGAAGTCCAGCCGGTCCCAGTCCAGGCCCGCGAACCGGGCGGGCAGGGTAAGTTTGGCGGCTTCGCTGCGGCTGGCATTGACGAAGCAGCTACGGATTTGTTTTTCAGAGATTTTTTCCACAGCAAGATGTCCTGATGAAGTAGGAAGTCGCCCGATAGGGCCTGTCACTCGTGAAGCAGGGGCTGTGGGCATGCTGAACGGACCGGGAGTGCTCCCCGGTGGGTCTACGCCGTCAGTACCCCCGCTTGGGGGCAGTTGCCAAGCAGGCCACGATGGCCGCCCCGCTTTCCGCAGGGACATGCGGCCGATGTGCTGTGTTCATCGGTGGCGCCCCTTGTCCGTGTGCGTTCCTGCCGGCCGATGGCTATTGGCCGGAACCTACCTGGGCAGTTTAACATCCCACTGATCAGCGCGGATGCCTGCGAGCTCCGCGGCTGGCTGCCAGAACTGACCACCTTTCGGGAACACGACCCCGAACTTCCGGCGTGTCGCCCGTTTTGCCGGGATGCCGTCACGAAACCTGGTCAGTTGTTGGAGTCCATCCATGCTGTTGAGTCTGCGGGCTTACAGCTCAGCGATCCTCAGCACGCGGTCCGCCCTGTCCGCCATCGTACCGATGAACACTGCGTTCCGTTCATCCGTGCCCAGAGCCCAAGACCTGGCTTCCCATGCTGATTTGCCGTGGGATATGTGCCGGGCGATCAGCCACTGGCGCCGCTGCTCCGGCTCCGGATCGAGGAACCAGGATTCAGTCAGGCAAACCCGGACCTGCGGCCAAAAGCCCCGGTCCGCCAGGAGGTAATTCCCCTCCGTTACCACCAGCGGGACTTCGGGGCTGACGGGAATGCTGCCGGCAATGGCTTCCTCGAGGTCGCGGTTAAAGCCCGGCGCATAGACGGTTTCCCCCGGACGCTGGGCAGCCAGCCGTTGAAGCAGGACGGCGTAACCGGCGTCGTCGAACGTTTCGATGGCCCCTTTTACCGCGCGCAGCCCCCGGGCCTTCAGAACGGCGTTGGCCAGATGGTAGCCGTCCATTGGTACAAGGACAGCGCGTGAAGGACCCAGGAATTCCACGATCCGCGCTGCCAGGGTGGACTTCCCGGCGCCAGGGGCACCGGTGATGCCAAGGATGGTCCGCCTGCCGGGGACAATCAGCCGCTCGGCTGCGGCCAGGAGTTCGTCCGTGGTAACGGGCGTGGCCATGGATTTATATCCTCACGTGGTCGAGTGGGAGTACGATCAGCCAATGGGAATAGTAATCACACTTATCATTGTCGGCATCATTCTTCTTTTCTTCGGCATTTTCGTGAAGGCCGCCGAATTCCTGCTCTGGATCGGCATCATCCTGCTGGTCATCAGCGTGATCATGTGGGTGTTGCGCGGGGTGCGCAACCGAGCCTGACCGGTTACTGAGCCAAGCCGTCCTGTTTTATCAGTTGGTCGATCTCGTCGGCACTCATGCCTGCGGCGCCGCCTACCGTTTCCGTTCCGTATCCGGACTCCAAGGCCACGTGAACGGCCTCCACCAGGTCAAACTGCGCGGTGTCAGTCTGCTGTTGAGCCAATTCCAGGTCTGCGGCGGCAACCCACACACGTTGGATTTCTTCGTCCACGGGACTTGCCTCCACCCGTCGTCTTAACTGGAAAACGGGGCGCCCTGTGGGCGTCCCTCCGCCGTGGGGGCCGCTGCTGGACCGCCACGTCGCTTCAGCCTAGCAGGCGCTTCGCCCCGCGGCGTTCCCGGGATAGACCCAGCAGGCATTCGTAGACTCATCGGTAGGCCAAGGAGGATTCCGATGTTGAATACTGCCACCGCCGCCGGCCGGCTCCTGGTATTCCTGCTGGTCGCCGTCATCTGCGGCGTCCTGGCCGCCGGGCTGCTGGTCCCGGCCGCCGCCGTCGCCGGGACCGCGGCAAACGCTTCGATCAATGCCTTCAACCAGATCCCCGGTCAACTGACGATCGGCACCCCGGCCCAGGCGACGAAGGTACTGGCCAGCGACGGCTCCGTCATTGCCAGCTTTTTCGCCGAGGACCGGACGCAGGTACCGCTGGATGAGATGTCAACCTTCATCAAGGACGGCATTGTCTCCATCGAGGACGCCCGCTTCTATGAGCACGGCGGCGTTGACCCCGCCGGCATCCTCCGGGCGCTCGCTGCCACCGCCGCGGGTGGACGACAGGGGGCCTCGACCATCACGCAGCAATACGTCAACAACGTCCTGATCGAATCCCAGGTGGCTTCCGGAAACACCGACCAGGTCAAGCTCGGTTCAGCAAAGACGGTGGCGGACAAGATCCGCGAGATCAAGCTG
>DASYGM010000135.1:0-5867 GCA_035999715.1 Micrococcaceae bacterium | reverse complement strand
GACCCCGGCCCGTACTCGACGCAGTCCTACGACGCGGTGCGTGTCGCTGCTGAGGCCATCACCCAGGCCAAGAGCACCAAGGGCGCCGATGTGGAGAAGGCGCTGGAGGCGATCAACGGCTTCAAGATCTTCTCCGGTCCGCTGAAGTTCACCCCGGAGCACACGCTCTCCAACGGCGGCTTCCAGATCCTGCAGGTCAACGGCGGCAAGTTCACGCTCAAGGACGCACTGAGCTGATAGCGAGGGCGGGTGCCGGATACCCTCCGGCACCCGCCTTTCCGCTCCCCACAGATTCAAGGCAGGACGGTATGACACAGCTCATCTGGAACGGCTTATTTGTCGGATCTTTTTACGCACTGATCGCCCTGGGCTACTCGATGGTCTACGGCATCATCAAGTTGCTCAACTTTGCCCACGGCGATATCTACATGCTGGGGGCGTTCATCGGATTCGCCGTACTCAGCTCGGTGGGAGGGTTCCCGGCGTCCATGTCGCTGGTGGCGCTGCTGGTGGTGATGCTGCTGAGCATGCTGCTCACCGGCGCCGCGGGTGTGGCCATCGAACGCATCGCCTACCGGCCGCTGCGAAGTTCTCCCAGGCTGGCGGTCCTGATCACCGCCGTCGGCGCCTCCTTCACCCTGGAGTATGGAGTCAGCGCGGTGGCCGGGCCGAATCCGCGGGTCTTCCCGGTCCGGCTGGAGGGCGCCAGCTTCGACCTGCTGGGCGCCCGGATCGCGGTGCCGCAGCTGGTCCTGATGCTGATCGCCGTCGTGCTGATGATCGCGCTGAACGCCTACATCCAGCGCACCTCCACGGGCCGGGCCATGCGCGCCATCGCGCTGGACCCGAAGGGCTCGCTGCTGATGGGCATCAACGTGAACTCTGTGATCACCCGGACATTCTTCATCGGCTCCTCGCTGGCCGGCGCGGCCGGTGTAATGGCCGGTGCCTATTACGGGAAAATCGACTTCCTGATGGGCTTCATCATCGGTTTGAAGGCCTTCACTGCGGCGGTGATCGGCGGCATCGGCAACATCAAGGGGGCCATGCTCGGCGGCCTGGTGCTGGGTCTGCTGGAGGCCTTCGGCTCGCAGTGGCTGGGCGGGCAGTGGCGGGACGTCTTTACCTTTGCGGTGCTGATCCTGTTCCTGACCCTCAAGCCCACAGGTCTGCTGGGCGAACGAGTGACGGAGCGTGTCTAGGATGAGTGAAAACACCGACACCACCATGGCGCCGCGGCTGATCGGCAAGCCGCAGAGCAAAATCTCCGCACTTTTCGCAAGCCGCCAGCTGGGCTGGGCGGGGCTGGCCATCGCGTTGCTTTTCCCCTTCATCATCGCCACCAACTACGCGATGAGCATCATGACGACGGCGGTCATCTTCGTGCTGCTGGCCTCCGGGCTGAACATCGTGGTGGGCTACTGCGGGCTGCTGGATCTGGGCTACATCGCCTTCATGGCGGTCGGCGCCTACACCGCCGGCATCGTGGCCAAGTCCTTTGAGCTGCCGCTGCTGTTCACCATTCCCGCGGTGGTGATCATGACCGTCCTTGCCGGACTGATCATCGGCGCTCCGACGCTGCGGCTGCGCAGTGACTACCTGGCCATCGTGACCCTGGGCTTTGGTGAAATCATCCGGCTGACAGCGAACAACCTCACCATCACCGGCGGGCCCTCCGGTATCTTCGGCATACCTGGCATCGAGCTTTTCGGCCTGGATCTGCAGCAGCCGGTGCTCTTCTACTACTTCTGCGTGCTGGTGGTCGCTGCGTTTGTGCTGGCCTCCGCACGGCTGGGCAAGTCACGGCTGGGGCGGGCTTGGCGGTTTGTCCGCGAGGATGAGGACGCCGCCGAGGCAATGGGCATCCACACCTACAAGGTGAAGCTGATGGCCTACATCTTCGGCGCGGTGTGGGGCGGAATCGGCGGCGTGCTCTTCGCGGCGCACCTGTCCGCGGTCTCGCCGCAAAGCTTCGTCTTCCTGCAGTCCGCCCTGGTGCTGATGGCAGTGGTGCTGGGCGGCATGGGCAACATGCGTGGCGTGGTGGTGGGCGCCGTGGCAATTTCACTGCTTCCGGAGTTCCTCCGCGACCTGGGCAACCTGCGCTACGTCGTTTTCGGCGTGGTGCTGGTGGCGGTCATGGTGCTGCGCCCGCAGGGGTTCTGGCCCTCCCGCGCCTATGAGCCGGACCGCAACGAATCGGAGGGACGGGGCCGGAAGCGCCGGAAGTCCGACTCATCGGGGACGGCGGACGCGGATTCCCCGGCCCCCAGCAAGACGGGAGCAGGACAATGAGTGCTCTGCTGGAGGTCAAGGACCTGCAGATATCCTTCGGTGGGGTCAAGGCCGTCAACGGCTTGTCCTTTACCGCCAACGCGAATGAGATCATTTCCGTGATCGGGCCCAACGGCGCGGGCAAGACCTCCGCCTTCAACTGCATCACAGGCTTCTACAAGCCGACCTCCGGTCAGGTGCTGGTGGACGGCCAGGACATCACCGGCAAACGCCCGGCGGTCATCGCGGCCACCGGCGTCACTAGGACGTTCCAGAACCTGCGGCTGTTTCCGGACCTGACGGTGCTGGACAACGTCCGCGGCGGGATGCACCTGTACGGGGGGCAGAACTTCCTGGATGCCATCTTCCATACCCCGCGATACCGGCGCAGTGAGCGGAATCTGACAGAGGAAGCGCACCATTGGCTGGACTTCGTGGGCTTCAAGGGCGCGCGCGGGATTCCGGTGCGCAACCTGGCCTACGGCCAGCAGCGGCAGGTGGAGATGGCCAGGGCCATGGCGCGCAAGGCGAAGCTGGTGCTCCTCGATGAGCCGGGTGCGGGCCTGAACCATTCGGAAAAAATGGAACTGCTGGAACTGTGCCGCCGGATCCGGGACCTGGGCACCGGCGTCGTCCTCATTGAGCACGACATGACGGTGGTCATGGAAGTCTCCGAACGCGTCGTGGTGATGAACTTCGGCAAGGAGATCGCCGAAGGCACGCCGGCCGAAATCAAATCCAACCCGGCCGTAATCGAGGCCTACCTGGGCCGCGAGGACCAAACGGCGCCGCCGGAAGTCACGTCGGCGCAGGTCGAGAAGGCGGAGACGGCGGCCTCACAGGCCGCGGACGTCGGAAACAAGGGAGGCCACAGCTGATGGCAATGCTGCAGATGGAGGGCGTCGAAGTCTTCTACGGCAAGATCCAGGCCCTGCGCGGCATCGACGTTGCGGTCGAAGAGGGGGAGATCGTCGCGCTGCTGGGCAACAATGGCGCGGGGAAGAGCACCACCTTGTCCACCGCCTCGGCCCTGGTGCGCCCGCACGCCGGCAAGGTCAGCTTCGACGGCAAGGACATCACCCGGGCCAACCCGTGGGACGTGGTCAAGGCTGGGCTGATCCACGTTCCGGAGGGGCGGCGGATCTTTTCCACCCTGTCCGTGCTGGAAAACCTGCAGTTGGGCGGCTACATGGTCAAGGACCGCACGGTGGTGGCGCAGCGGATCGAGAAGGTCTTCCAGCTGCTGCCGCTGCTCGCGGAGCGGCGCAGCCAGCAGGGCGGCACCCTGTCCGGCGGTGAGCAGCAGATGCTCGCGATCGGCCGGGCGCTCATTGCTGGTCCGCGGATGCTGATGTTGGATGAGCCGTCGATGGGCCTGGCCCCGCTGATTGTCGCCCAGGTTATGGAAGTGATCCGGGAGGTCAACCAGCAGGGCACCACCGTGCTGCTGGTGGAGCAGAATGCCCGGGCCGCGCTGAAGATCACCCACCGCGGCTACGTGCTGGAGAACGGCGTCACCACCATGACCGGCAGCGCCCAAGAGCTGATGGCGGATTCACGCATCGTCGAGGCGTACCTGGGTGCGTAGGGGGGCATGATGGGCATTACCGACTGGACCGTGGCCACGGTCGACTACCACACGGCCGGCGAGCCGTTCCGGATTGTGCCGGAGCTGCCCTTCGTCATCCCCGGCTCCACCGTGCTGGAGCGGCGCCAGAATGCGCTGGCCGGGGAGGCGGACGTGCTGCGCCGGCTGCTGGTGAACGAACCGCGCGGCCACGCCGATATGTACGGCGGGTTCATTGTTCCGGCCGACGACGACGGCGCCGACTTCGGTGTGCTGTTCTGGCACAAGGATGGCTTTTCCACCGCCTGCGGGCACGGCACCATCGCCCTAGGGGCATGGGCCGTGCGCAGCGGTCTGGTGCCAGCCGCGCCCGACGGTGAAACGGACGTAGTGATCGATGTGCCCTCCGGAAGGGTGGTGGCCAAAGTCCTGATGTCCGGTGGCGAACCTGTCTCCGTGACATTCCGCAATGTGCCCGCCCGCGTCGTGGCCCAGGATAATGCCGCCGACACCAAGGACTACGGCACGGTGTCCGTTGACCTGCTCTGGGGCGGGGCGCTTTACGCGTCCGTTCCTTCCTCCGGGCTGGGGCTGCGGGTCAATGAGGCGGACATTAACGCACTGATAGAGGCGGGCCGGCAGATCAAGGTTGCGCTCGCGGACCATCCCGCGGCGCGCCACCCCGAGGATCCGCGGCTGGACGGGATCTACGGCACGATCATCTTCGAAGACGCAGATTCGGACGCCGCCGGACGGCTGGCCCAGCGCAATGTGACCATCTTCGCCGACGGCCAGGTGGACCGCTCGCCCTGCGGCTCCGGCACCTCGGCACGGGTCGCCGCCCTGGACACGGCCGGGGAGCTGCCACCGGGGACCACCCTGGACCACTACTCCATCATCGGCACCCACTTCAGTGCGCACGTCGCCGAACGCACCGCTGCCGGCGTCGTCGTCGACGTCGTCGGAACGGCGTATCCGGTGGGCGAGTGCCGCTTCCGCTTGGACCCCGGCGACGACCTCGGTCTGGGGTTTGTGCTGCGGTGAAACCTACGTGAGACGGACAAGAACCCTCGACATCCTAAGTAGCATGTGACATTGTACTGATAACCACGTACGGCCTACGACCTAGGAGACCCAAATGACTGCCCAGACCAAACCCTGGCACGGTGTGCACGTTGCGACCGCGCTGCCCTTCAACGACGATCTGTCGGTGGACTACGAAGCCTTCGGCCAGCACGTCGCCTGGCTCGCTGCCAACGGCTGCCAGGGTGTCTGCCCCAACGGTTCGCTGGGCGAGTACCAGACGCTGACCGATGAGGAGCGGGCCAAGGTGGTTGAGACCGCTGTTGCGGCCAGTCCCGAGGGTTTCACGGTCATGCCCGGGGTGGCCGCGTATGGCTCCGCGGAGGCACGAAGGTGGGCGCAGCAGGCCAAGGACGCCGGAGCCCAGTGCGTGCTTCTGCTGCCGCCGAACACCTACCGCGCGGATGAAGAAACCGTGATGGAGCATTACCGCGAGGTCGCCAAGGTCGGCCTGCCCATCGTGGCCTACAACAATCCGTACGACACCAAGGTGGACCTCACCCCTGCCCTGCTGGCACGGTTGCACGGCGAGGGCCTGATTGTGGCCGTGAAGGAATTCACCGGCGACGTCCGCCGCGCCTATGAAATTGCCGAGTTGGCCCCCGAGCTGGACCTGCTGGTCGGCTCCGACGACGTGCTGCTGGAGCTCGGCATTGCCGGAGCCGTGGGCTGGATTGCCGGCTACCCGAACGCCCTCCCCACCAGCACCGTGGAGCTGTACAACCTGGTGACCTCCGGCAACCCGGCGGACCTTGCCAAGGCGCTGCCGATGTACCGTGACCTGCACCCGCTGCTGCGGTGGGATTCGAAGACCGAATTCGTCCAGTCGATCAAGCTCTCCATGGACGTGGCCGGACGAAAGGGCGGCGCCTGCCGGCCGCCACGGTTTGCGCTTCCCGACGAGATCGCCGCGCAGATCACCAAGGACACCGAAGCCGTGCTG
>DASYGM010000114.1:0-2395 GCA_035999715.1 Micrococcaceae bacterium | reverse complement strand
GACCAGCCGGCCCGGTAGGCCTGCAGCGCGGACCGGCGCAGTTGCGCGGGGTCCATCTGCAGGTATCCGTGGTTGTGCTCGCAGCCCGCATAGTCCTCGGTCAGGTAGGCGGTGCTGCCCAGCAGTGACCCGTCGATGAAGATTTTGACCGGGCCCAGCCGGAGCCAGTCATCGCCCAGTCCGGAGCGGATACCGGCGTCGATACCGCGGGAGACCGGATCCGCGGCATGTCCTGGAACATCGTGGAGGGCATCGAGAACCAGCATGGGCTGCATCCGGACGCTGAGCAGCCCCTTGTCCCTGGCGTTCTGATAGGCCGCGAATTCCCGCGGCGAGTAGCCGATCCAGCCACCGGCTATACCGGCGTCGGTGACGCTGGTGATGCCCTCGGACAGATAGTGCGTGGTGGCCAGGTCCAGGGCACGTTCAATGGTTTCCAGCGGGTAGGGCAGCATGATCTGCTGGACCAGGCGCATGGCGTTTTCCTCCAGCAATCCGGTGGGCCGCCCCTGCGCATCCAAGGCGACGAGGCCGCCGTCGACCGTTGCCGTAAGGTCCGCGCCCTCCGAAACACGCGCCAGCCCAACGCCGTTGAGAGTGCAGGCATGGCCGGATGAATGCTTGATCCAGACCGGGCGGCCGCCCGCCGCATGGTCCAGACGGTCGCGGTCCGGTTGCTGGCCGCCGAGCAGAATGGGACTGAACCCGGCCGCAATGACCCATTCATCCTGGCCCAATGCCTGCGCCGCATCGGCAATAAGACGGTAGACATCCTCCAGGGTTGCCGCCGAGCCAAGGTCCGTCTCCATCAGCGTGAGGCCGAACCAGACGCTATGGGCGTGCGCATCATTGAACCCGGGAACAATCGTTGCCCCGGCGGCATCTATGGTGTGTCGGGGAACGAGACCGGGTTCCGCGTCCTCATCCACCGCAAGGATCTTTCCGTCATGCACCCACAGGCTCTCCGCGATCGGATGCGAAGGGTCCTGAGTCAGTATGTGCGCGTTGCGTATCAGGAGATCGACGTACATGAATCCTCTTCAGTCAGTGGTCCCACAGGAGCAGTTGCGGACGACAGCACGGCCGCTTTACAGCCATTCAATCCTGGGCCAATGCTGTACTCAATAGACAATGACCGCCGCTGTACCGCCAAAGTTTATGCAATTGCCTAAGATGGATCCGTGAGAGAACATGATCAGGCGGCTCCTGGGCCATTGCTGCGCCCCGACCGGACACTGCAACCTGGACCAGCCGCCCAAACGGAATGGGTGCAGCTGATCCAGCTTCTCTGGGCCCGGCGGGATTCCCTGGTCACCGACTTCCTGCAGCGTTTCTCCGCGGATTCCTACGGCGAAGCCCAGGTGCCGGAAGAGGACGTCTTCCGAACAGCCGTAGACACAATGGACATGTTCCTGTACCTGATGGCGGGCCAGGAACTGCCCCATGACCTGCGGACCCTGCCGCGCGACGTCGCCACCCGGCGCGCCCGGCAAGGTGTCCCTCTGGATGCGTTCCTTAACGCGGTGCGCAACGATTTCCGCGTGCTCTGGAAGGGGTTGGAAAGGGTAGCCAGCGATGACGGCATCGCAGTGCTGGTGTCCAACATGGACCTGGTGCTGGACATCGTCGAACGCTATCTGAGCAGCATCCAGCAGGCCTTTTCCGAGGAGGAGGCCCTGCTGGCGCGCGATCAGCGGCTTTACCGCCAACGCCTCCTCTCCCGGCTTTTCGGCGCGCAGCTGCCCGATCGTGACGAAGTGGGAGACATCGCTGAGGCGCTTGGAGTCCGGGCCAGCGACACCTTCGAGGTGCTCGCCGTCGTCGGAGACACCGTTGCGCAGGCACAGCGCCAGCACGAATCCGATCACCGCTCCTACGCATACGAAGCCGCGGGAAGCCTCTACCTGTTCCGCCCCTACAGGAAGGGGCGTTCCTGGCTGGACGAGCGACCGGACTTCGCCGCCGGATATATGCCCGCTGTGGAGGGGCTCTCCCAGGTCCCGCAGGCCGCGGCCTCCGCCCTGGTCCTTGCCCGGCACGCCCCGTCGGAGGGGGGTCTGGCGACCGTGGCGGAGAGCTGGATGGGAATAGCCGGCAAACTCCTGGAGTCGGCACTGCCCGGCTTTTCCGCTCGGGTGCACGCAGCCTTGGACGATTGCACCCCGCATGAGCGGCAGCGCCTGCTGCAGGTGGCCCGCAGCTATTCCCGGACAGGGTCCATCAAGCAGACGGCGGAGGAGTTGTACTGCCACAGGAACACCGTGGTCAACCGATTGCACGCCATCTCGGAAATCATGGGGCTGGACCTTACGGTTCCGGCAGAAGCGGCCCGGGCTCTGGTGGCGCTCACCCTTTACGGGGACGGCCAGGCATGAATTGTGGATTAGCCCAATCG
>DASYGM010000088.1:0-3134 GCA_035999715.1 Micrococcaceae bacterium | reverse complement strand
GCTGGATCCACGTCGGGGAGCCGGGCTACGGCGTGGCGCTGTCCAACGGTTCAACCTACGGCCACGACGTCAGCCGCAGCGTGCGGCCGGGCGGAAGCGGGGCACCTGAGGGAACGACGACGACGGTGCGGCTTTCGCTGCTCCGCGCACCGAAATCCCCGGATCCGTTCACGGACCAGGGCCACCATGAGCTCACTATGACCATCCGTCCCGGGGCCAGCATCGCCGACGCCGTGGAGGAGGGGTACCGGACCAACCTGGTGCCCCGCGTGGTCCTGGGTGCCCGGCCGGTGGAGCCGCTGTTTACCGTGTCCAATGCCGCCCTGGTGATTGAGGCCGTTAAGCTGGCCGAGGACGGTTCCGGCGACGTGGTGGTGCGGCTTTACGAGTCCCTCGGGGAACGCTCCATTGGGCTGGTCGCCGCGAATTTTCCGGTGAAGTCGGTGGAGGTGACGGACCTGCTGGAGTCGCCGGGGGAGCCGCCTGCCGGGATCGTGCTCGGCGCGGAATCGGTGGAGCTGACGCTGCGGCCGTTCCAGCTGGTGACGTTGCGGTTCCAGCGCTGAGCACCGCTCCTCGACAGGCGAAACCGCCGGGACCACACTGGTAGTTATCCACGGTTCCATGGTCGGGGAGAGGCAAATGGAAGACGAAGGCGCCAACGCAGCCGCTGCCCGGCATACCGGGTCCCCGCCGGATGCGGGTTCCCGTTCCCGGGATAGTGGATCCCTGCGGCTGTCCGCGGTTCTGCTCCTTGCCGGTGTGCTGGTTTCGCTGCTGGCGGGTCTCTTCCACCCGGGCAGTGCGAACGCCAACGATCACGAAGCCGCATTTTCCGAGTATGCAAACAGCGGCATTTGGACCGGCGTGCATCTGGGCCAATTCGTTGGCATGGCCACTCTGATTGCCGGTCTGCTGGTCCTGTTCGTGGCCCTGGATCTTCGCCGCGGTGGTCCCATTTGGGTGGCAAGGTTCGCCGCCGTTGCGGCCGGCGCAGCTCTGCCTCTCTACGCCGTGCTTCAGGCTGTAGATGGGGTTGCCCTCAAGCATGCCGTGGATGCGTGGGCCGCGGCTCCGGAGGCGGAGAAGGCAGCACGCTTCGATGCCGCGGAGGGCATCCGCTGGCTTGAATGGGGCGTCCGGAGCTACCAAAGCCTGGTTCTGGGCCTCTCGCTGGTGCTGTTTGCCATTGTGATTGTCTGGACGGGCCGGGTTTCCAGGGCCGTTGGCTATCTGCTCGGAGTGTCGGGCCTGGCCTATCTGGTTCAGGGCTGGGTGATCGGCGCCGAGGGCTTCTCGCCGAACAACACGGCGCCAACGCTGATTGGTATCGCGGCCAGCGTCATCTGGAGCATCTGGTTTCTGATTAGTACATGGCGCTCGAAGCCGGCTGCCCGGGTCGCGGTCTGAGAAGGTCCGCCGCCCGTCACGGGGTAAGTCGCCGGTCGAGTCACGGGTCAGTCGTTTCCGCTTGCCCTCCCTGGTCCGGTGCGGGTCCCGACAGCCGCGCCACATAGTGCTCCACGCGCCGGTCCGGCACCAGCCAGATGAGGGCCACGACCGTATACGCGCCCACGCCGAGGAGCGGGTGGATCAGGGTCAGACCCAGACCGATGAGGTAGATGACAGGGGATAGCCGTCCCTTCCAGTCCCCTCCGATCGCCTGCGCCAGGGCACCGTCCCGGCCCTGCTGGCGGATCAGTGCGGTCTGCAGAATGTAAAAGGCGACGGCGGCGAGCAGCAGGTTCACGCCGTAGACCAGGACCGGGACCTGGACAAAACCGGCTTCATCCATCCACCGGGTCGTGAAAGGGAATAGGGAGAGCCAGAACAGCAGATGCAGGTTGGCCCACAGGATTGCGCCATTGACCCTGCCGGCGAGCTGGACCATGTGGTGGTGGTTGTTCCAGTAAATGCCCACGTAGACGAAGCTGAGCAGGTAGCTGAGGAAGGTGGGAAGAACCGCCAGTATCCCGGACCAGGTCGCCTGCTCCGGGGTCCGCAGCTCCAGCACCATGATGGTGATCACGATTGCGAGGACGCCGTCGCTGAAGGCCTCCATCCGGTCCTTGTTCATGACGCGTTCCGCATGCGTGCAGCCATTCCCGAAATCTACTCCGGTTTGCCTGAAGTGGATGCCGCTGCCGGCGGCGAATCTGCGCGCGCGCCCGGCCGCCTGGGTCTGGCGGGACCGGATCACCGCAGGGAATATGCAAACGCATCTAACGGTTGGGCAGGGCATGGAACTCGGAATCTTCAGCTTTGGCGACATCCACCGCAACCCGGTGACCGGGGAGCAGATCAGTGCAGCGCAGAACACGGCCGATCTGCTGGAGCGGGCGCGGTTGGCGGACCAGGTGGGGCTGCACTACGTAGGGATCGGCGAGCACCACCGGCCGGATTATTCGGTGACCTCGCCGTCGACGGTGCTGGCTGCGATCGCGGCGCAGACCAAGAACATCCACATTGGCAGCGCGGTCACGGTGCTCAGCACCGAGGATCCGGTCCGGGTGTTCCAGCAGTTCGCCACCTTGGACCTGATTTCCCAGGGGCGCGCGGAGCTGACGGCCGGCCGCGGTTCCTTCATCGAGTCCTACCCGCTCTTTGGCGCCAGGCTGGAGGACTACGACGCGCTGTACGAGGAAAAGATAGATCTGCTGCTGCGGCTGAACCAGCAGGAGCGGATCAGCTGGCACGGCAACTTCCGGCCGGACCTGGAGGACGCGCTGATCCTGCCGCGGCCCTACAACGGGGAGCTGGACATCTGGATCGCCACCGGCGGCACACCGCAGTCCACGGTCCGGGCTGCCCGGCTGGGCAAATCCGTCATGTACGCCATCCTCGGTGGAGCGGTGAACAACTTTGAGCGACACGTGGATCTCTACCGGCGGACCGCGGCGGAAGCAGGGCACGACGGCGGCGCGCTGCGGGTGGGTGCCAGCACGCCCGGCCTGATCCTGCGCAAGGACGCACTGGACACCTACCGTCCGTACTGGATGGACTCGATGACGCGGATTGCCTCCGAGCGGGGTTTCCCGAAGCCGAGCGAGGTCACCTACCGGGCACAGACTGCTCCGGCCGGAGCGCTGTTCGTGGGGACTCCGGAGCAGGTGGCGGAGAAGATTGTCCGGATG
>DASYGM010000084.1:0-3690 GCA_035999715.1 Micrococcaceae bacterium | reverse complement strand
CGTGGCCTCCGGCCAGATCTTCTCCGGACTGTACAACCGGGCCAACGGACTGCCGTCATTCATGCCCGTGGTGCTGCCGATTGCCATCCTTGTAGTGCCCCTCCTTGACCTGGGCCTGGCGGTGTTACGCAGGACGGCGGCGGGCCGGTCCCCGTTTTCGGCCGACCGCGGGCACCTCCACCACAAGCTGCTGGACCTGGGCTTCTCGCACCGGGCGGCCGTTCTGATGATGTACCTGTGGACGTTCGTGCTCGCTTTCGGCGGCATCGCGTACGCGTTTTTTCCCTGGCGGATCGTTTCGGTAGTGCTCGGCGCGGCGATTGCCGCCGTCGTCGTGCTGACGCTCAGGCCCTACCTGCGCCAGCTGAAGAGATAGCGGCCCTGCGCCGGCTGGGGCGTGGCCGCCGGCAGGATGCCGCGGTCTTCTATCTCGTGTAGAATTTAGCCCGATCATACAAACCATACGGTCCGCTGACAGCGCCCCAATGATTGGCTTTTCCTTGACTGACTCCACCCCAGAGGACGGCGCACCCCGCGGTGCCGGCTACCGGGCGCCGCCGCTGGCGGCCTCCGGTCCAACCGCCTCGCCTTGGATGAGGATCCTGAAGTACTGCCTCGCCGTGACGGCGGCGGTACTGGTGGCCGTCGCCGTCATCTCGGGAATCGCCTCCGGAGCCCACGCGGCCCTTTCGGCGGCCATCGGCTGGCTGGTGGTGGTGGTCTTTTTCGGGATCAGCCTGCTGGTGGGCCACTTCGCCGGCAGGAACGCCTCCTCGGGCGCCATCGGCGTGTTCATGGCCACCTACGTGGTCAAGGTGGTGTGTTTCGGCGCCATCCTCGCCTTCTTTGCGTTGCCCGGCTGGATGGATCCCGCGTGGTTCCTGATTTCGGCCGTTGCCACCGTGGTGATCTGGCAGGGAACAGAGGTCTACACCTTCGCCCGGACCCGGGTGCTGATATTCCATGACGGCACCGGCGCCGGCAGCGGCACCGGCAGCACCGGCGGCACCCGTGGCTAGCGCCGCCGGCCCCCGCGGGCGACGTCCGGAAAAACCCGGCAAAGGCGACAAATACTCGGTGGCCGATTCCGGCTCCGCCGGCCGCGGAAGCGGTAGCGGTTACAACTCCGGAATGGCCGTCTTCAGCTATATTGCTGGCGGAATCCTTGTCTGGAGTTTGATAGGGTGGGGGCTGGATGTCCTCTTGGGTACCTCCTGGTTTGTGCTGATCGGGGCGTTTATCGGGCTTGCCGGGGGATTTTACTTGTCCTTTTCCCCACGCCTGGTCCGTTCCCGCAGCGATGACGCTGACGGAACACCGCAGGCTACGGACGCACCGCCCGCCGGAGACTTATGACCGGGGAATATTTCAATAACGATGGGGGCGGCGACACCGCTCCCAGGACAATGCCCAACGATGGACACTGCAGAGAGGAAACGCGTTGATCGCGCTTACGCTCCCCGCCCAAGAGGGTGGCACATTCACCCCGCCCGGCGTCAACAGCCACCTGCCGGCGATATTCGCCATTGGAAACTTCGAGTTCACCAAGCAAATGCTGCTGGTGCTGATTTCGGTGGTTGTCATTGCCTGGTTCTTCCTGGCCGCGGCACGCAAGGGCCAGCTCGTCCCCGGCAGGCTCCAGTTCATGGGTGAGGTGGGTTACGGATTCGTCCGCAACTCCGTGGCCAAGGACGTCATCGGCGGCAAGGACTTCGTCAAGTTCGTCCCGCTGCTGTTCTCGCTCTTCTTCTTCATCCTGATCAACAACATTTACGGGACGATCCCGATCCTGCAGCTGCCGAGCTTCTCGCATGTCGGCGGCGCCTACCTGCTGGCGGCCATCGTCTATGTGACCTGGATCAGCGTCGGGGTCAAGAAAAACGGCCTGCGGTTCTTCAAGCTGGCGGTCGTTCCCTCCGGAGTGCCGTGGTACATCCTGCCGCTGGTGGTGCCGATCGAGATCATCTCCAACTTCGTGGTCCGCCCGATGACCCACAGCCTGCGACTTTTTGCGACCATGCTCTCCGGCCACCTGATCGTCGGTATTTCCGGCTCGGGCATCGCCTTCCTGCTGGCCCAGGAGAGCGTCCTGCTTAAGGGAACGTCGCTGCTGGTGCTGGTCGGCGCAATCGCCATGTACATGCTCGAAGCTTTGATCATGGTCCTGCAGGCGTATGTCTTCACCCTGCTGACGGCCATCTACATTGAGGGCGCCGTCCACGCGGACAGCCACTAACCCAAGCATTCCCCCCGGGGGATATCTAGAACCAAACAACCTGCCTGCGGGCATCTTGAAAGGAACAACATGAACGGCACGATCAACGGCTCCCTGAACCTCATCGGCTACGGCCTCTCCGCCATCGGCGGAGCCATCGGTGTGGGTCTGGTTTTCGCTGCGTACATCAACGGCGTTGCCCGCCAGCCGGAAGCGCAGCGCGTTCTCCAGCCCATCGCCTTCCTGGGCCTGGCGCTGACCGAAGCCCTCGCCATCCTCGGTCTGGTATTCGCGTTCGTTCTTCACTAACGGATCCGTTCACCGATATTTGCGAGTAGAGAGGACGGGTGAGATATGCATAACGTCATGACGTTAGCCGCCGCTGAGGCCGAGAACCCCCTGGTGCCCAACATCTGGGAAATCGTTGTGGTGGGCATCGGCTTCATCATTCTCATGGTCATCGTGGTCAAGTACGTTGTCCCGATGTTCGAGAAGACTTTTGCCGAGCGTAGTGAAGCCATTGAAGGCGGCATTGCCAAGGCCGAGAAGGCCCAGGCCGAGGCAACCGCAGCGCTGGAGGAATACAAGCAGCAGCTCACGGACGCCCGCGCCGAGGCCAACCGCATCCGCGAGGAAGCCCGTGCCGAGGGTGCCCAGATTCTGGCGGACCTGAAGGAACGGGCCGCCGCCGAGTCCGCCCGCATGACCGAGCAGGCACACACGGCCATCGCCGCGGAGCGCCAGGCCGCCGTCGTGTCCCTGCGTACCGAGGTTGGAACGTTGGCGACGACGCTGGCCGGACGGATCGTGGGCGAGTCCCTTAACGACGACGAGCGCGCAGCCCGTGTCGTGGACCGGTTCCTGGCCGACCTTGAGCAGTCGGGCCGGGAAAGCCAGAGCGCGGGTGCAGCACAGTAATGGCGGGGATATCGAGCGAATCGCTGTCCGCAGCGCTGAAGGAACTGGAAGCGGACCTTCCGCACGCGACGCTGTCGCTGGCGCAGGAACTCTTCGGGATCCTCGCCGCGGTGGACAGCTCGGCCGGACTGCGGCGGTCCCTGACCGACGTCTCCAGGTCCGGGACCGAGAAGTCCGAACTGGTGGCGCGCCTGTTCGGGGGAAAGGTCTCCGCCCAGGCGGTTTCCATTACCTCCGCTCTGGCAGCCGCCCGCTGGGCCGCTGCGCGTGACATCGGCGATGCCCTCGAGACCTTGGCCGCCACGGTGGCCATAGCCGTTGCCGAAAACCGCTCCGCCACGGCAGCCGAGGCGACCGGACTGACCGGACTGGAGCAGCTGGAGAACGACCTGTTCTCCTTCAACCGCTGCGTTGAGTCCAGCCACGAGATCCAGCGCGCCCTGACGGAGCCGCAGGCCGGGGCGGCAGCCAAGACCGAACTCGCGCACAAACTGGTTCCCGAGGCCGGTGACGAGGCGAAGCTGCTCATCGGCCAGGCCGTCAGCCACCCGCGCGGT
>DASYGM010000049.1:0-22473 GCA_035999715.1 Micrococcaceae bacterium | reverse complement strand
GGGGCTGTGGTGCTGCGCTTCCCTGTGGTGCTACCTTTCCCTGTGCTGCGTTGGCGGCGCGGTCGGCTTCCTCGCGGGTGATGAGCTGGATGGCCGTGTTGACTGATGACATGGTTTGCTCCGTTGGTCCTGCTGCGCCTGTTGGCGCGGGTTCGGGTGCTGGCTAATTCGGTTCGGGTGCTGGGTTTGAATCCTGCTGGGTTAGTACGCTTCGCCGGATGCTGCCCGGTCCGGAACCGGGCGCTCTGGCGTTATCCACCGGGTCCGGCGTCGACCGGTTCTGTGGCCGGGGGCGCCCCGGCCAGCTCGGTGCTGCCGGTGTAGCGGTACAGCCGCGGCGGCCGGTGCTTGCCGCCCTGTAGGTACTCCCCGGTTGCCTCGAGCTGCGGCGTTGCCTTCAGCTGGCGCCGGAAGTTGGCCGGGTCAAGGGTCCGGTCCAGCACCGCCTCGTACACCTCCCGGACCTGCGCCAGGGTGAAGGTCTCGCCCAGCAGGTGGTGGGCAATGGAGCCGTACTCCATCTTGTTGCGCAGCCGCCACAGGGCGTAGTCCACGATTTCGTTGTGGTCAAAGGCCAGCTGCTCCAGCCGGTCGGCCCGGAACCACCTGACGTTGGCGGATTCTTCGGCCTCCGCTGCTTCGGTCGGCTGGACGAGCGCCCAGTAGACAATGGAGACCACGCGCTGGCTGGGCGAGCGGTGCAGACCGCCAAAGGCGTAGAGCTGCTCCAGGTACTTCGGCGCCAGGCCCGTGGTCTCCCGCAGGTTCCGTCCAGCGGCGTCCTGCAGCGATTCCGCCTGCGTAAGCGGTCCGCCGGGAAGGGCCCAGCGGTCCTTGAACGGTTCCCGGATACGCCGCACCAGGGGCAGCCACAACGTCGGCCTGCCGGAGGATTCGCTGGGGCGCAGGGCAAAGATGACGGTGGAAATGGCCAGCGCGGGAGGCTGCTGCAGCCTCTCGCTGACGTTTGCCGAGCCGGTGTACACCGCGTTCACCACCTTCGCCGGGATTTCCATTTCCGCTCGATCCACTGAGTTAGAGTCAATATGACTAGAACTCATGATAGAACTTCATCTTCCGGAAACCAAACGGCCGGCCGACACAAACCGCCGTTTGCCTACTGCTGCCCGGCCGCGGCAGCCTCCAGCAACGGCAGTGTCCGCCCCTCGAAGTGGGTATTCAGCACCAGTACCGAGGAGGACCGCTGGACGGTTCCGGTCGCAATCACCGCATCCAGCACCCGCTGCAGATCGGAGTTGGTGCGGGCCGCTATCCGAGCCATCAGATCACTGCCCCCGGAAACGGTATGGATTTCCAGGATTTCAGGAATGGCGGACAGTGACTCCACCACCGCATCGTGGCCCAGGTTCTGGCTGATGGTGAAGGAACAGAAGGCGACCACCGGAAAGCCGAAGCTGCCCGGATCGGGGTGTGGCACCCAGGACCCGATGACGCCCGATTCGAGCATCCGCTCCAATCGGGATTGCACCGTGGCACGGGCGACCTGCAGCACCCGGGAGGCCTCAAGGACGGAGATCCGGGGCACGTCATTAAAAAGACGGACAATTTTCGCATCCAGCACATCCACAGCCATCAGAAATCCTCTTGATCGTCGCCGAACCACCGCAGTTAGCACACGCAGAACCGTGCATACTGCACAAACTGCAGCCATCATTCCACGCGCCGATGTCTTCGGACCAGCCGGAACGGGATAAATTCGATAGGTCCCCGGCGGAGGATCCTCCGCCCGAGATGCATCAGCCAGACGTTCACAAACGAAGGTACAGCAAGCATGACAATGAAGTCAGACACCAGCACGCCCACGGTTGTCCCGCCGTCGGACCGAAGAAGTGATGACACCGGCGCCCGCCAGCCCGGAACTCCTGCCCAGACGGGCAGCACCGCCGGACTGGGACGTGCCCTCAAGCCACGCCAGCTGACCATGATGGGACTGGGCAGTGCCATTGGCGCCGGCCTGTTCCTGGGCTCGGGGGCGGGCATCCAGGCCGCCGGACCGGCCGTCCTGGTCTCCTATCTGGTGGCCGGCACCCTGATCATCCTGGTGATGTGGGCGCTGGGCGAGATGGCCGCCGCAAACCCGAACAGCGGAGCGTTCTCCGTCTACACCGCAAGGGCACTGGGCCGCACGGCAGGTTCCACCATCGGCTGGCTCTGGTGGCTGCAGATGGTGGTGGTCATCGCCGCCGAGTCGCTGGGCGCCGCCTCCCTGCTGTTCAGCGTCTGGCCCGTGATTCCGATCTGGCTGCTGGCGCTGGTATTCATGATCGTCTTCACCGGCATCAATCTGGCCGGGGTGAACAACTTCGGCGAGTTCGAGTTCTGGTTTGCCATCCTTAAGGTGACGGCCATTGTCCTCTTCCTGGCCTTCGGGGCAGCCCTGCTCTTCGGCTGGCTGCCTGGCGTCCACTCCCCCGGTCTGTCCAACCTCTTTGGCCGTGGCGGCTTTGCCCCCACCGGCCTAGGCGGCATCGCCACCGGCCTGTTCGTCGTCGTCTTCGCCTTTGGCGGGACGGAAATCGTCAGCGTCGCCGCCGCCGAAACGGAAAACCCGTCGCACAGCGTAGGAGTAGCCATCCGCACCGTGATCTGGCGCATCATGGTCTTCTACATCGGCTCCATCTTTGTCATCGCGACGGTCCTGCCCTGGGACTCGGAGGCCCTGAAGTCCCCGTTCGCCGGCGTCCTGGATGCAGCCAGGATCCCCGGTGCCGGAGTTGCCATCACGCTGGTGGCAGTGGCAGCCCTGCTCTCCGCGCTGAATGCCAACCTCTACGGTGCGTCCCGGATGGTCTTTTCGCTCTCCGAGCGCGGCGAGGCTCCGGCCTTCCTATCGCGACTGAGCCGGGCCCGGGTTCCGCGGCTTGCCGTGGCGGTTTCGGTGGCCTTCGGCTTCATTGCCACCGTGCTGGAACTGATGTTCCCGGACAAGGTGCTCCCGGCCCTGCTGAACCTGGTCGGATCCACCTGCCTGGTGGTCTGGGGATCGGCACTGCTCTCGCAGTTCATCCTCCGCCGCCGGGCGGACCGCGACGGGACGGTGCTGCCGCTGCGGATGAAGGGCTTTCCGGTCCTGACGCTGGTGGGCCTGACCCTGCTGGGCCTGATTTTCATCGTCGGCTTCCTGGGAGCGGACAGCCGCATCCAACTCATTGGCACTTTTGCCCTGGTAGCCGCCATCGCCATCGTCTGCCGGCTGGGCCATAGGATCCGCGCAGAACGCTGAAGTCCTGCCGCCACCCCGGCCAACTGCGTGTCATGGGCCCAGAGCCCAACGTCCGGTGTCCACCTGCTCGCGGCCAGCAGGTGGACATCCAAATACCCCATCCCTCGGCCCTGCAGCCGGCTTCCGGTAATCAGCTGTATTACGTCCCGCGGACATCGGGCCGAAACACTAAGCAACTTGTCCAGCGGAAGGGCCGCAGGCATGCACTTATTGTGCAGGTTGACCATCAGCGGATCGGCATATTGCGCGAGGCCGAACCGGTGACTAGGGTCACAGCAGGACGGCGTGCTCAACGGCGCGCACGCCTCCGCTTGATGGACCTCGAGCCACCGGCCCCAACGCCGTCGGCCGTCCGCAAGTCCACCCCAACGACGAATCTCCGGAGACCTGCAATGATCCATCCCAGTCCCCCGGCCCCCGCCCTTGTTGCTGGCCCCAACGCGCCGGCCGGCCCAGAGCTGAGCGGGGAAGAACTGCGCGAGCTGTACCGGCTCATGGTGGCGGTGCGCCATCTGGATACCTCCGCCATTGCCTGGCAGCGCCAGGGCCTCATCCCCGGCTACGCCCCGGAGCTGGGCCAGGAGGCGGCCCAGGTGGGCAGCGGGTTTGCGGTCGACGTCGACCGCGACTTTGTTTTTCCGACCTACCGCGAGATGGGTGTGGCCAGGGCGATGGGCGTGGACATGGTGGGTTACATGTCCACGCACAAGGCCACCTGGCACGGCGGCATGTACGATCCGGTGAAGTCCCGGCTGGCACCGATCCAGGCCGTCGTCGCCGGGTCCGTGCTGCACGCCGTGGGCTGGGCGCACGGCCAGACCCTGCGCGCCCTGCCTGCGGACCAACGCGGGGCGGCCATCACCTACTTTGGCGACGGGGCCAGCTCGCAGGGTGACGTGCATGAGGCTATGAATTTCGCCGCCGTGATGAAGGCGCCGGTGGTGTTCTTCACGCAGAACAACGGCTGGGCCATTTCCGTCCCGACCGAGCGCCAGGTGGCCGGGGGCTCCGTCGCGGCACGTGCCGCCGGCTACGGCATCCCGGCACTGCAGGTCGACGGGAACGACGTCACCGCCGTCGTCCGCGCCACGCGCCAGGCCCTGGCACACTGCCGGGCCGGGCACGGACCCGTCGTCATCGAAGCGATGACCTACCGGCGTGGACCGCATTCCACCAGCGATGACCCCGGCCGCTACCGCTCACTGGAGGCGGAACGGCAGGACGCCGGCACGGATCCGCTGGCCCTGCTGCGAGACCGACTGCTGGCCGAAGGACTGGCGGACGAGGCGTTCTTTGCCGATGCCTTGGCCGCGGCGAAGGCCGAAGAGGAGCAGATCCGGACCGGCGTCGTGGCCCTGGGCTCCCGGCCGGGGAACGAGATGTTTGATTTCGTCTTCCAGGAATCCACCCCCGCCCTGACCCAACAAGCCCGCCGCTGGCGCGAGGAGACCGAACATGTCTAACGTCCCCACCGACGAGGTCATCATCCACTCCAGCGATCTGGAGACCGCGCAGCACAACTTCGAATCCTCGCATCCGGAACCGGCTGCCGGGCCGGGCGTTCACGGCGGGGACGGCCAGCCCGGCAGCCGCACGGAAACCATGTCCATGCAGCAGGCGCTGAACCTGGCCCTTGCCGAGGTTCTGGCCGAGAACCCCACGGCCCTGGTGCTCGGTGAGGACGTGGGCCAGCTGGGCGGCGTCTTCCGCATCACCGACGGTCTGCAGGCCCGCTTCGGCACCGACCGGGTGTTTGACACGCCGCTGGCGGAGTCCGGCATCCTGGGCATGTCCGTGGGCTTGGCAATGGCCGGCTTCCATCCCATCCCGGAGGTCCAGTTCGACGGTTTCGCTTACCCGGCGGTGAACCAGATCATCTGCCAGGTGGCCCGGATGAACTACCGCAGCCGCGGCGCCCTGCCGATGCCCATCACGCTGCGGGTTCCCAGCTTCGGCGGCATCCGCGCCCCCGAGCACCACGGCGAGTCGCTGGAGGCGCTCTTCGCACACGTCCCCGGGCTCAAAGTAGTCTCCCCGTCGAGCCCACATGAGGCCTACCACCAGCTCAAGTACGCCGCTTCACTGCCCGACCCGGTGGTTTTCATGGAGCCGAAGTCCCGCTACTGGCAGAAGGGCGAGGTGATGTTCGACGACGGCGTCCGCGCCGGGGCTGCCGACGGGCAAAACCCGCATCTGGGTTCCAAGGTGGTCCGCGAGGGCAAGCACCTGACGCTGGTGGCCTGGGGCGCGATGGTGGCCCGCTGCCTGCAGGTGGCCGAACTGGCCGCCGAGGACGGCATCGAGGTGGAGGTGCTGGACCTGCGCTGGCTCAAGCCCATCGACGCCGCAGGCCTTGCCGCCTCGGTCGCCAAGACGCGCCGCGCCGTCGTCGTGCATGAAGCCCCGCTCTCCGCCGGGCTGGGCGCGGAAGTCGCTGCCCTGATCACCGAACAGTGCTTCGGCACCCTGCGCGCGCCCGTTGAACGGGTCACGGGATTCGACGTACCGTATCCCTCAGGTGACCTTGAGGACGAATACATCCCCAACATTGACCGGATTCTGTTCGGCATCCAGCGAGTATTGGAGTACCGTCGTGGCTGAAATTTCCTTCCCGCTGCCCGACCTGGGCGAAGGCCTGATCGAGGCCACCGTGCTGGAATGGCTGGTGGCCGAGGGCGACCAGGTGGAGCGCAACCAGCCGCTGGTGGAGGTGGAAACGACCAAATCCTCCCTTGAGCTGCCGTCCCCCCAGGCCGGTAAAGTGGTACGTGTCTACGGCGCACCGGGCGAGACCGTTAACGTGGGCGAGCCGCTGATCATCTTTGAGGTGCCGGACAACACGGCCGGCATTGTTGGCACCGTTCCGGTGGAGGAGGCGCCCAAGCGGAGGGTCCGCCTGAGCGCTGTGCTGGACGAGGACTGAGCGGCATCAGTACTGGATATCAGGCAGGGAGCGCAACGATGGAATCGCACGGCAGGCACTCCGGCCAGGCCCATACCCACACCGTAGAGGGAACCGACCCGCAACTGCACGTGGAGACGTATGAGCCCGCGGGGGCCGTAGCGGGCGCCGCCAGTGCGGACGTTGAGGCTTCGGGCGCCGTCGACGCCGCGGCCAAAGCCACCCGCCCGGTGCTGCTGATCCACGGCTTTGCCTCCTCCATCAAGCTGAACTGGGCGGATGCCGGCTGGATCAGCGCGCTGACCGGTGCTGGCCGCCGGATCATTGCGGTCGACCTGCCGGGCCACGGCCTCAGCGGGGCGCCGGAGGATATGGACTCCTACACCCCCAGCCGGATCCGGGCCGACCTGCTGCAGATTGTGTTCGATGCCGGAGCGCGGCCCCTGCAACAGGGGGATCCGGCCAGCGGACTGGATGTGATCGGCTACTCGCTGGGCTCCCGTCTGGCCTGGGAGTTCGGTGCGACCCAGGCGGAGCTGGTGCACCGGATGGTGCTGGGCGGCCCCGGAGTTCTGGACCCGCTGGCGGCCTTCGATCTGCCGGCGGCGCAGCGCTACCTGGCCGATGGCACGCCGATCGCCGATGAATCAACGGCCGGACTGCTGAAAATGGCGCAACTGCTTCCCTCCAACAACGTCTTTGCCCTGCTGTCCCTGGTCGAAGCCATCAAGACTGAGCCCTTCGTCCCGGACGAGGCCGTGCCCCGGATGCCGGTGCTCCTGGTGGCCGGCGACAAGGACGAGAGGGCGGAAACCATGCCGCAGTTGGCGGCTCTGCTGGACCATGCAGAGCAACTGCTGCTGCCCGCACGCACCCACACCAACGCCATCACCTCCCGGGCTTTCAAGAACGCCGCGCTGGACTTCCTGGCCGGTTCAGGCCCGCTGGCGGGTTAGGATTATCCCGGTGTGAGTCATAGGACTGACGATAAGTGCCTCGGAGGTCAGCAGGTATGGAGCTGTTTCTAGGTGGGCGCTACCGCACAGGGGAACTTCTGGGGACCGGTGGAACGGCTGCAGTCTACCGCGCCGTGGATGAGAATCTGGGCCGCGAAGTGGCGGTTAAATTGTTTGCGCCCAGCGTCGGCAATGACGAGGACTTGCACCGGCAGCAGACCGAAACGCAGTTGCTGGCCACGCTGAGCCATCCCGGCCTGGTGACCCTGCACGATGCCGGCGTCCACCGGGACGACGGCGGCGCCTTCAGCAGCTATCTGGTCATGGAGCTGATCCAGGGTCCGGACCTGCGCCAACTGCTGGCCGCCGGCAATTTCGATCCGGAGGAAACCGCGCAGCTGGGCGCGGACGTTGCGGACGCGCTGCATTATGTACACCAGCACGCCGTAATCCACCGGGACGTCAAACCGGCCAATATCCTGATGGCTTCCTCCAGCCCCGATGACACCCGGCTGCACCCGCTGCTCTCCGACTTCGGCATAGCCCGGATGATCGAGGCGACAGCTGCCACTGTCACCGGAACCACCCTGGGAACCGCCAACTACCTCAGTCCCGAGCAGGCGCTGGCGCATAACGTGACCACCGCCTCTGACATCTATTCGCTGGGACTTGTGCTGCTGGAGTGCCTCACCGGCGAAAAGGCCTTCCCCGGGCCCACGCTGGAGTCGGCGGTGGCCAGGCTCGCCCGTGATCCGGAAATCCCCGACTTCCTGGGCCCGGATTGGATAGGCCTGCTGGTGGCCATGACCGCGCGCAATCCCGAACTCCGGCCGGACGCCCACGACGTGGCCGTGGCCCTGCGCGCCCAGGCGCAGCAGTCCGCGGTTCCCGGCGGACCCGTTCCGGATGGGCCGGCTTCCGACGACGGTCCCCAGACAGCAGCGGTGGCGTACCGGACACCGGAAGTCGTCGGGCAACAGCTCCACGGCCAGCAAACGCCGGGCAATGGACCGGTCACCTCCCCCGGGGGCGGTCCCTTCACCGGCCCGATCACCGGTGGTTACACGACAGACGGCATCCGCATACCGCACCCACCGACCCGGGCGCCGAGCGTCGGCTGATCCGGGAGCTCGGGTGCTACCAACCGCCGCCAACTATCCCGCCCTAACTGCACCGAAACGCCCGTTTTCGTGCATTATCTGCGGGGTAGTTGCGGGATGACCACCCCGGACCCTTGACTCCGACCCGCTGGAGCGCAATACTGGAACGTATACGATTTCAGATTTGATTAGGAGGAACCGTGGCCAAAGTTGACGCGGAGACCATAGCCCGGACCGGCAAGGTCATTGCGGTCCATCTTAACTACCGCAGCCGGGCGGAGCAGCGCGGCCGGGTTCCCGCCCAGCCCTCCTATTTCATCAAGCCAAGCTCCTCGTTGAGCATGAGCGGCGGCACTGTTGAACGCCCGGCGGGCTGCGAGCTGTTGGCCTATGAGGGCGAGGTTGCCATCGTGATCGGCTCCAGGGCACGGCGGGTTGGCATCGACGAGGCGTGGAAGTACGTCGGCACGGTCACCGCCAGCAATGACCTGGGCGTGTACGACCTCAAGTACGCGGACAAGGGCTCCAACCTGCGGTCCAAAGGCGGGGATGGCTACACCCCGTTTGGACCGGAACTGCTGGACGCGGCAGCGGTGAACCCGGATGCGCTGCGGATCCGGACCTGGGTCAACGGGGAACTGGTCCAAGAGGACAGCACCGCGGGTCTGCTCTTCCCGTTCGCGCGGCTGGTGGCGGACCTGTCCCAGCTGATGACGCTGGAACCGGGCGACGTCATTCTCACCGGAACCCCCGCCGGGTCCTCCGTCGCCGAACCGGGCGACGTCGTCGCCGTCGAAGTGGACGACCCCGCGGCCGGACTGAGCACGGGTAAACTCACCACCACCGTTACCGAGGGGACCATCCCGCTGGCGGACTACGGCAACGGCCCCAAAGCCACCGACGCGGACCGCGCGGATGCCTGGGGCAGCGCCGAGGCTGCCCTGGCCGCCGCGCAGCCCGGCGGAACGGCCCAGCCCGTGCCGCCGTCGTCCTCCCCCGTCCTCACACCGGAGCTGAAGGCCAAGCTGGAGTCCGTCGCGACGGCCACGCTGAGCTCGCAGCTGCGCAAGCGCGGCCTGAACAACGTCAGCATCGACGGGCTGCAGTCCACGCGGCCGGCCAACAAAGTGGTGGGGACCGCGCGCACGCTGCGCTACGTGCCCAACCGGGAGGACCTGTTCAAGGCCCACGGCGCCGGCTACAACGCGCAGAAGCGGGCCATCGACACACTCAATGACGGAGAAATCCTGGTGATGGAGGCCCGCGGCGAGAAGGGCACCGGCACCGTCGGGGACATCCTGGCACTGCGCGCACAGGTCAAGGGAGCGGCCGCCATCATCACCGACGGCGGCGTCCGGGACCTGACCGCCGTCGCCGCGCTTCAGATGCCCACCTACTTCTCCGGTCCGCACCCGGCCGTGCTGGGCCGCCGGCATATCCCCTGGGATGTGGACCTGACCATCGCCTGCGGCGGCGCCACCGTGCAGCCCGGGGACATTATTGTTGCCGACGCGGACGGCATCCTGGTCATCCCGCCGGCACTGGCCAGTGAGCTGGCCGATGATTCGATCCAACAGGAGCACGAGGAAACCTTCATCGCCGCGATGGTGGCCGAGGGGCACAGCGTCGACGGGCTCTACCCGATGAACAGCGGCTGGCGCGAGAAGTACCAGCAGTGGGCGCTGGAGCATCCGCTGGACGGGCCATCGTGAGTGTGGCGGAGACGACGACGGCGGCCTCCAGCCTCAGCAAATCCCAGCAGGCCTACGGGTCCATCAAGGAAAGGATCCTCAGCGGCGAATACTCCCCCGGCTACCGGCTGGTGCTGGCCAAGCTTGCAGAGAACCTGGGCGTCAGCGTGGTGCCCGTCCGCGAGGCGATCCGGCGGCTGGAGGCGGAGGGATTCCTGACCTTCGAACGCAACGTCGGAGCCACCGTCGCGGGGATCGACCCGACGGAGTACTTCTACACGATGCAGACCCTGAGCATCGTAGAAGGCGCCGCGACCGCGCTGTCCGCACCGCTGATCCGGCAGCCGGATATTGACCGGGCCCGCGAGGTGAACCAGCAGATGCGCCAGTGCCTGGAGCACTTCGATCCGGTGCGGTTCACCGCCCTGAACCTGGACTTCCACAGCGTCCTCTTTGAAAACTGCCCCAATCCCCACATCCTGGACCTGGTGCACCGGGGCTGGAACCGGCTCAAGGCACTGCGTTCCTCCACCTTCAACTACGTCCCCGGCCGCGCCCGCGAGTCGGTGGAGGAACACGAGCGGCTGCTCGGCCTGCTGGAAAGCGGAGCCCCGGTCGACGACGTCGAACGCGCCGCCCGTGACCACCGCGCCACCACCCTGGAGGCCTACCTGGCGCACAGCCGGCATGAGGCCACCGAGGGTCTGTCCCACCTTTACTAAGCGTCCGTTGGCAGCACCGACCCCACCCGTCCCACACAATCCCACCACCTGCAGATGAAAAGGAACGATTTTCATGGCTGAGCACTACCTTCCGGAAAACCTGCCCACCCACATCCAGCACTACATCAACGGCAAGTTCGTCGATTCCGTCAGCGCCAAGACCTTCGATGTGCTGGATCCGGTCTCCAACAACAACTACGCCACGGCCGCGGCCGGCCAGGCGGAAGACATTGACCTGGCCGTGGCCGCCGCCCGTCAGGCGTTCACCACCGGTCCGTGGCCAGGGATGAAGCCGCGCGAGCGGGCCCGCATCCTGAACCGGATCGCGGACGCCGTCGAGGCGCAGGAGGACCGGCTCGCCGAGCTGGAAACTTTCGACACCGGCCTGCCGATCACCCAGGCTAAGGGCCAGGCCCGGCGCGCGGCGGAGAACTTCCGCTTCTTCGCAGACCTGATCGTGGCCCAGTTCGACGACGCCATGAAGGTCCCGGGCGCACAGATCAACTACGTGAACCGCAAGCCGATCGGCGTCGCCGGCCTGATCACCCCGTGGAATACGCCGTTCATGCTGGAGTCCTGGAAGCTGGCGCCGGCGCTGGCCACCGGCAACACCGTGGTGCTCAAGCCGGCCGAGTTCACCCCGCTCTCCGCCTCGCTGTGGGCGCAGATCTTCAAGGACGCCGGTCTGCCGGACGGTGTGTTCAACCTGGTCAACGGCCTCGGCGAGGAAGCCGGCGACGCGCTGGTGAAACACCCCGACGTGCCGCTGATCTCCTTCACCGGCGAGACCACCACCGGACAGACCATCTTCCGCAACGCCGCCGCCAACCTCAAGGGCCTGTCCATGGAACTGGGCGGCAAGAGCCCCTGCGTCGTCTTTGCCGATGCGGACTTGGACGCCGCCATCGACTCGGCCCTGTTCGGCGTCTTCTCGCTCAACGGCGAGCGCTGCACCGCCGGGTCGCGGATCCTGGTGGAGCGGGCCATCTACGACGAGTTCTGCGAAAAGTACGCCGCCCGTGCCAAGAACATCGTGGTCGGCGACCCGCACAACCCCAAGACCGAGGTGGGCGCCCTGGTGCACCCGGAGCACTTCGCCAAGGTGGCCTCCTACGTGGAGATCGGCAAGGGCGAGGGCCGGCTGCTGGCCGGCGGCGGACGACCCGAGGGCCTGGAGACGGGCAACTACATTGCCCCCACGGTCTTCGCCGATGTGAAGCCGGAGGCCCGGATCTTCCAGGAGGAGATCTTTGGCCCGGTCGTCGCGATCACCCCCTTCGAGGGCGACGACGAGGCGCTGGCCCTGGCGAACGGCGTCAAGTACGGGCTGGCGGCCTACATCTGGACCCAGGACCTGACCCGGGCGCACAACTTTGCGCAGAACGTGGAAGCCGGCATGGTGTGGCTGAACAGCCACAACGTCCGCGACCTCCGCACCCCGTTCGGCGGCGTCAAGGCTTCCGGCCTGGGCCACGAGGGCGGCTACCGCTCCATCGATTTCTACACCGACCAGCAGGCCGTGCACATCACCCTGGGCAAGGTCCACACCCCCAAGTTCGGTGCCGAAGACGCCAGCAAGATCGACTACTAAAGACCCAATCACCCGGCCGGCCCCACCAAACCAGCCAGCTGACCTCAACGAGGAGTAATACCATGAGCGTTGAAATTCCCACCCCCTCCGTCCCCGCCCCGGACATTGTCCGCTGCGCCTACATGGAACTGGTGGTCACCGATCTGGCCAAGTCCCGCGAATTCTACGTGGACGTGCTGGGCCTGCACGTGACCGAGGAAGACGAGAACGTCGTCTACCTGCGCGCCTTCGAGGAGTTCATCCACCACAACCTGGTGCTGCGCAAGGGCCCGGTGGCCGCCGCCGCCGCCTTCGCCTACCGGGTGAAGTCCCCCGCCGAGGTGGACGCAGCCGAGGCCTACTACAAGGAACTGGGCTGCCGCACCGAACGCCGGGCCGGCGGCTTCACCAAGGGCATCGGCGACTCCGTCCGCGTGGAGGACCCGCTGGGCTTCCCCTACGAATTCTTCTACGACACCGAGCACGTGGAGCGGCTGACCCAGCGCTACGACCTCTACGATGCCGGCGAACTGGTGCGGCTGGACCACTTCAACCAGGTCACCCCTGACGTCCCGCGCGGCCGGAAGTACCTGGAGGACCTGGGCTTCCGGGTCTCGGAGGACATCAAGGACTCCGACGGTGTCACCTACGCAGCCTGGATGCACCGCAAGCAGACCGTGCACGACACCGCCCTCACCGGCGGCGATGGCCCGCGCATGCACCACATCGCCTTTGCGACCCACGAAAAGCACAACATCATCCAGATCTGCGACAAGATGGGCGCGCTGCGCATCTCGGACCGGATCGAACGCGGACCGGGCCGACACGGCGTGTCCAATGCGTTTTACCTGTACATCCTGGACCCGGACGGCCACCGCATCGAGATCTACACGCAGGACTACTACACCGGCGACCCGGACAACCCCACCATCACCTGGGATGTGCACGACAACCAGCGCCGCGACTGGTGGGGCAACCCGGTGGTTCCGTCCTGGTACAGCGAGGCATCGCTGGTGCTGGACCTGGACGGCAACCCGCAGCCGCTGGTGATCCGCGAAGACAAGTCGGAAATGGCCGTCACGGTCGGCGCCGACGGCTTCTCCTACACCCGGGAACCGGGCGAAGAGCGCGGTTTCAAGGTAGGCTCCCAGCTCTAGCTCAGAACCTAGACGCGGCGTATGAGGCCAAGGCCCCCGGGAGCGGCTTCGGGCGCCCGCGATGCGGGCGGGGGGCCTTGGCCTCATACGCTCCGGCCCGAGATAAGGACATTGAATGCTTGACGAGAACACCATCACTGCTATTGCGGACGAACTGGTGGAGGCCGGGCGTTCGCGCACGCCGGTGACCCGGCTGACATCGCGCTATCCCGAGATGACGGTGGAGGATTCCTACCGTGTGCAGAATCTGTGGCGGCAGCGCTGCGAGGACAACGGCCGCACCCTGGCCGGCCGCAAGATCGGCCTGACCTCCAAGGCCATGCAGTACGCCACCGGCATCACCGAACCGGACTACGGGATCATCTTCGATGACATGATCCTGGAAAACGGCTGCACGGTGAAGTGGAGCCAGTACTCGCACCCGCGGATTGAGGTGGAACTGGCATTCCTGCTCAAGGAAGACATCAGCGGTCCCGGCGCCACCCTCTTCGATGTCCTCAAGGCCACCGAATACGTTGTCCCAGCACTGGAAATCCTGGATTCGCGGATCGAGATGGAAGGCCGGACCATCGTTGACACCATCAGCGACAACGCCGCGATGGGCGCCATGGTGGTGGGCGGCAACCCGGTCCGGCCGCAGGACGTCGACCTGCGCTGGGTCTCGGCGATCCTGTACAAGAACCAGACGGTGGAGGAAACCGGAGTCGCCGCCGGCGTCCTGAACCACCCGGGGGCCGGCGTCTACTGGCTGGCCAACAAGATCGCTGCCCACGGTGACCGGCTCAAGGCCGGCGAACTCATCCTGGCCGGATCCTTCACCCGACCGATGTGGGTCCACGAGGGCGACACCGTTTTTGCCGACTACGGAAAGCTGGGAACCATCACATGCCGTTTCGAGTAGAACCGGACAGGTCCTTCAGGGACGCCCTAGCCACAGCTGACCGGCCGCTGGCCGGCATGTGGGTCTGCTCCGGCAGCCCGTTGGTGGCCGAAATCTGCGCCGGCGCCGGACTGGACTGGCTGCTGATCGACGCCGAGCACAGCCCCAACGGGCTCGAATCCGTGCTGGCGCAACTGCAGGCAGTACGCAGTTACCCGGTCACCCCCGTCGTCCGACCGCCCTTCAACGACGCCGTCCTGATCAAGCAGTACCTGGACCTGGGAGTCCAGACCCTGCTGATCCCGATGGTCCACTCCGCCGACGACGCCGCGGCGGCCGTCGCCGCCGCGCACTACCCACCGCGCGGTATCCGCGGCGTCGGGTCCGCCCTGGCCCGGTCCGCCCGCTGGAACCGCATTCCCGACTACCTGACCCGGGCCTCGGAAACCATCACCGTGATCGTCCAGATCGAATCCGCACAGGCGGTGGAAAATGTGGCCGCCATCGCCGGCACCGATGGCATCGATGCCATCTTCGTCGGACCCTCGGACCTGGCCGCCTCGATGGGACTGATCGGCCAGCAGGAACATCCCCAGGTGGTCGCCGCCGTCGAACATTCCATCCGCGCCGCCAAGGCGGCCGGCAAGCCGGTGGGGGTCAATGCCTTCGCCGAACCCACGGCACGCCGCTACCTCGACGCCGGAGCCGACTTCATCCTGGTTGGAGCCGACGTCGCACTGCTGGCCCGCGGCAGCGAGGCCCTGACCGCAAAGTACATCCCGGCCCCGCCGGAGGGACCCGCCGCGCAGGCACAGGGATCCGCCGCACCGGCCAGCTACTAGCACCAGCGGGCGTTCAGCCGCTAAGGACCGCATGGTCGGAGTACGCTGGAATTGAAGGCCCACGAAACGGAGGCGGTCAGGCCGCCCGGGCTTTGCCCTCGCACACTTTCCACCCGGACCAGCGAGGGTATCCGGCAGGAACACCATGACGCGACGATTTGCAGACCGGACGGATGCGGGAGAACAACTGGGCGCGGCGCTGACGCAGTTCAGCGGCCGCGACGACGCCGTGGTGCTGGGCCTTGCCCGCGGCGGCGTGCCCGTGGCGCGCACCATCGGAGACGCGCTGGGCCTGCCCGTCGGCGCGGTCGTAGTGCGCAAGCTGGGGGTTCCCGGACATTCGGAAACCGCCTTTGGCGCGCTGGCCTGGTTCCAGGGCCGCGTCGTGCGCCAGCTCAACGAGCCGTTTGTGCAAACCCTGCTGGCCGGCGGCATCGAACAGGCCGCCATGGATCAGGTGGAGGAGCAGCAGACGGCCGAGCTGCTGCGCCGCGCGCAAAGCTACCCCGCCCCGGCCGGCAGTGTCGAGGGGCTGACCGTCCTGCTGGCCGACGACGGCCTGGCCACCGGGGCAACCATGTGCGCCGCCGTCCGTGCCGTGCGCACCGGCACCCCGGCCGCCGTCGTCGTCACCGTCCCGGTGGGATCCATGGAGGCCGCCCGAGCCGTCTCTGCCCTGGCGGATTCCCTGGTCTGCCTGCAGATCCCGGGCCACTTCGGAGCCGTCGGAGCGTTCTACCACCACTTTGACCAGGTCTCCGACGACGAGGTGCTGGCCCTGCTGCAGGCACCCGCCTGAGCTGTCCCAGCGCCGCCGGTCTCCACTCAACTGCAGACCAAAACAGGGCGCCGGCTACCATCGCAACATGGCAGCTATGCAGGATCGTTGAGCTTGAACCCCACCTTGACCTGAGCCTGGTAGTGCTCAATGACCCCGTCCTTGATATGGCCGCGGACCTGGATCACCTCGAACCAGTCCAGGTTTTCCAGCGTCCTGTGCGCCCTTTCGACCGCGTTGGCTATGGCGTCATCGGAACCCGTCGTCGAACTGCCCACGACCTCAATGATGCGGTAGGTATTCCCTGTCATAGTTCATCTCCCGTGGTTGTTGTTGGAGTCTGCACTGTTTTGGATGCCACTGTTTTGGATGCCCGAAGCATTAGGACGCCCGCAAGCGGTCGTGTCAGGGCGAGATCTGGTCCAACGGCCGGTTCCGGGTATGCGCCGTGAACTGGACCAGGATCGCGGCCACCACCAGGAACGCGGAGATCAGCAGCAGCGCGCCCAGGATGGACAGCTGAGGCAGGATGGGCGCAATCACCAGCACGCCGATGCCTCCACCGAGGTGGCCCACGCCGTCGACCAGCGCGAAACCCGTAGTCCGGGCCCGGGTGGGGAAGCTCTCGGCCGTCATGGCGTAGGTGGGTGAGACCCAGAGGTTGAAGCCAGCGAAGATCAGTGCGGCACCGATGAAGGTGAGGGTGATGTTGGTCCCGGACAACGCGACCAGGAACGCCCCTCCCAGGGTGACGACGGCGGCAATGGGCAGCCAGTACCGGCGTTCGAGCTTTTCCACCAGGAAGGACATGATGACCGCTTCGGCCACGAATCCGATGGTGCCCACAGCGGCGATGACGCCTGCCTCCGGTGGCGGGTAGCTCAGGGACGTCAGGACGCTGGTGAAGCCGGAGGCGTAGGCGTACACCGTGATGTAGCCGATGAACCACATGAAGAAGAGCAGCAGGATCCGGCGCCGGTACAGCGGGCTGGAGAACAGGGTGCGGTAGGGGATTTTCGACGGCGGGAGGATGGTTGCGGAGGCATCCTCCGGCGCTGGCTCGGGCAGCGGGCCATGGCGTTCGGCCCGCCGCTCCATGGCCGCGACAATACGGTCTGCCTCCTCCGTCCGGCCCTGGCCGATGAGCCAGCGCGGTGATTCCGGCAGTTCAAACCGGAGCAGGATGGCTACGACGGCCAGCAGCGCGCCGATCCCGTACATCCAGCGCCAGCCGGTTTCGAAGCCGGGGCCGGCCTGCGCGAACGGCAGTCCCAGCGGCCACGGCGTGGCAGGAGTGGTCAGCAGCAGACCAAGCCAGATCCCGAAAAAGGCACCGAGGGCGGACATGATGAAAATGATCGTGGTGAACTTGGCGCGGGCACGCCGGGGTGCCACTTCATTGATGTAGGTGTTGACAATGGCAAGGTCCGCGCCGATGCCGATGCCGGTGACGATCCGAGCGATGTTGAAGTTGACGAAGTCGCCCGCGAAGGCGTTATAGAGGGAGCCGAGGCCTGTTATGAGCATGGTGATCAGCAGCATGTTCCGCCGGCCGATCCTGTCCGCCACCGGGCTGAGCACCAGGGTGCCAACCACATACCCGAGGAGATTCAGCACCACCGGGAATGGCAGGTCGCCGAGTGCATTTTCCGGCGTGCAGCCGGGGTTCAGCGCGATGCAGGTCTGGATGAAGGAAACATTGATATCGAAGATGTCATAGAACGTGAACAGAAAGCCCAGTCCGATGATCCCGATGAAGGTGTAGGACAGCGACCAGACCTGCAGCCGCTCAAGCCGGGCGACGATCAGCTGTCCATGCCCGGATGCTACTTCCCCTGGAGCGCTCATGTCAGCCTGCTTCCTCCCAGCGGTCACCGACGGTGTCCTTGGCATTAACTACAATCCCACCAACATGGTGAAAACGGTATGCCTGTTTTCAGGCTTCATTCAGCGCTCCACAGAGTGCTCCGGACTGTGAACCTCGTCCATCTGGAACGGAGCGATCTGACTATGGCCGCCGCAAGCCCCGGAAAGCTGCACAGCGCCAACGATGGCACCGAGCGTCAAAGCAGGTTTTCGACGCCCAGCTGGCTTTCGGGGATGATGGTGAACCGGGAGTTGGCGAAGGCGAGCGCGTCACCGTGGCGGTAGTTGAAGTCCACTACCTCGCCCAGGTACAGCGTGTGGTCGCCGCCGGCGTAGGCGGCCCATGGCTTGCACTCGAAGAACGCCAGCACGTTGGAGAGCCTGGGAGCCACTTGGCCTTCCACCCAGACCGGCTCCTGACCCGGTTTGCCGGCAAAGTGCACGGCGAGGGCCTGCTGCTCAGCGCCCAGGACGTTCACGGTGAAGGGCTGCTCTGCCAGCTCGTCATGGGCCCTGGCGGTTTTGGCGATGCTGACCAGCACCAGGGGCGGGTCCATCGAAACGGAGATGAAGGAGTTAACGGTGATCCCGTGACGTTTACTGACGCCGTCGAACGTAACAATCGCAACGCCCGTGGCGAAGCGGCCCAGGCTGCCACGGAAGTGGTGGGCGCGCGGGACCGTAGAGTTGAAGGGCAGCGCTGGCGTGGGATCGGCTGCTCCCGCTCTTGGATTGGTGATCATCACGGATTCCCGTACTTCTGATAGGGCCTGCATTTCGATGGCCTGGGCGTTGTTTGTCCTCCCGCACTGCCGAGCCACTGCAGGACGCCCGGGTTACAGGTTCTCCTTTGTCCGCCGGTGTTCTGTATTTGAACGACCTGCTCTACTATGGAACTATAGTTCGTTGTGAGCCGGGATACAAGACCGGCATGATACAAAGGAGGCCAGGATGGCCGGAAGTGCCAGCCCCTCCCAGACGCTCTCGCGCGGACTGCGCGCGCTGGAGATCCTCGCAGAATCCCCCACTGCACTGTCCATAGCGGACCTGTCCGCGGCCCTGGGGGTGCACCGCTCCATTGCCTACCGGATCCTGCGCACCCTCGAGGACCATTCCCTGGTGGTGCGCGACGACGGCGGCCGCCTGCTGCCCGGCGCGGGACTGGCCGTGCTGGCCAGGGGAGTCTCCCGGGACCTTCAGTCGGCAGCCCTACCCGAACTGACCTGGCTCTCCGAGGAACTCCAGATGACAGCATTCGTGGGTGTCCGGGACCGGCAGGATTGCGTCACGCTGGTCACAGTCGAACCGCGGCACTCCGGCGCTGCCCTGGCCCAGCATCCGGGAACCCGCCACCCGCTGGGCTTCGGCGCGCCGGGCATTGCAATCCAGTCCACCATGACGGAGGCCGGCTGGCACCAGTTGGCACCGGAACAGCCCTACCGCGCCGAGGCGGTCCGGGCCCGCTCGCTGGGCTACGCCGAGAGCCACGACGAGGTGATCCCAGGGGTGACATCCATCGCCGCCCCGATCAATGTACCGGGGCATCGCCCGGCCGCCATCGCCGTCGTCTACATCCGCACTGACCAGCAGTCGGAGCACGTCGGGGATCTGTTGGCGGCCAGCGCCGCCCGGATCGAGGACCAGCTACGCTGAACCACGTCCGTTCTGCAGTTCCGGCCCGTTCTTACTGAGTTCCCGTGCCCCGGGCTTGTTCTGCTCAGTGACTCCTCTCTGCCAGTGCCCAGGACAGTGTCCTGCTCAGTGATTGGGACCTGTCAGTGAGCAGGTTGGGGCGCGGACCGTCGCAGCAAGACCACCATCAGGACGCCGAGCAGCATCAGCACTAGCGCGGCCCCTACCGGTACCAGAAACGCCGTCCCGTACCCCCTGCTCTGGGCCAGACTGCCGGCAATGGAGGATCCAATGGCCGTACCGGCGACGATGCCGCTGGCTAGGGCCGTCATCACGGTGCCCAGCCGGCGCTTGGGCGCCACCATGCCGCCGATGGTGAAGATCGTGACCAGGCTAGGGCCCACCGGAATGCCCAGGACAAAAAGCACACCGACCATGGCGGGCACCGAGCCCGGCAGCAGCAAAAGGGCGGAAAGCCCTGCCATCAGTGCGGCGACACAGAGCCAGCGCACCGGGTGGGTCAGCCGTGCCGGCCAGAACGGCACCGACAGCGCCGCGCCGGCCGAACTCAGCCCGACGACAGAGTAGAGCAGACCGGCCAGTTCAGTAGATCCGAAGCTTCCGGTGAACGCAATCAGCGCCGTCTGGGTGGCCCCGAAGAAGGTTCCCATCGAGACCATGCCCAGAACCGGGATGCCCACCCGGAGCCAATTGATCCTGCTGCCGGACGCACCCGCTTGCCCTGCGGTACCCCTGCCGTGCCGACCCACCGCAGATTCGGTGGGATGGACGGCGAACAGGCAGACCAGGCTGACGCTCAGCACGGCGGCCAGCGCCAGCGGTAACCAGGGCGCGACCAGGCTGGCCAGGATACCGACCAGCGCCGGACCCAGCACAAACGTCAGTTCGTCGGCGGTGCCTTCGAAGGACAGCGCCGTATCCATGACGGTGTCCCGCCGGGAGACCGGAAGCTTCTCGCTCAGGGCCATCCAGCGGACCCGGGCCAGCGGCCCGACCTGGGGCGAGGTTGCGCCGCTGACAAAGGCCGCGGCCAAGACCAGGACGGTTCCTGCATGGGGGTTGGAACCGTCGGCGAGGTAGGTCAACACGACCACAGACGTGATGGCCAAAGCATTGGATACGGCAGCCACCAGAAGGACATGCCGCTGGCCCAGCCGGTCCGCCAGGTAGCCGATCAGCGGCGCGCCCGCCGCCGAACCGATGCCGACGGCACCGGCGGCGAAGCCACCGAGCGCATAGGAATGACTGACGGCTGTCACCAGAGTCAGAACACCGACCGTCAGCATGGCCAGCGGAAGCCGGGCAAACAGGCCCAGCGGGATGAATCCTCTGCCGGACAACTGCGGCAGTACGCCATAGCGGCCAAGGAGCCGCGTCCCGCGCCGGCTCGGTGGTGTGTGCTGTCGGGGGTCCAGGGAGGTGGTCATCATTTTCCGGTTGCTCAAGGGCGCATCGTCCCTCCTCCCGATGCGCACGACCCGGATACAGTCTGCATTCTAGCCGAGGCAACCTGGTTTCCGTGGCCGCCCTACACCAGGGCCGCCGCCGCGTGGCTGATGGACACGGTGGACCCCGTCCGGCCCTTGTGCACCTGCAGTTGGGTGGGGATCCGCAGCTTCATTTCCGCAACATGGCTGACCAGGCCCACGACCCGGCCGCCATCGCGCAACCCTTCCAGCGCATCCATCACCTGCTCCAGCGACTGTTCGTCCAGGCTGCCGAATCCCTCGTCAACGAAGAGGGTTTCGATGTCAACGCCGCCGGATTCCTGCTGCACGACGTCCGCCAGTCCCAGCGCCAGCGCCAGTGAGGCCATGAAAGACTCGCCCCCAGACAGTGTGGCGGTATCCCGGCGCTGCCCTGTCCACTGGTCCACCACCTCAAGCCCCAATCCGGACTTTTGGTTCCGCCCGGCCAGCGCATCGCTGTAGCTGAGCGTATAGCGGCCGTCGCTCATGGTACCCAGCCGCTCTGAGGCGGCGATGGCCACCTGCTCCAGCCGCGCGGCCAGGACATAGGTATTCAGGGTCATCTTGTAGCTGTTTTCCCCCAATCCCCTCGCCGTTTCCGCAAGGGCAGCCACCCGCTGGTAATGCTCCCGCAGCGGCGCAGCCTCGGACTCCAGGAGCGCGTGCCCGTCTGCGGCGCTCCGCACCGAGGCCAACGCCTTTTCGGCCAGTTCCCGGTCCACAGCCGCAGAGTTGGCGGCCTCCGCGGCGGCCTCCGCGTGTTTGCGCAAGCCCGAGAGCGTCGTCTCATCCGGAGCGGTGATGCCCTCCGCGACCTCGCCGGCGGCCTGCCGCACGTCCTCCGGTTCAAAGGCTGCCTCGGCACGGACCCGTGCTTCGGAGAAAGCCCGGATCTGCTCTGTCAGCGCGGCCGCCTCCGCAGCGGGCAGCAAGGCCGCACGGGCCGCGGCGGCATCTGCAAACGGCGTCCCAGGCAGAGCAGCCTCCAGTGCGGTCGCCGCCGTGGCGGCCTGGCTTGCCGCATTGTCCCGGGCTGAGATCGCCGCAGCAGCCTGGGCCACGAGCCCGGCTACCCGGTGGAGCTCGGCCACCCGCTCGGCCAGCGTGTGGTGGCCGCCCCGAGAAGCCTCCAGCTTGGCGTCCAACTGCTCGATGTGGGACTGCTGCCCAGCCAGGGTCGCCTCGAGGCCTGCTGTTTCCTCGCGGGCCTCGGCTTCCAGCCTTTCCTGCTCCTGGATCCTCGCCGAAAGGCTGTTCAGCTCCGATTCCTGCCCAGCCAGCTGTTCGGCCGCCCGCGCCGCCTCCAGCAGTACCGTGTGCGCGTCCTGCGCGGCCTGCTCCGAGGTTTCCAGGTCCGCCGCTCCGCCGCGTCCCTGCAGAACGGCCAGGCGCTGCCTCGCTGCGGACAGTTTTCCCGCCGCGGCAGCTTCTGCAGCCTCAGCATTGTTGTGCGCGACCTTGGCCCGGTCTTCCTCCTCGGCTGCCTTCAGCCCCGTCCCGACCTGGGATGAGGGACTCGGATGGGCCAGGCTTCCGCAGACCGGGCAGGCCACACCGTCCACCAGGCGTGCCGCCATTTCCCCTGCCGCGCTCTCCAGCCGCAGCGCCATCAGTTCCAGCCACCGCGCCTTGGCATCCAGGAA
>DASYGM010000032.1:0-4064 GCA_035999715.1 Micrococcaceae bacterium | reverse complement strand
CGGACGCGGCATGACCATGGCCGTCGTCACCCACGAAATGGGCTTCGCCCGCAAGGTCGCCGACCAGGTCGTGTTCATGGACGAGGGCGCAGTCATCGAAGCGGGCCGTCCCGGGGACCTCTTCGACAACCCGAAGAGCGCGCGCCTGCAGCGCTTCCTCTCCGAGGTACTCTAATGCCGGACAGCAACCGGACCCCAGCCACGACGGCGCTGCGCACTGCCGTCGTCGGCTATGGAATCTCCGGCCGAGTCTTCCACGCCCCGCTGATCGCCGCGGACCCGGCCTATTCACTGGATGCCATCGTCACCTCCGACCCGCAGCGGGCCCGCAGCGCTAGCGCCCGCTACCCGGACGCCCGGATCCTTCCCACCCCGGAGGACCTGTTCGCCCTGGCCGATGATCTGGACCTGGTGGTCCTGGGAACCCCACCGGAAACCCATTTCGACCTTGCCGCTGCGGCCATCGCCGCCGGACTCCACGTTGTGGTGGACAAGCCGTTCGTGACGAACTCCGGCCAGGGCGAAGAGCTGATCCGGCTCGCCGCGCAGGCCGGGATTGTCCTGACGGTCTTCCAGAACCGGCGCTGGGACGCGGACTTCCTGACCCTGCGCAGGCTGCTCCAGGACGGCGCCCTCGGTGAGGTGTACAGCTTCGAGTCACGCTTTGAATGGTGGCGGCCGGAGGGCTTCGGCAACTGGCGCGACACCACCCCGGTCACCCGGGCCGGCGGAATCCTGCATGACCTCGGTGCGCATCTGATCGACCAGGCGATCCAGCTGTTTGGGCCCGTGGCCGAAAGCTACGGCGAAACCGCCAGGCACGGCACGTCGGAGGCCGCGGGGGCCGAGCAGGAAGCCTTCGTCTCCCTCCTGCACGAAAGCGGTGTGCGCTCCCGGCTCTGGATGAACGGCGCTGCCGCGCAGGTGGGGCCACGGTTCCACCTGCTTGGTTCCGCCGCGGGCTACACCAAATGGGGCCTGGACGGGCAGGAGCCGGCGCTGGATGCCGGCACCCTGCCGAGGGACGCGGCCTACGGCATGGAACCGGAAAGCACCTGGGGACGCCTGGGCATTGACGGCTCGACGACGGCGGTCCCGGCGGCGCGCGGGGCCTACCCCGAGTTCTACCGCTTGCTTGCCCCTGCGGTTGCCGGCGGCGGTCCGCTGCCCGTGGACCCAGCCGAGTCGCTCCAGGTACTGCGCATCATCGAGAAGATCCACGAACTGACCCCACCCGCTCCGATGCAGGTCCCGCTCTCCCCACTACCGGGTCAGCTGGCTCCTGCACTGTCCGAAAACTGAAATTGAATTGAGAAAGAGAACCAACATGACTTCCGATGTTTCCCCTAAGCACATCGCCGTCATCGGCGGCGGCATCCTGGGCGTTTCCACCGCCGTTCACCTGCTGCGGGAAGGTGCCTCGGTGACCTTGCTGACCGAAACCGAGCTGGCCAGCGGAGCCAGCGGTCGCTCCCTGTCCTGGCTCAACTCGGCCGGGGACCGTTCCCGCCCTTACCACGAACTCCGTGTCGCAGGCATTGACCGGTACCGGACCCTGTTCGCAACCGATCCCGGCCGGGCGTGGCTGCAGTTCGGCGGCGGCCTCTACTGGAACGCCCCCGAAAAGGAAGCCGACACCCTCGCCCGTCACAACTATGAGAAGTCCCACGCCTACGATTCCCGTCTGCTCGGACCGGATACGGTGGGCACCGTTGCCGCGTCGGTCGATCCCGCTGCGGTCCCGGCAGCCGCTATCTTCAATCCCGGCGAAGGCTGGGTCAGCCTGCCGGACCTGATCGGGTTCCTGATGGAGGAATTCCGCCAGCGCGGTGGGCGCCTCGTCCTGGACGCCGGCAAGGCCGCCGTCGTCGTCGAAAACGGACGAGCAACCGGCGTTGCCACCGCCTCGGGTCAAACCTACGGTGCGGACACAGTCCTGGTCGCGTGCGGAGCTGGAACCCCGGAAGTAGTCGCCCCGCTCGGAGTGCAGATCGGCAACGCCTCCCCCGTGTCCATGCTGGTCATCACCAAGCCGGTGGAGCACGGCATCACCGCCGTCATGAACACGCCGCGTGCCGCTGTCCGGCCCAACCCCGGGAACACCCTCGCCCTGGACCACGACTGGTACGAGGACCGCATCACCGAACACGAGGACGGCAGCTTCAGCATTCCCGAGGACGTGGTGCAGGAACTCGCCGACGAGGCCGCCAAGCTCCTCGCCGGCAACCCCGAGCTCAAGCCCGCATCGTGGAAGATCGGCCGCAAGCCCATCCCCGGCGACGGCGAACCCGTTTTCGGCGAACTCGAAAAAGTCCCCGGCTGCTATGTGGCCTTCACGCACTCCGGCGCGACCCTTGGTCTCATTGCGGGCGAACTTCTGGCTGGCGAAATCCTCACCGGCCAGAAACACCCCATGCTCGCCACCTTCCGGCCGGAACGGTTTGGCCGGTAAAAGTCCACTCCGGGATCCCCGCATGGCCCGCTGCAGCCTCCTCGACCTTGGGCATCAGCTCGGCCCCGCCGGGGACCTGGCCGGACTGAAGAGCCAACCGGGGGACTGTATCGGCTGCCCGGGTGGCGGGGCGAGCACGATCCCGGGCGAAGGGAACCTCCGGGCGCTGGGTGACTTAGTTGAACACATGCAGGGCGCCCTCGCTGTTGCCGAGCCCGACAGTTCGTGAGGAGTCAACGAAGTATGAACGGGACAATCCTTCTCCCGTCCGGCAATCCCGAGGTGCCCAGCACCCGGAAGTCCGCGTCGGCCGGAAGCACCCGCCCGCTGCAGTGGAATTGACTGTAACCTAGGAAGAGGGTCCGGAATCAGGCCCTCCCAATAGGCTTCTGCGAACTTGCATCCAAGGGGCCCCACAGGATCGAGGCCCGCCGTGGCCACCGAAATGTCCAACCCATCTATCACCGACGAGCTACAGGACGCTGTCCTGGACAGCTCGGACGTTGAGGAATTCCTCACCGAACTGACGCGGTTATCCGTTCGGGCCCTTTCCTCTCCGGGTGAGGACGTACTGTGCGGCATCACTCTCCTGCGCCCCAAACGGGTGGGAACGGTTGCCAGTAGCAGTGAACGCGCCCGCAAGATGGACGAGATCCAATACACGTTCCCTGATGGACCCTGTCTGAGTGCCTCCCGCAATCAGGCCACGATCTATGTACCGGACCTAGTGGAGGAGCAGCGCTGGCCCGAGTACAGCAAAGTTGTTCTCGAACATGGAATGCGCTCAATTCTCGCGGTCCCATTCCTCCTGGATAGCCAGGCACGGGCGGCCCTGAACCTTTACGCCGATGAACCCGTCGCATTCAGCGCTGACGCCATTGAAGCCGTTGAATCATATGCGCAGGAGGCCTCGCGGGCCCTGCGCCTGGCCGTCAGGATCGCGGACCACAGCGAGACCTCCCGGCACTTGAAAGCGGCCATGGACTCACGCACGGCCATCGACACCGCCATCGGCATCATTATGGGACAGAACCGGTGCAGCCAGGAGGCTGCGTTCAAGATCCTGCAGAGCGCGTCGAGCACGCGAAACATCAAACTCCGCGATGTGGCTACGGCGGTCATACACTCTCTAGGGCAAGGCGCCAGCACCCATTTTGACTACTGACCGGAAGCAGCCGGGGTTGCCTTCTGCTGGGGGAACCGGTTTATAGTTGTAGCACTGGCTTTGCAGCTTGCCAGCGGAACTCTCGCTTGCAGGAGTCATGCCGTGAACCAAAAACTGCACATCCTGGTCCGGTTGGACCAGTCCCTGGTCCAGGGACTCGCTGTCACCGTAGACCTTTCGCGCGCAAAACACATCGACGCTGCTGCCCTGATGGGTGGCCTACGATGAGGACGTGCCTGCCCTCGTTCGAGACGGTGCCGGCATGAGAGACGCACTCAGTCCAGCCCTCCCCACCCGCATGCCCAGTCCAACCCGTCCAGAGTCAGCCAAAACCCGCACCTTTGCTTTTCCCGCTGATCTCCTGGTCGTCTCCACTGCCGAGCTGAACAGTCTGTGCAACCGGATGTACCAGGAACTTGACCTCCCAAAGCCTGATCCCGGAACCCT
>DASYGM010000211.1:0-2510 GCA_035999715.1 Micrococcaceae bacterium | reverse complement strand
TGATTTTCTTCGCCGTTGCCCCGGTCTTTACCCGCCCCATTCCCCTGGTGACGCGTGCGGAAGCGCGCGGGAACCACGTTGACAGGTGACCACGCGTCCGCGCCGGGCAGAATCCAGCCGCGCCAGCGTGCCAGCAGGCATAGGCCGGTGCCAACGACCAGCGCGGACAGCGACCCCAGGGTCTGGTAGCCCAAGTTGTAAAGGACGACCAGCACTCCGCTGGCCGTGGCCGCGCAGGTGGCGTACAGCGTGTTACCACCAAGAACGGCCGGTACGTGCCGCAGCACCACATCCCTCGTGGCGCCGCCACCGACGGCCGTGATGGTGCCCAGCAGCACAGCAGGCAACCAGCCCAACCCATACCCGAGGGTCTTTTGCGCACCGGTAGCCGCCCAGCAGCCCAACGCAAGGGCGTCGATCAGCGGCCACAGCCTGTTCCAGATGCGACCCTCGACCCGGACCAGGAACGTCAAGGCAGCGCCGCCGAGCGCGGTGAGCACATACGTGTAGTCCGTCAGGGCTACCGGAACGCCGTGCTGCAGCAGCGTGTCCCGGATCATGCCACCACCGAGGCCGGACAGCACGGCCAGGACGGCGAAACCGACCGGATCCAACTTCTCCCGGCGGGCGATTACCCCGCCCAACATGGCATTGGCGAAGACGCCCGTGAGGTCCAGCGCGCGGAACAGGTCCGTCACCGGAAAACTGTTCACGGCCGCGGGAATATCGGTCACTTGCGTCCGCCTCTTTCGCACTCGTCCCGGGGGCGGTTCTTCCCTACCTGCTGCAGTGCCCGCCAGGTCGGACGCTACCACCGGGCGTCGACATCGTGCCACCGCGGGAGCACTATGGATTCCATGGCTGCTGAATCCGTGCTGATCTGTGACCGCCTATTCGACGGCGTTTCGGAAGACCTGGGCAGCGGAACCGAGATTGCTGTCAAAGATGGCCTGATCGTTGAGATCGGGCCATCCGTTGGCCGCCCCGAAGGCGCAGACGTCATCGACCTGAGCGGGCATACCGTGAGCCCGGGGTTCATCGACACCCACGTGCACCTGACGATGGACGCCGCGAAGCTGGCGGGGCAGACGCTGGGGTCCACGGCGACCAAGGCGCTGACCGGACTAGGCCTCGCGCGGGAGTACCTGGATTACGGCTTTACCACACTGCGTGACCTGGGCACAATGGACCCGGAGTTCCCCACGGTGGACCTGCGCAACGCCCTCGCCGCCGGGATCGTCCAGGGCCCGCGGCTGCTGGTCGCCGGCCATGTCCTCAGTTCCACGGCCGGCCACGGTGACCTCAGCGGCTTTTACCCCTCCCGCTGGGACCTGCCGGTGTCGACAGTGGCCGACGGGGTCGACGGGATCCGGCGGCTGGTCCGCCGCGAGCATGCGCACGGGGCCGACTGGATCAAAACGGCCAACGCCGGCGGGTACTTCAGCGCCGGTGATGATCCGGCCCGCACCACCTGGTTCGACGACGAGATGGCGGCCGTCTGCTCCACTGCAGAACTGCTGGGCCTGCCCGTCGCCGTGCACACCGGGGGTGCCGGGGCCTGCAGGCAGGCGATCCGCGCCGGTGCCCGCAGCCTCGAACACGCCTATCTGATTGACGAGGAGGGCATCGACCTGGCGATCCAGGCCGGAGTGTTTGTCGTGCCGACGATGCAGATGACCCAGGAGGACCTTGCACAGTTGCAGGCCGGCACGCTTCCGGACCAGGCCGTTTGGAAGTTCCGACGGGACAACCGGCAGATCCTCGAATCCCAGCGCCTCATCGCGGCCAGCAACGTCAAGATTGCGTACGGCACGGACTGCGGTATGTTCCCTTTCGGCCACGGCATCCTTGAGTTCCAGGCCATGGTCGACGCCGGCCTCAGCCCGCTGCGGGCGCTGCGGGCCGCCACCTCCGTGGCGGCCGAACTGCTGGGCCGCACCGACATCGGTGTGCTCAAGCCAGGGGCCTGCGCGGACATCGTCGCGATGCCCGGCAACCCGCTGGAGGACATTAAGGCCACGGCGCAGGTGGACTTCGTTATGCGCGGCGGCACCCTCCACCGCTCCTAGGAAAGGGGACCCGAAGGATGACAACAGCGGCACCCACCGGTGTCAAGGCCCAATGGACGGCCAATGACAAATGGCTGCTGGGCATTGTCCTGGCTGTCATCAACTTCTGGCTGTTCGCCCAGACCCTGCTCAACGTCATCCCCGGGATCCAGGGACAGCTGGGCATCTAGCGGACTCTGGCCAACCTGGCCGTGTCCGCCACGTCGCTGTTCTCCGGCATCTTCATCGTTGTTGCCGGCGGTCTGGCAGACCGGATCGGCCGGGTCCGCATCCTCTATGCTGGCACCTACCTCAGCATTCTGGGATCCCTGCTGATCGCGCTTACGCCGGAGCACGCCGGCGCCCTGACCTCCATCATGCCGCTCGGTGGCCGCATCATCCAGGGCCTGTCCGCCGCGTGCATCATGCCCTCCTCGATGGCGCTCGTGAAGACCTACTACC
>DASYGM010000210.1:0-11786 GCA_035999715.1 Micrococcaceae bacterium | reverse complement strand
AGGGTGACGTAGCTGTGCTGCTCGGCCGAATCCGGGGGATAGGGACAGGCTGCGATCAGTTCGGACAGCCGTTCGGAGGTCAGGACCACCACCCAGGCGTCGTACCCGAAGTTGTCCCGGAGGCATTGTTCCACCAGGGATTTGACATCCTCGGGGGAAGATTCGGTGCTGCAGACGATGTTGCCGGTGGCCAGCAGGGTGGAAAAGCTCTGGAACGGCAACGCCGCCAGCGCCTTCTTCAGCTCCGCCATCTTGATGTTGATGCCACCGACGTTGATTCCGCGAAGAAGTACCGCATAGCTGGTCATGGGCCCAGACTACCTGCGGCGGCTCTACGGCAGGCGGATTAGCGGAAGTTGTTCCGCCCCGGCCCTGGCAGGGGATTGCAGAAAGCTGATCCAAGCCTTAGTCGGCGGATTTCCGCAGCGCCTCGCTGAGAGTGCGGGCCGCGTTGCACACCACCTCGGCGTGCATTCGACCCGGCTGCCGGGTGAGGCGTTCAATCGGACCCGAAATGGAGACGGCGGCAATCACGCGCCCGGAGGGCCCGCGGACCGGGGCCGAGACTGAGGCAACCCCCATCTCACGTTCGCCCAGGCTCTGGCCCCACCCCCGCCGTCGTACGCCCGCCAGTACCGTGGGCGTGAAGCGGGCATTCTGCAGCCCCTCCAGCAAGCGGTCGTGGTCTTCCCACGCCAGCAGGACCTGGGCCGCTGAACCGGCCTTCATGGTGAGCTGGGTTCCCACCGGAATGGTGTCCCGCAGCCCGATGGGCCGCTCCGCGGAGGCCACGCAGACGCGCCATTCGCCCTGCCTGCGGAAGATCTGGGCGCTCTCTCCGGTAGCGTCACGGAGCTGCACCAACACCGGGCCTGCGGCACCGATCAGCCGGTCCTCCCCGGCGGCAGAGGCGAGCTCCACCAAGCGGCCGCCGAGCACAAAGCGGCCCTGGATGTCCCGGCTGACCAAGCGGTGGTGCACCAGGGCAAGCGCCAGCCGGTGCACAGTGGGCCTGGCCAGGCCGGTGGCAGCAACCAACTGCGCCAACGTGGTGGGACCGGCCTCCAGGGCGTCCAAAACCTGTGCTGCTTTATCGATGACCCCAACACCGCTAGAATTGTCCATAACTTGATATTGACGTCTCAGAATGTGAGATGCAAATCGATTGGCTGGCGCCGCAGGGCGACCGGCTGGTTGAGTGGAAACAGTTGAGTGGAACATAAGAGCCATAAGGCAGCACCGGACCTCCCGCGCACTCGCGGAAGCGGGACGGTGCGGCCGATCAGGAAGGGAGCTGGCCGTGACTGAAGCAACCACTGCTGCACGTGCCACCATCAAGACCGGTACGCCGCAGACACTGGCGGAGAAGGTCTGGAACGACCACGTCGTCCGCAAGGGCGAGGGCACGGGCGACGCCGCCCAGCCGGACCTGCTCTACATCGACCTCCACCTCATCCACGAGGTCACCTCGCCGCAGGCTTTTGAAGGCCTTCGCCTGGCCGGCCGGCCGCTGCGCCGCTCCGACCTGACCATCGCCACCGAGGACCACAACACCCCGACGCTGGACATCGACAAGCCGATTGCGGACCTGACCAGCCGCACCCAGATCCAGACGCTGCGCAACAACTGCAAGGAGTTCGGCGTCCGGCTGCACTCCCTGGGCGACGCGGAGCAGGGCATTGTCCACGTCGTGGGCCCGCAGCTGGGTTTGACCCAGCCGGGCATGACGGTGGTCTGCGGCGACTCGCACACCTCCACGCATGGTGCGGTGGGTGCGCTGGCCTTCGGCATCGGCACCTCCGAGGTGGAGCATGTGATGGCCACCCAGACGCTGCCGCTGAAGCCGTTCAAGACCATGGCCATCAACGTCGAGGGCACACTGCGTCCCGGCGTCAGCTCCAAGGACATCATCCTGGCTGTGATCGCCAAGATCGGCACCGGCGGCGGCCAGGGATACGTGCTGGAATACCGAGGCTCCGCCATCCGCGCGCTGTCGATGGAAGCACGCATGACCATCTGCAACATGTCCATCGAGGCCGGTGCGCGCGCCGGGATGATCGCCCCGGACCAGACGACGTTTGACTTCCTGCAGGGCCGCCCGCACGCGCCGCAGGGCGCGGACTGGGATGCCGCCGTCGAATACTGGAAGACGCTAAGGACCGACGACGGCGCCACCTTCGACGCGGAGGTGGACCTGGACGCTGATGTGCTGGAGCCTTTTGTCACCTGGGGAACGAACCCCGGCCAAGGCGTCTCACTGAGCGGTCGGGTTCCGAATCCGGAGGACTTCGGCGACGAAAACGCCAAGGCCGGGGCGTTGCGGGCGCTGGAATACATGGACCTGCAGGCCGGAACACCCATGAAGGACATCCGCGTGGACACGGTGTTCCTTGGCTCGTGCACCAACTCACGTGTGGAGGACCTTCGCGCCGCGGCGGACATCATCCGCGGGCGCAAGAAGGACCCGAACGTACGCATGCTGGTGGTTCCCGGCTCCGCCCGGGTCCGGCTGGATGCCGAGGCGGAAGGCCTGGACCAGGTGTTCAAGGACTTCGGCGCGGAATGGCGTTTTGCCGGCTGCTCGATGTGCCTGGGCATGAACCCGGACCAGCTGGCACCGGGGGAGCGCTGCGCCTCCACCTCCAACCGCAACTTTGAGGGACGCCAGGGCAAGGGCGGACGCACCCACCTGGTCTCACCCGTCGTCGCCGCCGCCACGGCAGTGCGCGGAACGCTCAGTTCGCCGTCCGACCTTCCCCCGCGCGGACGCCACGCGGCCGTCCCGGACGGGACAGACACCGCCGAGGCCGCTGCCGGGGTTGGTGCGGACGCGGCCAAGGATGTCGCCGCGGCCGCTGCTGCGACCGTCCCTGTCCAGAGCAAAGCCAGCTAGGAGACCACCATGGAAGCCTTCACCACGCATACCGGCATCGGCGTTCCGCTGCGGCAGAGCAATGTGGACACGGACCAGATCATTCCGGCCGTCTACCTCAAGCGCATCACCCGCACCGGGTTTGAGGACGCTTTGTTCTCCAGCTGGCGCAAAAACCCTGACTTCATCCTCAACCAGGAGCCCTTCAGCCGCGGTTCCGTCCTGGTCGCCGGGGCCGACTTCGGCACCGGATCCTCCCGCGAACACGCGGTCTGGGCGCTGAAGGACTATGGCTTCAAAGCCGTACTCTCTTCCCGGTTCGCGGACATCTTCCGCGGAAACTCCGGCAAGCAGGGTCTGCTGGCCGCCCAGGTTGCGCAGGACGACATCGAGCTGATCTGGAAGGTGCTGGAGAACGCCCCGGGCACCGAAGTGACGGTGGATCTGGAGTCCAAGACGGTGCACTGTGGCACCGTAGTGGCGCCCTTCGAAATTGATGATTACACCCGCTGGCGCCTGCTCGAAGGCCTGGACGACATCGGGCTGACGCTGCGCAACGAAGCGGATATCACCGCGTACGAGGCCACCCGGCCGGCATTCAAACCCACCACCCTGCCCGCCCGGACCTAGTTTCCACGGGTGCATTCCAGGGGCGTCGCTACCCGTGCTTGTCGCGGCTCCGTCACCCTGACAATGCACGTTCCGGGAGTCGATTGCACTGCTGCCAATGCATGCATTGGCAGCAGTGCAATCGACTTTTTCCTGCAACAGGTCGGGGCTCCGTGCCCTGCCACGGCGCGCTGTATTTCGGTCTGGTAACGGAAGAAACTATGCTTAGCTGAGGCCTCCGCAGTCCCCGGGGAGCAGCCACGTACTAGGAATTGGGTTTTATATGAGCAGTGTTCTGACGATCCGCGGCGGAGTGCCACTGGCCGGGAGGGTTCAGGTCCGGGGGGCCAAGAACCTGGTTCCGAAGGCTATGGTGGCGGCCCTGTTGGGCAACGAGCCCTCCGTGTTGCGCAACGTTCCGGAGATCAAGGACGTTGAGGTCGTCACCTCGCTGCTGAAACTGCATGGTGTCGCGGTGGTCAAGGATTCGGTCACCGGGGACCTGACCCTTGACCCCAAGGATGCGAAGACGGCCTCCAGCAGGGCGATCGACGCCCACGCCGGGGACTCGCGCATCCCGATCCTATTGTGCGGGCCGTTGATCCATTCCATCGGCGAGGCTTTCATCCCCGATCTCGGCGGCTGCAAGATTGGCGACCGCCCTATCGACTACCACCTGAACGTGCTGCGCCAGTTCGGTGCCGTCGTCGAAAAGCGGCCCGGCGGCATCCATATCTCCGCTCCACGCGGGCTGACCGGGACCAAGATTTCGCTGCCGTACCCCAGTGTCGGAGCCACCGAGCAGGTCCTGCTGGCCGCCACCCGGGCGGAAGGCATTACTGTTCTCACCGGCGCGGCAACGGAGCCGGAAATTGTGGACCTGATTGCGGTGCTGCAGAAGATGGGCGCCATCATTAACGTGCAGACGGACCGCACCATCCGCATCGAGGGTGTCAAGGAACTGGGCGGCTTCGTGCACCGCGCGCTGCCGGACCGCAATGAGGCGGCGTCCTGGGCTTCCGCGGCGCTGGTGACCCGCGGTGACATCTATGTCGAGGGCGCCTCGCAGCGGGACATGATGACGTTCCTGAACACCTACCGCAAGGTGGGTGGCGGTATGGACATTAACGACGACGGGATCCGTTTCTACCACCCCGGAGGCAAACTGAATCCGCTGGTGCTGGAGACGGACGTGCATCCCGGTTTCATGACCGACTGGCAGCAGCCTCTGGTGGTGGCTCTGACCCAGGCGGAGGGCGTATCGATTGTGCACGAGACCGTGTACGAGAACCGCTTCGGCTTCACCGACGCATTAGTCCGGATGGGGGCCAACATCCAGGTCCACCGCGAATGCCTGGGGAGCATTCCCTGCCGGTTCGGCCAGCGCAACTTCCTGCACTCGGCAGTTATCTCCGGACCCACGCAGCTCAAGGGCACGGACATCGATGTGCCGGACCTGCGCGGCGGCTTCAGCCATCTGATTGCAGCGCTGGCGGCCACCGGAACCTCGCGGGTGACCGGCATCGATGTCATCAACCGCGGATACGAGCGCTTCACGGACAAGCTGGCCGGACTGGGCGCGGATTTTGACCTCGACGACGACGCCAACACTGGCGGCAGCAAGTCAGGCGACAGCCGCAAGACGAAGGTTTAGGGCCGGCCAACCATGACCGTATCGAAGCCGACCCGCAGGTTTTTCAGCCTGCTGGCCAACACCCTGCGCCCGCTGGCCAACGCCATGATGGGCAAGGAGTGGATGGGCCTGGAGAAGCTGCCCCGGGACACGGGCTTTATCGTTTGTCCCAACCACTGCACTGAGATCGATCCCGTCGTGGTGGGGCACATGCTCTACAACCAGGACATCATGCCGCACTTCCTGGCCAAGGCCGGGCTGTTCAAGGCACCGGTCTTCGGGGCCATGCTGCGCGGAGCCAAGCAGATCCCGGTGGAGCGTGCCGGTGCCGGTGCCGGTAACTCGCTGAAAGTGGCCCGGGAGGTGCTGGATGAAGGCGGCGCCATCATCATCTACCCGGAAGGCACGCTCACCCGGGATCCGGACCTGTGGCCCATGAAGGGGCACACCGGCGCGGCCCGGCTGGCCCTCAAGACCGGAGCTCCGGTAATCCCGGTGGCACACTGGGGCGCCCAGGAAGTCTTCCCGCGCTACGCCAAGCGCCTTCATCTCTTCCCGCGGAAGCGTGTCCGTGTCCTGGTGGGAGACCCGGTGGACCTGAGCCGTTTCGAGGGTGCAACCCTGAACCGCGAGACGCTACAGGCCGCTACGGACGTCATCCTGGACGGCATCACAGCCCTGCTGCTGCAGCTGCGCGGTGGCCAGCCGCCGGCCGAGCGCTGGGACCCGGTGGCCCACAACCAGAGCACGCACGGCCGGATCGAGTACGTGGCCCCGGTCGCGAATGCAGGGGCCGACGACGGCGTCCTCGCGTCGGGCGGCAGCGCCGCCTCTGCGGGCGGTCAGCACGGCGACGGTGCGCTGGACGTGGACGACGACGAGGCTTTCGATGGCGGTAACGGGGATGAAGGCAGTGCCGCTCCCGGGAACGGTGACGCCGCTGGAAACGGCAAAGCTGCTGGGATAGACAAAGATACCCCGGCGCCCGGAGGAACCGAGTGAGCGGACTGCTACGCGCAGCCCCGCAGAAGATCGCGGTGCTCGGCGCCGGCAGCTGGGGAACCACCTTCGCCAAGGTCGTGGGCGATGCGGCCCGGGGCACCGACCGGCGGATCGTCGTGTGGGGACGGCGGCCCGAAGTGGTGGACCAGATCAACTCGGCGCACCGCAATGAGCAGTACCTGCCGGGGATAGCCCTGCCGCTCAATATCAGCGCAACCACCGACGTGGCACAGGCTTTGGACCAGGCGGAACTGGTCGTCATCGCCGTTCCGGCGCAGTCGCTGCGTCCCCAGCTGCACAAGTGGGCCGCCCTCATGGGCCAGGACGCCGTCGTCGTCTCCCTGATGAAGGGGCTGGAACTGGGCACCGACGCCCGGATGAGCCAGGTCATCGCCGAGGAGCTGGGCCTGGACGGCGACCGGATCGCGGTGATTTCCGGGCCCAACCTGGCGATGGAGATTGCCCGGCAGGAGCCGACCGCCTCCGTGGTGGCCTGCGCGGACGAGAGCGTGGCCGGCTGGGTTGCCGGCGTCTGCACCCCGCCGTATTTCCGGCCCTACACCAACACCGATGTGGTGGGCGTGGAGATCGGCGGCATTGTCAAGAACGTCATTGCGCTGGCGGTGGGGATTTGCGAGGGCCGGAACATGGGGGACAACACCAAGGCCTCCGTGATCACCCGCGGGCTGGCCGAAACCACCCGGCTGGCGCTGGCGCTGGGCGGAGAGGCCGAGACCATGGCCGGGCTCGCCGGGCTGGGCGACCTGGTGGCCACCTGCTCGTCCGCGCTAAGCCGCAACCACACCGCCGGAAGGCTGCTGGGCCAGGGGCTGACCCTGGAACAGGTCAACGAGAAGATGACACAGACGGCCGAGGGCATCAAGTCCGGCCGGGCCGTGTACGACCTGGCCCGCCAGTTGGGCGTCGAGATGCCAATTACCTCCGCCGTCGTGGCGGTGCTGGCCGGGCAGATGTCCGTTGATGAACTGGGGCCGCGGCTGCTGGCCCGTGAACTGAAATCCGAAGGCGGATACTGAACGTGGAAAACAACGGAATCAGGAAACCCCGCGTCGCGGTGCTTTTCGGCGGCCGCTCCAGCGAGCACGCCGTCAGCTGCGTCACCGCAGCCGGCGTGCTGGGCGCGATGGACAAGAGCAAGTACGACGTCGTTCCGATCGGGATCGCCAAGACCGGCCAGTGGGTGCTGGCCGACGGCGAGGTGGCACAGTGGTCGCTGAGCGCCGGCACGATGCCCGAGGTGGAGCCCTCGGCGCAGTCCGTCACGCTGGCCGAGATGGGCGGCAGCCACCAGCTGGTGGTCACCGCACCCAACCAGGTTCCGCTGGAACTCGGATCCGTGGACGTCGTCTTCCCCCTGCTGCACGGCCCGTTCGGTGAGGACGGCACCATCCAGGGCCTGCTGGAACTCTCCGACACCCGCTACGTCGGTGCCGGCGTGCTGGCCTCCGCCGTCGGCATGGACAAGCACTTCATGAAGGTGGTCTTCGCCGACGCCGGCCTGGACGTGGGCCCGTATATCGCCGTCACCGACCGGCAGTGGACCAACGACCCGCAGGCCGTCCGGGACAGCGTGGCCGCTCTGGGTTTCCCGGTGTTCGTCAAGCCCGCCCGAGCCGGATCCTCCATGGGCATCTCCAAGGTTGACTCACCGGAGCAACTGGACGCCGCCATCGCCGAGGCCCGGAAGCACGACCTGAAACTGGTGATCGAGGCCGGTATCCTGGGCCGCGAGATCGAGTGCGCGGTACTGGAAGGCCGGGGGAGCGATGCCCCACGCACCTCCATGCCCGGGGAGATCGTGGTGACGGACTCCTCACACCACGCGTTCTATGATTTCACCGCCAAATACGTCCAGGACAACGCCGTCGCCCTCAGCTGCCCGGCGGACCTGCCCGCCGAGGCCACGGCTCAGGTGCGCGCGCTGGCCGCGCAGGCCTTCGACGCCGTCGGTGCCGAGGGGCTCTCCCGCGTGGACTTCTTCTACACCCCGGAGGGCGAGCTGATCATCAACGAGATCAACACCATGCCCGGCTTCACGCCCAAGTCAATGTACCCGCAGATGTGGGCTGCCTCCGGGTTGTCTTACCCGGAGCTGATCGACGAGCTGATCCAGCTTGCGCTGAACCGGAAGACCGGGCTGCGGTAACATCAACGGCAGCTTGCGGCGGACGTCACCCGCTGCTTATATTTCGATTCGTGAGCGGATGGCGGGGACGTCGATGGGGTTATCATCCACGATTTCGGCCGGGCCCCGGTCAATTTCCCGAAGCGGCGTCACCAGGGGACCAGATTCGGCAGAACCGCCCAACTCGTCATTCGACTCTTCAAGAGTCACAGCATATTCGGGGACCTTCAGCAGCGGACTGATGTAAGCACTTCGCTCATCTGAATAGAGACTCCCAGAGCGCTGCTTGATCAACAGCGTCGCTGCTTCTTTGCCCTGTTCCCGGGCTTGAACATCCACAGTCACATCGACTGCCTTCATCGTGAACGCGGGAACATTTCCCCAGTCGTCTGGAGTTGCATTGCAGCCGATGATTTTCATTCGGCTACGTGCATGTGTGTATTCATTGAGGGTCAAGACATGCAGGGCTATCGCGTTTTCGTCATCGGCGCAATAAACGGCCACCTCGCCTGGCATGCCGAACATGAGCTTGTGGGTTTGTACGCACCGTTCGCGGTCCGGGGACCAGTCCGGAATGGACATTGGGGTCACGCGATGTCCCAAACCAGCTGAGGTGATTTGGTAGAGCACGTTTCTGCTCCGTTCCTTGCCCGGCCAGCTGTCCTTCGGGCCGATCCACAGGATACATAGCCGTTCATCGTCGTCACTGAGCCACTCCACGAGCCAGTCGCCGATTAGCAGCCCCGTTTCGTCATAGCGAGATGACACAAACTTTGGCCCTTCCAGCGCGAGCTTGCGGAACACGGAGTTCGGAGGTTTTGTATCGACCGCGACGACGGCGGCGCCAGACTTCACCAGCGCGGCCATGGAATGCCAAAGACCTGGCTCGTCGCCGGCGGGAATGACAACGACTGCGTCAGCCGACTTGATCAGTGCTGTCTGCAACTCGTGTGTTTGCCATTGCACGGTATCGAGGCCGGATGTGGAGTCTGGAAGTACGATGTCGATTCGCCAATGCCGCTTGTCATTCTTGAGTACCTCGACCAGGCCTGCCGCGACACCCTGACCGAAGTGGTGTTTGCGGTAGTCGATAAAGGTGACCCGCCGCGGTCGTGTAGTGCGGTTACGAAGTTCGATTCCGAGCGGAAGAAGGAGGGCGATGACCAATCCCACGATGGAAAGAGTCAGGCCTATGTCGACCCCGGTCAGCGTTAGGAGAACCAGTAGCAGGAGGCCAACGACGGCAGATCCAGCGAAAACCAGTGTGAGGGGCAGGGCAACTTCACGTAAACGGTCGCGTTTCATAGCCATTAGCCCAACCCTCTCGACGGCCGCCCCGGGGCAACCGAAGGAATGCTTCCAACGCTTGGCGAATTCTCCCAGCGCACCAATGGGCACATCATACTGGCAAATCGCAACTGGAGGGTATGAATGAACCGTTTCGCCCGCGCACCTAGGGCGCGGCCGGAACGCTTTCCGTCTCTGAAGGCCCGATGCACTTTTTGCTCTGCGGAATCTTCGCCACAGCGGCGGACAGTTGGGAGAGCACCGTGCTGGAGGCAATCTTGTTCGGATCCAGCAGGATCTCCACCGCCGGGGTGCGGCCGAACGTTGTCAGGGTCCAAGTGGGGTTGCCTTCCTTGGTCACCCAGTCCACGCCGTTCACGGACACGCAGGGATCCGTCGTCGGCCCCGGGGGATTGACGCCGCAGCGCAGGATCACCAGCGACGGATCGCCCCACGCCGCGGTCGCTTGGCTGGTGGTTTCGCGCAGATGCGCTGTGTCCGCCAGCGAGTCCGGAAGCGCGACCATGGCCGGCGCGCACGCGGGATCCGCGGAGCCCTTCGCTGCGGCCACGTCCACGGCGGGGGCGCAGCCGGAGAGTACGACGACGGCGGACGCGGCCAGGAGCATGGCTGCGGACAGGCGGGAATAGCGGGAGCGGAAGGCAACGAACGGCACTCATCCACACTACCGCCGCCACCTGACAGGCCTAAATCCGTCCGTTCCCTAAATCCGTCGGCCGCGAGAAGCCATGTGCCAAATCGAAAGCGGATGGCATACTAAGCGGACTGGCGCTGGTTGGGTCCCGTCAAAGGAGCGTGCTGCGTGGAAGACACAAGAGTCGACGAAACGAGCGGAGTCGGCAATGCGCCCGGCGATTCCGCGGCCGGGGTCCGGAAACGCCACACCACCCGGAACGTCCTGCTGTTTTTCCTGGCACTCTTCCTGGCCGCCGCCGTGGTGGCCGGGATGTTCGTTTACAACCTGGCCAGCTCTTTCGATTCGAAAACCCAGAAGATCCCGGCTGCCTTCCCGGCCGAGGCGCTCCGGCCCGCCCCTGCCCAACCGGCTGCCGCCGGTGCTTTGGCGGCGATGAATATCCTGGTGATGGGCAGCGACAGCCGCGCTGCCACCGTCGATACCGCGGAGGCCGGCAGCGCCTCGGACCAGCGCTCCGACACGATGATGTGGGTACACATCCCGGCGGACCGCAAGAGCGTCGATGTCATGTCCATCATGCGGGACACCTGGGTGAATATCCCGGGCCACGGTGAGGCCAAGATGAACGCCGCCCTGGCCTATGGCGGCGTCCCGCTGGTGGTGCGGACCCTGGAGGGCATGTTCAAAACGCGGCTGGACCACGTGGCCATCGTGGATTTCCAGGGTTTCAAGGACCTCACCGATTCGCTGGGAGGGGTGGACGTCAACGTCCCGATTCCCTTCGATTCCTACCAGATCCGCGGCAAGCATTTCGACGCCGGACCGCAGCACATGGACGGGGCCACGGCGCTGGCGTTTGTGCGGGAGCGCTATGCGTTTGCCGACGGCGACTACCAACGGGTGCGCGACCAGCAGATCTTCCTCAAGGCCGTCCTGGCAAAGGTGTTCACCGCGGACACGCTGGCCAACCCGCTGAAAATTTCCTCCGCCGTCAGCGGATTCTCGCCCTTCGTCACCGTGGACAAGACGCTGGATGCGGCCGCAGCCGGATCTTTGGCGTGGGAACTGCGCGGCCTGCGGCCCGCCGACCTGGTCAGCTTCACCCTTCCCACCAAGGGCACCGGATGGTCGCCCGACGGGCAGCAGTCGATTGTGCTTCGCGACGACGCCGCCATTGGCCAGATCGGAGACGCTCTCAGCAAGGACACTCTGGGGGACTACCTGCACAACACCGGTTTGGACAAAGGCAACTGAGCGCGGACTGAGGTCTCCACGCGGCCGCAGCCAGCAGAGGCGTCCACGCGGCTGCAACCGGCCTGCGTCAGGGACGCGGCCGGTCTACGCCAGGTACTCCTTGAGCGCCTCCGAGGCAGAGCGGGGGGTGAAGCCGGTGGCTTTGATTTTGGCCAGGTCCAGCACGCTGTTGGCCGGCCGGGGAGCGGCGGCCTTGTCCCGGAAGTAGTCCTCGGTGCTCACGCCTGTGACGGCGTCCCGGTCGGCGCCGGAGAGTTCGTAGACGTCAGCGGCGATGTCCGCCCAGGTCTGTGGGACGCCGTCGTTGCTCAGGTTGTAGGTGCCG
>DASYGM010000151.1:0-27737 GCA_035999715.1 Micrococcaceae bacterium | reverse complement strand
CGGGTCGTCGCCGGAAATCTCCCGCGGTTCGGTCCAGTACAGCTGGTGCGATCCCGCCTCGTCACTGACCCAGTCCCGTTCCGGGTCCCAGAACGGTCCGGCATCCAGGGCCACGGCCTTCCACCCGGCCCGGGCCAGGCGCTGGAGCAGCGTGGAACCGCCCGCACCGCAGCCGACAATGACGATGTCCACCTCCTCCTCGTCCGGGAACCGGGCCATGTTGTTGCGCATGGCATGGTTGGTTCCCGGCACGGGGGGCAGCAGCCATGCGGAGGCGTTCCGATCTTTCACTGAAGCCATCAGTGCCGCCCCCCTTCTACGGCGGGGTCCTGTGCCGGACGGGCATCGGCCACCTCGAAGGGCTCCCGGGCGTCGAGTCCAAGATTCTTATATCCGCGCGGGTAGGCCGGCCCGGCGAAGCCGATCTCGTCCCAGGCCCACGGATGGGAGTAGAAGGCGGTGCAGGCGTACCGGGTCCACAGACTCCAGACGTGCGCTGCCGGAATGCTGTGCCAGGGTTCCATGCCGCGTTCCTGGATGCAGCGCAGCATGGCCTCCTGGTCCTCCAGGTCCGCCTCCGCGAAGATGCAGCCGTACCCGGCCCGCGCGTCCTCGTCGAGGGCCGCCAGCGTATCCCTCCAGGCCTGCCCGTCGATCGGCATGTCGTCGTAGTGCCAGCCGTCCGTCTGCTGCTCGGCCAGCCTGGCATCCACCAGATGCACCACCGGGACCCGGGGTTCACCGCGCTGGTCCAGCAGCTGGTCCAGCAGCGCACGGGCGGCGGCCTCCTCCCCGGGGGTGAAGAACCGGACATCCACTGGCAGGCCCAGCCGGGCCATCACCACCGACTGGGTTGCCGCGTCCCAGTGCTTGGACTGGGACGCGGAATCGAAGCCGGGGAACCGGCCGCCGCCGTCGCGTTCAGGAAGCGGAAGCCTACTCACTTTTCCCTCCTCAGCACCGCGGCCAGCAACCCCATACCGCCGACCAGGGTGACCAGCAGCGGGGCCAGCAGCGGCGGACCCATCTCCATGTTGTACATCAGGTTGGAAAAACCCCCGGGCTTCTGGGCGATGCCCCTGGCGTGCAGGTAGGTACCCTGCAGGCCGTTGGCCACGATCACGGCGGATGCCAGCGGCAGGGCCGTCTTGGCCATCCGCTTGCTGAAGAACCCGGCTACTCCCGCGGCGGCACCGACCGGACCGAGGGCTACCGGAATCCACATCAGTTTGTTGCCAAAGCTTGCCTTGTCGTGCTCGAAATAGATTTCTGCCGCAGTCACCAGAGCCCCGATGGCTGTCAGCCCGGAGAGGGAGCGCTCGAAACGTCCGGTTTCCACGTTGCGGATCATCCGGTCAATCCCGTGTACGGTGGCCGCGGTAGCGGTAGTAGGTGATTTCTTCATGGCACTCCTTGTCGTCAAACCGGTTCTGCGGTTGCGCAAACATTGCATTTACGCAACAGATGGGTGGATACTCGTGGTGTGGCAGATTCAGAAGAGTCAGAACAACACCCTGAAGAGCAGGGCCGCGCCGTGGACGTGCGCCAGGTGGACGCTATTGTCCGGGCGGCGAACGTCTTCCTCCGGGTCGCTGCCCAATCGGTGGCGGAAGTGGAAGACGTGGTGACAACGCCGCAGCTGCGGGTGCTGGTGCTGATCGCAAACCGCGGTCCGCAGAATCTTGGCGCGGTGGCAGTTGAGCTTGGTGTCCATCCCTCCAACGCCACGCGTACCTGCGACCGCCTGGTCCATGCCGAGCTGATCGAACGTGGAGAGGATCCGCAGGACCGCCGCCTCTCCAGACTGGTCCTCACTGCCAAGGGCCGCCAGTTGGTGGACCACGTGATGTCGCACCGCAGGGAGGCGATAGCAGCCGTCCTGGAACACCTGCCCGCCAGGACGCGGAGCTCCCTGAGCGCGGCCATGGAAGCGTTCGCGCAAGCCTCCGGGGAAGCTGAGACCGAAGATGGGCGGTTCGCCCTGGACCTCCATAGCTGAAACACGCGCATCCGCCTTACCCTTCAGCCCCTGCCGCCCCGGCGGCGGCGTGCGTGTCGGACTGGATTCGCGCACGGCTGGCTGCGGCGCGGAATTCGGCACCGGCGAATAGACCTGCCGCGAGGGCATCCAAGGCCGCTGCCGGGCGCCGTTGGGGATCAGCGGCCGCCAGCACGACCATGCTGGCGGAGTGTAGGGAGTCCACCACACAGCCACCGGTGTGCAGGACGGGCGAGGCCGGGACCGCTCCGAGGATCAGTGCCTGGGCAAGGTGCCGGGCGCCCAGGATGCGGATCACGAGGCTCAGCCGCCTGTCGGGCTGGTGGCCGAGCACCAGCCGGGAAATCACGGTGGGAAAGGCCAATTGGCAAAGGCCGTAGCCGGCCCGAAAGGCTTCAAGCCGCCTCACCGCCGCATGGCCTTTCCCAGCAGTAACCCGCAGCCTGCCAACACGCCGGCGGTTGCGGCCCCGGCTGCCGCAAAGACGGTGCCATGGTGATGGGAAGCCCATAGCTGCAAACTACGGTCCGCGGAGCGTGAATCGAAGGCGCCGTGGGTGCCGAAATCCCGTCCGCTGTCGGCTGGTTCCCAAAGGTTTGCCGGCTGCTCCGGGTCGCGGGGCTCCGGCCTTTGCTGGGACTTGAATCCGGTTCGGGCCAGGTACCTGTCCAGCAGCCCAGGGGCGACGGCATTGGCTGCCAGCGTTCCCATGGTGCTTCCTCCCACCCAATACTCCCTGCGCTGGGGATGGGCGGCGGCAAAAAGCACGCCGCGCGCGGCGACCTCGGGCTGGTAGATGGGCGGTACCGGCTGGGCCTTGTGGGGGAGACGGGATAGTACCCAGCTGAACTGTGGAGTGTTGACCGCAGGCATTTGGACCATCGTTGTCCTGATCGGGCTGCGGTCGTGCAGCAGTTCGCAGCGCAGTGACTCGTTGAAGCCCTGAATGGCGTGTTTTGCTCCGCAGTAGGCGGATTGAAGCGGGATCCCGCGATAGGCCAGGGCAGAGCCGACCTGGACGATGGTGCCGCGGTTGCGTGGTTTCATCCGGTCCAGGGCGATCATGGTTCCGTAGACGTAGCCCAGGTAGCTGACCTCCGTGACGCGTTTGAACTCCTCCGGTTTGATCTCGGTGAAGGGGGCGAAGACAGACGTGAAGGCGACATTGACCCAGATGTCGATAGGCCCCCGTTCCTGCTCAACGCGGGTGGCGGCCGCATCGAGGGCATCGTGGTCGGATGTATCCACCGCGATCGTCAGGGCCCGTCCCCCGGCGGCTTCTACTTCCTTCGCGGCTCCCGCCAGTCCTGTTTCTCCGCGGGCCAGCAGGGCGACCGAGGCGCCGTGTTCACCGAAGGCGATGGCCGTGGCCCGCCCGATGCCGCCGCTGGCGCCCGTCACAACGACTGTCTTGTTTTTGAAGGTGTTCATGGTGCTCCTCGTCCTGTCCCGCGCGCTTTGCCCGGGAATGGGTTGTTGGTGCTTCCTGTTAGGAATTCAGGCCCCGCCATGGTGGCGGGGGATCTGCCAGGCGCCGGGCCGTTTCCAGCATGGCTGCGTGTACGAAGGCCTGGGGGAAGTTGCCCCGCAGTTGGCGCTGTTCGATGTCGTACTCCTCAGTAAAGAGTCCAGGGGAGCCGCAGGCGGCCCGGTTTCTTTCGAACCAGCGGGCCGCTTCGGTGGTCTCCCCGCTTTGGTGCAGGGCCATGGCCATGTCGAAACCGCACAGCAGGAAGGCGCCCTCGGACTTATCCAAGGGCCGCCCGTCCTGGCGGAAGCGGTAGAGATACCCGTCCCGGGCCAGGTCGTCCCGGACGGCCTTGAGGGTCGCCACAGAGCGGGGGTCATCGGCCGGAAGCGCTCCCCGGATCACCGGCAGCAGCAGCGACGCATCGACGCGGCCGTCGTGAGGTGCCCGCTGCCACCGTCCACTGGGATGCAGGCAGTCCTTGGCCACATCGGTGATCAGGGTGTCGGCCTGGGATGTCCACCTGGAACCCTGTTCAGGAGGGGCGTTGCGGCCGATGGCCCGTAAACCCGCGGCGCAGATGAGGCGGGAGTGGGCCCACTTCCTGTTGTCGAGTTCCCAAATCCCCGCGTCAGGTTCCTGCCACCGTGCCATAATGGCATCCGCGCAGATCTCCGCAGCCTTCCAGTGCTCCAGGTTGAGCCTGTCATGTTCCGCAGCGGCAGCGAACAGCAGCAGCGACTCCCCGAACGCGTCGAGCTGAAACTGGTCATTAACCCAGTTTCCGGCCTTGCCGGAACCCCCCGGATAGCCGGGCAGACCAACATCCCATTCATCCGGAACCCTGCCCCCTTCGACGGTGTAGGCCGGCCGCATGTCCTGTCCGTCATCAAGCAACCGGGCAGCAACAAAGCCAACAGCGTCATCCAACATGGGAAACATTTTGCAGGCCGCCACCGACTGACCGACAAAACACTGATCCCTGATCCACGCGTAGCGGTAATCGTAATTCCTTTTCTGCTCGGCGCGTTCGGGCAGGCCCATGGTCGAAGCGGCGACCATCGCTCCTCCGACACCGGTCATTCCACGCAGCACCGCGTAAGACTGCCGGGAATCATCGGCCGCGATCGTATTTTCGAATCGGGGAACGGCAGAGTGCCATGCGTTCTCCGTGGCGCTCCAGGCCGGCTCCGCCTGCACCGGCTCAGCCGGCAGTTCCTGGTTGGAGATCTCCAGGACCAGGTCATGATGTTTCCCCTGAGGCAACTCGACGACGACTTCGAGCCCCCCTGGCCCGGGCTCCGCCTCCGCCGCACCTCCCAGTCGTACCCTGAGATCCCCGGACCGGGCGGTCCAGATCCCGTCCTCAGAGGAGAGCCTGCTCATCTTGTGCTTGCCGAAATTCGCCCGGGCATCCACCGTCACACGTACGGACGCCGGTCCCAGCACGGCTTGGATCCGGCGCAGCAGCACGGCACGGACAGGATCCCCGGGATAAGCCAGAGCTTCGCGGCATTCAATGATCCCCGTGCCGGTAACCCATCGGCTCACCCAGATCAGGGTGCCGTCCTCGTACTTGCCGCCCCAGACGTTGTGCGGATCCGTGGGAGTGACCGCAAAATTTCCCGGGCCACCTAGCAGAGAAGAGAACACCGCATCATCGTGCCATTGAGGTGCACACATCCACACCACATCCCCGCGGGGGCCGATCAGGGCCGCGCGGGCGCCGTCGGCAAGCATCGCATACTCGCGTAGAACGTGGGGCGGAAACTCCTGCAGGGGATTACTAAGCATGCTACCTACTCTAGACGCAACAATTGCGAAGACGCAATGAAACGCGCAAAAATTCTGCCGGGACCGGGAAGTGCGAGGCCTTGAAGCGGTGGCCTCGGCCCCGCTGGTCGCGGCGTCGCAGGCCCGCCCGTGCGGCCGTCCCGGCGTATGGCGTGTGGGCCTCACGGGGGAATTGGAAGCCAGCTCTGCCCCCGGGGGATCGCGCATGGGCGTGGTGACGTCGCGGCGGGACCAAGACCCTTTTCGTTGCGCCATCGCAATGGTAGCGTTGATGCAACTACTCCTCGTGCGCCGGACATTCGTCCGTGCCGGTCGGAAAGGGAAGGGCCAGTATGGGAGAAAGCCTCGTGGCCACCTATGAATGGGTGTTCTGGACAATCGCCATCGCCAGTGCGGGAATAGCTTTAATCCGGGCCGGGGTCGTGTCGGCCGGGCGGGGACCCGGCCTGCGGGAGAAAAGCGGCCTTGTCGTTTTTCTCTGGATCCTGTGCGCGGTTTCCGCCCTCTCCGGATTCGTCCTCGCGGCTGCTGCCGTTCGGACCGGGGGGAGCTGACCATACCCGGCGCGGGCGGGCGCTCGAATGCCCAGCCCTCGCCTCGCCGCCCAACGTATCCAAATTCCAGACGGTTATATGGGATCCCGGATGGATTTACCGGCGAAACGCTCCGAAGCCGAAATGATCTGTTCTTACCCCCTCGGCTATCCTTGCGCTGCCTGCCCGCTGTAGCTGCCGTCCCGGTTGCATCAACTGTGGGGTATTAGCGGAGCCGGCAGCTACGACCACCGAAACGAAAATCAGAAACAGAACAGGAAAGATCATGACCGAGTTACCCGAAGGCTACCAGCAGTACCTCTCCGACAAGACCCCCCGTTTCATTGAAACCGTCCTTCCAGTCATGGAACAGTCCGTTGCGGAACAGCTTCACGGCGTCCATGTCCGGCTCCTCCCCGGCGGTAACCAGGCGTTCATGGACCCCAACCTCGCCTATGGGGAAGTAGTGGAGGGACTGGACTGACCCTGGACTAACCCTCCCCTTCATGCCGCTCCCTCCCCGGATTTTCACCCTGTCTGCAAGCAGCCAGAGGCATTACTGCCCGCACAGGCAACGCCGGAACCTACGTAGAAACCGAGAAGGCCATGCATTTGTTCGACCCTTCAAACAACCAGAAATCCCCGGCCCACGCCGAGTTGTACGCCACCATCGAGATCATCTACACCCTTGTCGACTTCACCGCTGCCGGACTCTTCATCATCGGCAGTGTCCTCTTCTTTTCACCCACAGCGATGACACCGGCCCTGTGGTGCTTCCTCATCGGATCCGTCTGCTTCGCCCTAAAGCCAACGCTTCGCCTCTTCCGGCAGCTCCGATACGCCAGGCTCGACAAGATCGATAGACTGGCCGAAATGGAACGCCGCGACGGATGACTTGTGTGCCGAGGCCACCTTCAGCGAGCGATTGCTTCATTTGGGCTGTCCGGGGCATCGTCATCTGCTGGCTTGTCCTGTGCCGACCTGGGAGCGTCTTACGCCGGCCCAGGCGAAGGGGCGCTGGCCTAAGGCAATGTGCCGTCTCACTCGAAGTTGATGAGCGCATGACGGGACGGGCCGCAGTGGGCGGATTGGGCGTCCGGCCAGGGAACGGGCTGCCCTGAGGGCAGTTCCGGTAGAAGACGACATCGGGGCAGTGACCAGCGAAAATTGGCAGTGGAGTTTCCCGACATAGTGCGCGGGCATTAGTCCATAGTGCACGGGTATTGGTCGCCTACTACATCGACTACGCCAGAGAACCAATCGGGGCTTGTCGCCATACATGTCACGCTCCTGACCGGTCTCGACGGACCGGTGACAAAGGACCAGCAGCTCCGCACCACCTGATCGTCAACATCGTCTTTCTGGACGACGGAGCGGACCTGGCCGGCTTGCCGGCGCCTTCCACGGGGCAAAACATTCCTCGGCCTGCGGGCCGGGGTGGCGCTGAGGGCGGCCGTGCCATTCGCGGGAAAACGACAGACCCCGGTTTGGGGGGATGGGGGAACGCGGGGATTGGCTCTAACGTTTACTCGGTGCTGAGGGCGGAGAATGGCTTGCCTGTCTTATCTCTTAGGGGCCTTTGGTGACTTTATGGAGGTCGAATGCGCGGTCTTGAATTCGTTGTGGTCATCGGAGGAGTCATTCTGTTGACCAAGGTGGTTGCGCACAAAACCCGCATCGCGCAACCGCTGCTCCTGGTCGCGACGGGGACCGTCATCGGCCTAATTCCGGTTTTCGGCGCTATCAGGCTCCCACCCGAGGTGGTCCTCTTCCTTTTCCTGCCGGCGTTGCTCTACTGGGAAAGCCTGACAACCTCGCTGCGCGAGATCCGCTCCAATCTGCGCGGCATCATCCTCATGAGCACGGGCCTAGTAGTGGCCACGGCGGCAGGGATCGCGGCATGCGCGCATTTGCTTGGTCTACCCTGGGGGCCGGCGTGGGTGCTCGGTGCGGCTCTGGCGCCAACCGACGCGACTGCTGCCGGTTCACTGACGCGGTCGCTTCCACACCGCAACGTCACGATCCTCAAGGCCGAAAGCCTGATCAACGACGGCACAGCACTGGTTCTTTATGCACTGGCCGTGGCTTTCTCCGTTGGCCACGCTGCACCGACCGTGGCAACTATTTCGCTGGCGTTTCTCATCGCATACTTGGGGGGAGCGGTTGCAGGAGGCTTGGTCGCATGGCTTGCAATTATTGCTCGACGGAGACTGCATGACCCCCTGACGCAGAACGTTGCCTCACTGATCACGCCCTTCGCTGCCTATCTCATCGCTGAGACAGTCCATGCATCGGGGGTGCTCGCCGTGGTCGTCGCAGGACTGGCCATGAGCCAGGCGGGACCCCGCATTGGCATAGCCGAAAGCCGACGCCAAAGTGACGGTTTCTGGGGGCTGTCAACTTTCATCCTGAACGGGAGCCTGTTCGTTTTGGTCGGCATAGAACTGCCTGCAGCGACAAGGGGATTGGCCAGCACCGACCTGTGGCGGGGTCTGATCACAGTTGCGGCTATCTCAACGGTCATTATCGCCATCCGCTTCGGCTACTTGTTCACCACGGCCTACCTGATCCGCCTTTTCGACAGGCGACCGCAGCAGCGGCCGCGCCGACTGAGTAACCGGTCTGGGGTCGTCAGCGGCTTCGCCGGCTTCCGCGGCGCCGTCTCCTTGGCTGCCGTCCTCGCCGTGCCGGTCAGGCTGAATACGGGAGCACCTTTCCCCGGGCGGGAATTCATCGTATTCGTCACCACCGGAGTGATTGTCGTGACATTGGTGGTGCAGGGGCTCATTCTGCCGGCCGTTGTGCGCTGGGCACGCCTCCCGCACGATAGTGCACTCCTTAAGGAACGGCGCCTCGCGGAGACCAAAGCCGCTCAGGCCGCATTGTCGGAACTGCCAAGGCTGGCCGCCGGCCTCGGAATCGACAAGGAGGTGAGCGACCGCGTCATCAACGAATACGAGGAGCGTCTGGCAATCCTCGAGGCCGCGGGAAACGGCGATGCCGAGCAGGCCATTCTTGACCACGACGCCCAGGCCACGCAACTTCGTCTCGGCCTGCTCGCGGCCAGGCGGCAAACCGTCCTCCGCCTTCGTGACGAGAGGCGTATAGACGACGTTGTCCTCCGGGAGATCCAACGCCGCCTCGACGTCGAAGAGGTTCGCCTTTCCGCTGGAATGACAGACCGGTGACAAGCTGACGAGGGCACCGTCGGCCTGAGGTGAACAGCGTGGAGCCTTTACCCAATCTTCCGATCCCGAGGTTTCACGACTGGTAACCGTGAAGGAGTAACGGGCGACGTCTGTGGGTGAGTATTCTGCACAGCAGGCCGCGCGCCGGCAGACCGAAACGGCAGTGGCTGCTATATAGACACCTGGCTGAACAGAACCGGCGCAAGCTACCCGGGCTACTTTGAAGCTCCCGAATTCATCATCACCGCCCTGACCGTACTACCTGTGGCCCTGGCAGCGGCGCCCTGACCAGTGCCACGGCCGGCGTCCGAACCGTGCCCGGGGGCCGCCACGCGCCCTGCCGCCGCCTGCTGGTTTGAGGTGAAAAAGCGGCCCTGCCCGGGGGCCTCATACGGTCAGTTGCTGGACGCCTGAAGGTGGAGACAGGAGGAGGCTGGGGATGTTTACGTTGTGTCCACCATCTTCCTCTTCAACATCGCGGCAGTCCTGACTTTCCCCCGTTACCGGTAGGGCATCCGCTGAGCAACCCACAGGCCTTCTCCTGCATCCTTGGTGGACGCAGGCGCACCCACCGGAAACCCACCGGAAACGATGAAAAACAGCCAATATCGATGACGCCTCAGTCCCTTCATTTACCCCGGTTTGGCGCGGATTCTAGGCGTTTTTGGCACCCACCGGAAACCGATGAAAAGGCCCTTCGGCAAATCGAAGGGTTGCTGGTTCAAGTCCAGCCGGGGGAGCCACAAAGTGCCTCTTACTTGCGGAAACGCCTGTTGGAGGCACTTTCATTTGGGCATTAAATGGCCCGCGCCCACAGGAAACGCACCGTTGTCGCGCGCCAGATCCCGCGTTTTTTCACTTGCACACGCATCGTCGGCGTGTTAGCGTTGCCGCGATCGTGATCCGTCGGCGGGAGGTGAGACCCATGAACGCAGTATCCGCACTGGGTGCTCCCCTGAGTCCACGATCGCGCGACTAAACGAGTCGCCACCGGGAGCGTCCAACAGGCAATTCACGAAAGGCGACTCCCATGAACGCAACACCTTCTTCAACTGTGCACCTCACCCCGACGACGACCGACCAGGATCAGCCGCAAATCGACACCGCGAGGCGTGTACCCGCCGCGGGCGAGCGGGCTTTGGTCCTCGGCGGCGGCGGATCGACAGGCAACGCGTGGCTGATCGGCGTGGTTTCCGGCCTGTTCGATGCGGGGCTGGACGTGACCACAGCCGACCTGACCATCGGGACGTCAGCCGGATCGACGGCCGCAGCCCAGATAGCTGGCGCGACCCCGACCGAGCTGCTTGCTGCCATCCTTGCCGCTGCCCCCCAGCAACGGACCGGTCCGGTCGGATCCGACCGACGACGCGTTCCGATCAGGCCGGTGGCGGACCACATGGAGAGGATAAGCAACATCATCGCCTCCGCTGAGGGCCCGGCTGACATGCGCCGCAGAATGGGTGCGGCGGCACTCGACATGGATGCGGCGTCGGACGGGTCCTGGCAAACACAGTGGCGCGCCACTGTTGCCTCGCGGCTGCCCAGTCAGCGCTGGCCGCAACGAACGGTGTTCATCACGGCGGTCGATGCCCAGACCGGTGAACCGGTCGTGTTCGACAGGCACAGCGGAGTTGACCTGGCGGACGCCGTCGCCGCCAGCTGTGCCAGCAGCCTTCCTTACAGGATCGGCGACAACCGGTACATCGACGGCGGCTACCGACGGAACGAGAATGCCGATCTGGCAGCCGGATACGGGCGGGTGCTGGTGCTGTCACCCTTCGGCGGCAGAACATTGCATCCGCTGGACTGGGGCCTGCAGCTCGCGGCGCAGGTCGACGAACTACGCGCACGCGGCAGCAGAGTCGAAATGATCTTCCCGGACAGCAACTCCGAGCACATGTTCGGCGCCAATGCGATGGATCTCTCGCTGCGACCGCCCGCGGCTCGAGCCGGTTACAACCAAGGCAGAGCCCTTGCCGGGCAGCTCACCGAATTCTGGCGCTGACGCCCACCAAACCAGTCGCCCCGATGCTTGCCCGAGTTGTTTAGGGCAGACTGGTGGCGTGAGCGGAATCCGGTGGGTGCTGCACGTCGATCTCGACCAGTTCATCGCGGCGGTCGAAGTGCTCCGGCGGCCGGAGCTTGCGGGCAAGCCGATTATTGTCGGCGGTCGGGGCGACCCCACGGAACGGGCTGTGGTGTCGACCGCATCCTACGAAGCCAGGGCGTTCGGCGTGGGTTCCGGAATGCCCTTACGCATTGCGGCCCGGAAAGTGCCGGATGCTGTGATCCTGCCCGTCGATCAGGAGGCTTACCTCGCGGCGTCTGAAACTGTGATGGCTGCCTTGCGCGCCCAGCCCGGCGCCACGGTGCAGGTGCTGGGTTGGGATGAAGCGTTTGTAGGCACGGAGACGGAGAATCCGGAAGCCTACGCCCGGCAGGTGCAGGCCGCTGTCCTGGAGCGGACGCAGCTGCATTGCAGCGTGGGCATCGGCGACACCCTGGTCCGGGCCAAGGTCGCCACCGGTTTCGGCAAGCCGGCGGGCGTTTTCCGTCTGACTTCGGGGAACTGGCTCGAGGTCATGGGCAGTCGGCCCACCAGGGACCTGTGGGGCGTTGGAACCAAGGTGTCGGGCCGGCTGGCCAAACTCGGCATTAACACAGTCGCCGAGCTCGCCGCGTCCGACCCCCAGGACCTGGTTCCGGAGTTCGGCCCCAGGATGGGTCCTTGGTATACGGAGCTCGGACGCGGGGACGGCACCAGCGTTGTAGACGACACCCCGTGGGTTGCCCGCGGGCATAGCCGGGAGACCACCTTCCAGCGCGACCTGACCGAGCCCGCCCAAGTGGACGACGCGGTGAGGGAGCTGACTGCGCGTGTCCTTGAGGACGTTGTGGCCGAGGGACGGCCCGTGGTTGGGGTGACCCTCAAGGTTCGCTACGCGCCGTTCTTTACCAAGACCCACGCGAGGAAGATTCCCGAGACATTCGATTCGAACGAAATCCTCGCGCGGGTCTTGGACCTCGCAGCCGGAATCGAAGCGGGCCGTCCGATCCGGCTCCTAGGCCTGCGGGCCGAAATGGCAATGTCCGACGATGTCCGAAAGGGACATACGCCAACGCGCGGCGGTTGGTGACGGCGTCGCTCCCTTCCCTTCTGGGCAACTGGCCCGGCGAGGTGCGGCGGGTGGGGCGCTTTGCGAAGTACCCGGCATAAGGGAGCAATAGCTGCCTCAGACGAAGTTCATCTCCACCTGCAGGAAGCGCTCCGCCTCCCCGATCGCGGCAGCGAAGGCCTCGTCTTCTGTAGGGGATTGGCGCGGAGCCTTGGGGTGCCATTCGTGCGCGGCGGAATGAACCCGTTCAAACCCGGCTCCAGGTGGAGCGTAGAAGATTCCGAAGCGCTGCACCGGCCACTCCGGGGAGGTTTCGGGAGCCACCAGCATGGCGGCGTTCAGTGCCGGATTGAACCACTGGGCAATCGGGCGCCGACGGTCCTCGGCGAACAGACCGGACGCATAGAGGGAAGCAGATTCCTGGCTCGTCTGGGCACACAAACGATCCCACCACAGCGGCAGCATCCCGGCGTCGAGCCGCTGCCAGGTGGCGGGAATCGGCTCAGGATCCTGCCATTTGGCCACACTAGATTTTATCCCGCTTCGCCAGTCCCGGACCAGAGCCTGGTTGCCAAGCCGGGCGGCGCCAGGTCCTAATCCCATCCTGGTTCAGATGGCCGGTACGGTCCGGGGCCGCACGATCAGCCAGAGCGCAACCATCGCCAGTGCGATGCATACACCCATGATCGCGCCCATCGGGGTTCCGCTTTGCACGCCGACCAGGCCCACCACCGGGGAAATGACGCCCGCGCAGCCGAAGGTGGCGGCGCCGAGCAGGGAAGCCGCCGTTCCAGCCTGCGCGCCGTGCCTGGCCAGGCCCAGGATCTGGACGCTGGGGAACATGAATCCGGTGGCCAGGATGTAGAACCAGAGCGGGAAGATGATGCCCCACTGGCCCAGCTGGGCCCGGTCAAGCACCACAATGAGCGCTGCCATGACGACCTGCACCACGGTGGCCATGGCGATCACCCATTGCGGACCGATCCGGCGCAGTAGCCGGGCCGCGATCTGCACGCCGGCCACGATCCCCAAGGAGTTGATGCCGAAGAGCAGCCCATATTCCTGGGGCGAGAATGAGTAGACCGTCTGGAACAGGAACGTTGAAGCGGACAGGTAGGTGAAAAGCCCACCGAAGTTCAGTCCGGCGATCAGCATGGTCCCCACGAAGATGCGGTCCGAGAAAACCGCCCGGTAGCGCTGGAAAACGGTGGCGCCGGAACTGCCGCGGCGCTCTGCGGGCAGCGTCTCCACAATCAGGAACATGGCAGCCAGCAGGACAATGCCCCCGTAGCAGGCCAGGAACCAGAAAATGCCAGGCCAGGGCATGATTCCCAGCAGCTGGGATCCGATGATCGGGGCCAGGATGGGTGCCATGCCGTTGACCAGTGAGAGCCGCGAAAACATCCGCACCAGCGGGTAGCCGCTGAACAGGTCCCGGACCATGGCCATCGCGACGACGCCTCCGCCGGCGGCGCCAACGCCCTGCAGGACCCGGAAGATGCCCAGCATGATGATATCCGTGGACAAGGCCGCCCCCAGCGAAGCCAGCACATGCAGCGCGGTGGCCAGGATCAGGGGCAGCCGGCGTCCGGCCTTGTCACTGAAGGGCCCCACCACCAGTTGGCCCAGGGCGAACCCGATGGTGGTGGCCGTAAGGGTCAGCTGTACTGCAGTGGCACTGGCATTGAGGTCGCGCTCAAGGATCGGAAAGGCGGGCAGATACAGGTCCACCGAGAAGGGGCCCAGGGCGGTCAGCATCCCCAGGATCAGGATGTAGATCAGCTTCTGCCGGCGCGTGAGGGCGTCACCCGGGTGCGTGTGCGTGCTCAATGGATTCTTCCTTTGGGGACGGGTCCGCTCACAGCGCCTGGTAACCCTGGCTGTGGGGGGCGGTTGTTCGGCGCGCGGGCCGGTTCCAATCCTATTCGGCAGTGGGGCCGGTGGGGCGACCCGACGGGCGAAACGCACCCACCAAGGCCCGAACCGCCGCCCAGGCGCGCCAAGGCATAGGCGCAACCGGACACCCAGCCTTCCCAAATCGCGTCGAACCGCCTTGCCCCGACGCAACGCGCGGGGCTCCGGGCACTTGCGGGCCGCCGTCGTGCCCTGCAATGGTAATTTTGTCAGGTACGTGCGCCGGAAACGGCCGCGCTTCAATAGTGTGCGGATCATTCCGCGCCCGCAGTGCCTAGGTGATGGAGGCAGTTCCGATGAGCAGTTCTCGCTACGCTAAGACCGGTCCACGGGCACGCGGCACCGCGGCTGATGGTTCGTCTCTGCTGGACACTTCGAAGGTGACCCTCCGGCTGGTTCTGAAGCAGCTCAATGATGAGATTTCGCTGGCCAAGGTGGAGCTCAAGCGCAAGGGCGTCCAGCTGGGTATTGCCGCCGGAATCCTCACCGTGGCGCTGCTCTTCCTGGGCCTGGTGGTGGTGGCCCTGATCGTGGCCGCCATCATGGCGCTGGCACTGGTGATGCCCGCCTGGCTGGCTGCCCTGCTGATTGCGGCGTTTTTCCTGCTGCTGTTCCTGATATTGGGCCTGGTTGGTGCGCTGCGCCTGAAGAAGACCATGCCACTGATTCCGCAGGCGGCGTGGTTTGGCATCCGGTACGACCTTGGCATTGCCAAGGAGGGTACCGGCTTCGATGTCCGGACGCTGGCGGCCCAGCCCACCACCAAGGCCGAGGCCAAGGCCGCCAAAGCGCAGAAGGAACTCAAGGCCGAGCGGGCCAAAGAGGCCAAGGACGCCAAGGCGGCGCAGAATGGGCCCGCCCCCACGGAGGCACAACTGCTGGCCCGCACCAAGGACCGCCGCCAGCACCTGCTCTCCCTCCGGACCCAACTCGTGGCGCGCGCGGACGTGCGGCAGCAGGTACGGGCCTTCGTGTCATCGGCCAGGGGCACCGCGCGGCACGCCGCCGCGGACGCCAGGGGACGCTTCGGCAGCCAGGCCGCCTCCGCCGGGGAGGTGCTGGATTCGGCCCGGGAACGGTGGGTGCCGCTGACCGTCCTGGCGGTCTCCGGCACGGCGCTGCTGATCCTGCTGCGGAAGCTGCTGAAGAAGTAGGCCATAGACAGCAGGCAGAGCATGGAAGCGCAGGGGAGTGGCCAGTGGAGAAGTCCGCGGGGAGAGGGCAGGGATGAGGCTCAGGCTCATCGGCGCGGGCGCCCGTCCCGGAGCCCCGCAGACCGACCATGACCGAATCTTTACCATTCCCAATATCCTCACCGTGGTGCGGTTTCTGGGCGTTCCGCTCTTCGTCTGGCTGGTCCTGGCACAGGAGCAATACGGATACGCGGTGCTGGTGCTGGCACTGATGGCCTCCACCGACTGGGTGGACGGCTATGTGGCCAGGCGCTTCGACCAGCAGTCCAAGCTGGGGCGGGTGCTGGACCCGATGGCGGACCGGATAGCGCTGCTGACCGTCGCCGTGACCCTGGTGGTCGCAGGCATTGCGCCGTGGTGGCTGCTGGCGCTGCTGGTGGTTCCGGATGCCGTGCTGACTGCCGTTTCCGTCATTTTCTTCCGCTGGCACCCGGACCTGCCGGTCAGCATCATAGGTAAAGTGCGGATGGCGGCGCTGCTGATCGGCACCCCGCTGCTGCTGCTGGCCAAGGTGGTTGGTCCGGAACCCAATGCCCTCCAGGCCACGGCATGGGTGTTCCTGGGCATCGGCATGGCCGGGCACCTATTGGCGGCGTACAACTACTTCTGGGCGATCCTGGCCAAGCACCGCCGGTTGCACTACCCGGCGGACCGCACCCCGCTGACCGACGGCGGCGCCTGATGGTGTGGCTGGCGGTGGCCTGTGCGGTGGCCGGCGCTTTCTTCCTGGCTTTTGGTGCGCAGCGCCAGGGCAGCGCTGTGCAGGCCAACACCGGTGGACTGGCGCTGGGTGGAAGCGGGTTCCTGCGCCTGCTGCGCAACCCGCGCTGGGTCCTGGGACTGCTGCTGCTGGGCGCCGGAATGGCGCTGAACGTCGTTGCCCTGACGCTGGGCACCCTCACGGTGATCCAGCCCATCGGCGCCATTGCCCTGGTCATCACCACCGTGGTGAATTCAAAGGACCAGGGCATCCGGCTCAACCGGGGGACCGTCGTCGCCATCACCACCTGCGTCAGCGGCAGCGGCCTGTTCGTGCTGCTGGCAGTCAATGTGGTGCGGGAAAACACGCATGTCACAGCCAGCGAGGAACTGACGGTGGTGCTGCTGCTGGCCATTGTGGTCGGGATCCTGGGCAGTGCCATTGTGCTGTGGCGGCATCGGCTGAAGGCCTTCTTCTACATCATCGGCGCCGGCGTGCTCTTCGGCTTTGTTGCCGTGCTCACGCGGATCATCTCCAAGCAGCTGTTCGATCCGAACGGGCTTTTCCTGCTCAATGTGCAGTGGTACTCCATCATCGCCATTGCGACCGCCTGTGGGCTGGGTTCCTGGTACGTGCAGAGCGCCTATGCCAGCGGGCCTCCGGACCTGGTCATTGCCGGTCTGACCGTCGTGGATCCCATGATCGGGATTGCGATCGGGATCACAATTCTCGGTGAACTGCGTCCGGAAGTGCCCGCCGTGGTGGCGATAGCCATGGTCGGAGCGGCTTTGCTTGCTATCGTGGGAGTCATTGCGCTCTCAAGGCACCATCCCGACGTCGTCAGACGCAAGAACGAGGCGAAGCGGGATGGACGGAAGGATGCCCCACGGGCGCCCCGGGTCTAAGGGCGTCCACGGGACAACACCGCCCCGGATAAGCAGCACAGTACAAGCAGCACAGACGACGACGGCGCCGGGAACCTCCGGCGCGCGCGGCACGGTGGGAGCCGGCAGCGTGAGAAGCCACCAGGAGCAAATTCAGTGACATCCACACACAGTCGGGGCCAGCACGATGAAACCGTGGCAACCAGGCCCCTCACCATCCTGATCGCCGCGGACACCTATGCCCCGCAGGTCAACGGCGCGGCCCAGTTCGGCTACCGTTTGGCCAAGGGCATGACGGCCCGCGGCCATAATGTGCACGTGCTGGCCTGCCGTGCGGACAATGGCAAGAGCTTTACCGAGTTCAGCAGCGAGGCCACCCTGCACCGGATCCACTCACACTCCGTGCCCACACACGAATACTTCCGGGTCTGCTTTCCCTGGGAGATCAAGAAGGAAATCAGCCTGCTCTTTGACCGGATCAAGCCGGACGTGGTGCACGTGCAGAGCCACTACATGATCGGCGAGCATGTGGTCTATGAGGCCAAGAAGCGCGGCGTCCGGATCATCGCGACCAACCACTTCATGCCGGAAAACCTAAACCCCTTCCTGCCGTTCCCGCAGTGGCTGAAGAACATCATCGGCCGGGTCTCCTGGCGTGACATGGGCAAGGTGATGGGACTGGCGGACGTCGTGACCACTCCCACCCCGCTGGCCGCGAAGGCCATGCATAAGCACGCCTTCCTGCACCGGGTACTGCCGCTGTCCAACGGCATTGACGCCGCGGCCTACGAGCTGCAGCCGGGCGAGGTCATTGAGCCGCACCCCTACCCAACGGTCCTCTTTGCCGGCCGGCTGGCCGAGGAAAAGCACGTGGATGTGCTCATCGATGCCGTCGCCAAGACCCCGGCGGCGTTGAACATCCACCTGGAAATCGTCGGTGGCGGCGAAGTCAAGGGCGCGCTCAAGGCACAGGTGGAACGGCTCGGGCTCACCGACCGGGTCAAGTTCTTTGGCCTGGCCAGCGACGAGGACCTGCGCAAGGCCTACATCCAGGCGGATCTCTTCTGTATGCCAGGGACCGCCGAGCTGCAGTCGCTGGTCACCCTCGAGGCCATGAGCGCTTCCACCCCTGTGGTGCTGGCCGATGCCATGGCGCTGCCCCACCTCGTGAAGGACGGTCTGAACGGCTACCTGTTCAGGCCCAACGACAGCGATGACCTGGCCCGGAAGATCACCGGCATCCTGGAACTGTCCCCTGATGAGCGGGCGGCGATGGGGGCGGCGAGCCGGGCCATGGTGGAAGAGCACAGCATCAAGCACACCCTGGACACCTTCGAATCGCTGTACCGCGGCGAAGGCTACGAGGATCACGCCCTTTAGCCTGAAGGATATTAAGATGGCATGGTCACGTTTTCCCTAACGTGGCCGCACGGGGCTATAGCTCAGCTGGTTAGAGCGCGGGACTCATAATCCTAAGGTCCTCGGTTCAAGTCCGAGTAGCCCTACCGAAAAGAGGCCCTGACCTGCGGAAACGCAGATCAGGCCTCTTTTATTTTGGTGTTCCAACGTAGGCATCCACCGCTTACCCACCGCTTTCGAATGAGATCTCTGCGAAGGACTGCAGGATGGCCGTATTGTCCGGCGCCACGTGCATCCTTTGGACGTAGTGTTTGCTGGTCACATTCCCGCTGGAATGACCGAGCTGGGCTGACGCGGCAGCCATGCCCCCGGAGGCCGCCAGCAAGGTTCCCACCGTCTTCCGGAAGGTGTGCGGGGTTACCCAGCCGAAGCCGAGCTCCTCACGCGCCGTGCACCACTGTTTGCGGAAGTTGTTCGGGTCGCGGAGCGTTCCAACGGCAGAGGGGAAGACGACGTCCCAGGGATTGGCTTCCAGCTGGCCAATTTGCCGCCTCAGAAGCATCTCCACTGCAAAGGCGGGCAAGAAGTATCTTTGGCGGGAATTGGCGCTCTTCGGGTGATCCTGGATGGTCAGGCCCTGCCTTGGCATGTAGACGATGGTTCCGTTAACGGTGACTGTTGGCTTTTCCGACTTCAGATCGATGTCTTTCCACCGGATGGCCAGGGCCTCGCCGATGCGGGCGCCTGTGGCCAGCATGATATCGACGACGTCGAGCATGTCCAAAGTCGGGTAGCGGCCGGATCGAGGCCAGGCCCGTCTGCCGGTCGGACTTCCAATGGACGTAGGCGCTCTCCACCATTTCCTGGTAGGCACCTGCGGTGATCCGGCCGTGGTGTCGGTAGTCGGTGATTCCGTCGTAGTCCCCGGCGCGTAGCTTCAGTGACGCATCGCTTTCCCAGGCGTGGGTGAAGCGGTGGATGGTTTTCAGCTGTATGGTGTGGCCGGTGCGGTCGAGCCAGCCCAGGATGCCGCCGGCGTCGATGGCGTCCAGTTGGGCGGGGTCACCGACGAGCAGGACCTTCGCAGCCACCGCGGTGGCTTGGGCGATGATGGCGGCGAGCTGGTAGGTGGAGACCATGGAGGCTTCGTCGATGATGACCAGCTGACCGGGCCTGAGCTGCCACCGGGCCTGTTCTGCGGCCAGGGTGGTGAGGGCCTGGCCCGCGGCCTGGCGGACCCGGTGCGAACCGGTCCCGCCCTTCCGGCTCGTTGCGGTGAGGATTCTTTCTGCTGTGAGGTAGCGGGCGGCCCTGTTGGCGGTGCCAGGGCCGTCGGATTCGTACAGCCATTTGGCGACGTTCTCCGCCGGCAGGGCCAGGGCGGTGCCGAGCACGTCGGCGGAGACCGCGGCCGGGGCCAGGGCCAGCACACTGCCCGGGCCGTGGGTCTGCTGCCAGATGCGGGTGATGGTTTGCATGGTGCTGGTCTTCCCTGTCCCGGCCGGGCCGGTAACGGCATCGAGCCGGTGCCGGCTGGTCAGGACCTGGATCACGGCGTCCTGCTGGTCCGGGGTCAGCCCCGGAACCCGGGTGGAGGCGAGGGAGGTGTTGCCGGCGGTGAGGGCGTCGACGGCGTCCCACGGGTCCAGACCCGGACCGTCTCCCGTTTCTGCGACGGTCATGACCGCCGCTTCATCGGCCAGGGTCCGGGCATCGGTGAATACCCTGACCGCGGGTGGGTCGAAGACGGTGTGGCCGGCGGCGGCGATATCCGGCCCGGCATCGACGGGGAGGGTGTAGCGGTAGTCGTTGAGCGCGACGGAGCAGGCTTCGGCCGTGTCGGCGATCCGGTCGATCATCCGGGTGCGGTCGTCCGGGGTGGCCATGCGCAGCCCGGCGCAGGCGCGTTCGGCCTCGGCGAGCAGGTTCCACCGGTTCCAGGTCGAGCGTTTGCGGGCCACGAGGTCCTGCACCAGCTGGCCTGTGGCCTCAAACCACTCCGGCCCCAGATCCTCCAGATGATGGGGGAGGGTGCGGGAGCGGTGGATCGTTTCGGCCAGCAGCCGCTCGGGTCGGCAGCCCAACCCAATGACTGGCGCCGGTGGCGTTGTCGACCATGGTTAGCTCCCACCGGCCCCGCGGTACAAGGTCCACCGTGATGCTGTCGACCGGTACGTCAACTCCTTCTGGTCCGAACCAGGAGGCGAGGAGCTGGGGCTCGGTCCAGAACCTCCACACCGTGTCCCTGGGCGCGGCGAAGGAGCGGGAGATGAAGACATCATGGTCTCTGATTTCCCGCTGGCGACCCTCAGACATCTCGGCCCTGTCCCTTGTGCGTGGAGTTGCGCTGAAAGGCGGCCAGCGCAGCGTCGAGTTTGTCGAAGGACTCACCCAAAAACTTCTTATACCGTTCCATATACTCGCTCGCTTCCTTGAGCCGGTCGGGTTCCAGATGACTGAGCCGGGCAGTCGCCACCCGGGTCCTGGAGATCAGGCCGGCATTCTCCAATACCTTCAAATGCTTGGAAATTGCCGGTTGGCTGATCCTGAACGGTGCCGCGAGGTCGGAAACCTGCGCGTCGCCTTCCGCGAGCCGCTGCAAAATTTCCCGCCGCGTGGGATCGGCCAACGCTCCGAACACTGCCCGACTGATTTTGTGGTTTGGGCTCGCTGGCGGTACCTGTGGTCACTGGCGGGGAGATGGAGCAGATCCTCGAGCGCTGGCTCGAAGCCATCGGTAGTCGTCGCACGACTCGCTGGTACATCATGACTGTGGACCGTGACCGTCCCAGCACCTACGTCCGGATTGTGGAATTTCCGGACCACGAAGCCGCGATGTCTAACTCCGATCACCCGGCCACCGCCGCTTTCGCAGCGGAGCTGCGCGCGATATGCACCCACGGTCCCGTCTTTCGCTACCTCGACGTGACGGAGTACGCCAACCTCGACCAGATGTGATCGCCGTTGCGGTCCGGCCAAGACAGCTTGACCCAACCGTTCAGGACCTAACGATGGGCGTCGGAGCGAGCCCGAATTCGCCGCTGACCTGAACGCGTTCCTCACCGCGCAGAAAGCCGCCGGGCTCCAGGTGGAGCTCCTGGAGGATTACCTCAAAACCGGCTAAGGCCGCTGGCTGCGCCCAGAGGAGTTCTGCTGGGTGTTTCACAGGTGCAACGGGTTATTGAGCGTCGTCGTCCCAGGCCGTCATCAGCTTCCGCTTGTAACCGTTCGGTCGCTGCGGCTCCCCGGGGAAGTCTCGGCGGTTGCCCTGAAGCTCGTCGTCCTCAATCCGGTCTTCACGCTGGTCTTGGTGTCGGAGGGTGCCAGACAAGTCAGGGTGGTCGGGATTCTGCACTATGGCGAACCGAACGGTGTCCTTCGGCGGTGACGTTGCGCTTGTTGATGCCGGGGGCGACCGGTGCAAAGGGGATTGGTTCGGCAATGCCGAGGCAGCCTCGGCGCTCGGCAACGAGGTAATGACGGCGAGCGGAGCGCTGGTTATTGCTTTCTTTCCTTTATCCATACCCAACTCGTTCAGCTGCTACTTAAGGACCGGGAGGCCTGAGCGACGCAATCATCGCCCTGAAACTACCCGTCCCGTTCGGGGAACGTGGAACGCGCGGGTTGAGCGCGGGCTGGATGGGTAGCTTAGGCTGTGATTCGCAGCAACAAGTGCCGGTATTTTTGCAACGCTAAATGTCACCCTTGGTGCTCTGCCCTTGGACGCTACCCGTGGGGGTCAGCCGCCCAGACGCAGGGTGATCACCAGGCTGATAAGCGCCACAACGCCGGTCAGGAGCATCGCTGCCCTGGGATTGGCAAGGTTCAGGGTCCATCCGAGTCCGAAGCGGCGCGGAACCAGCAGCTTGTGGTCTTCACGGTTGATGTAGACCAGGCCACCGCGCCAGTACTTGTCGTCGTCCCGGTGGGTCAGGCCTGTGTTTTCCTCGGTCCCGTCCCGCTCCCGGTTGTTTCTGGCCAGGACCGCAATGGTTACGACGACGGCGGCCAGGATCGGCAGCGCAACCATTAGCGGCGCCCACGGAGTGATCGTTCCGGTCCACATCAGCAGTGATGATCCCAGCATAGCTAGGTCGATCATCGCAACCAGCCCGAGCAGCGCCTTGGCGCCCAGGGACATGTAATGCCGGGACCAGCGCGCGGAGCCTACCGGGTGCGCCGGGTCGATGTCGGGCCGGCTGCGGACGATGGCTGCCGCCATGCCCCCGAGCAGCGCGGTCATGCCGATTTGGACGGACACCAGTGTGAAAGCCGTGCCGACCGACTTGGCGACCAGCCGGTCCGGCGTACCCTTCGCGCCGTAGTGCACCGCGAGGATTTCTGGCATCGACGGGTAACTGACCACTCCGATCACCACTGTGGCGAGGGTGATGATCACCGCAGGGGCCAGCCAGAGCCACGGGAAGCGGGGCGGATCGGTCTGCAGCTCCGTGTCTACCGAGATGCCTTGGTGCAGGCCCTGGTACCAGCCCCCGGCAGCCTTGGCGGCCCGGATCTCCTGATTGGCCAGGAAGAAGCAGCCGTACCAGAAGCCGACAAGGACCAGCACCGACAATGGCAGCAGCAGCGGCTCACCCGTCACGCCGTAGCTGCCAATACCGGCCGCGGCGGCGATAATCCCGCTGATGAGTACCCGCAACCGGTAGATATGGGTCTGCCGGACTACCGTCGAGTCCCCGGCATGCTGGGCCGGCACTCGGACCCCGAAGGGCACGGTCGGGCTGGTGACCGAGGGCAGCACCAGTCCGAGCAGGAGCACCAGTCCTAACAACACAAAGCTCAGAACTATGGCAACCCTCATGGCGTATCCTCTTGCGGCGTAACAAAGGAATCGAGCAAGGACCGGCAGGTCGATAGAACCTCGTCAGCCGGTAATCCTCTGGCTATAGCCTCGGCCAGAAGCGTCCGGGCCTTTGCCGTCCACTCCGAGGGGAACGGCGGAGCCCCGACCCTCCTGGTCACTACCGCCCCGGTCTTGCGTTTGAGGCGGATCAGGCCCTCCTGACGCAGGAGGTCATAGGCTTTGTTCACAGTATGGAAGTTGATCCCGAAGTCAGCGGCGAGCGTCCTGGTGGCCGGCAACGCGCTGCCCTCGATCAACACGCCCTCGGCGATCGCCTCCACGATCTGATCCCGAAGCTGCTGGTAGATCGGCACCTCACCGGACAGGTCGACGTTGCGGATCATTGCTCCCACCTCTCCCGCCTCTTGTTATATAAGTTATAGAACAAATAGCGAGCGGTCACAACGTCGATCATCTGGTCAACTACCGTCAACTCGGGAAAGCACCCGGCAGGTAAGCAGATGGTGAGGAGGACACCGGTCAGGGTGGCCAGCTTTTCGAGGAAACCGCCGCCCCGTGGGATGTCAGGCTGCCGAAAACGGCGAGGAATCCCCTGGATCACGGCGCTGATCACCCCATAGCTGGCCCAGCCCCGCCAGCCCGGCTCCTGGTGAAGCCACCGGGCAATGACGAACAACCCGGTCACCGCGGCGATCAGGCTCGTGTAGGAAACCACGTTGTGCATCATTCCCTGATGGAATGTACCGGTGGCAACCAGCGCCAGACCCGTGAGGAACTTCAGCGCGGGGAAGGCGCAGGCCGCCCGGCCTGGAACCAGGCTGGCGCGCGAGCCGAAAGCCGAGAGAGCCGTCAGGATGCCGTAGGTGATGAAATTGGCAATCTGTTTTGTAGCCGGGCCGGAAGGCACCGTAGAACAGAAAGGTGGCGGGGGAGAGCGCGGCGCCAACAAGGCCGGAACCCAGGAACGCTCGATCAGCCCGGGTTGGCACTTCCTGGTCCAGCCGGTGGCTTGGCTACGTCCGGGGCCGGGGATAGGAAGACCGCGGGTTTAGCAGCAGGCCGCGCGCAACAAAATCCGCTATCTGTTCACGGCCTGCCCGGGTCGATTCGACGAGGGTGTCCGTGCTGTCCATCACCCCCTGGCGCACGCTCGCGCTGATCTCGCGATCCGCGGCCGCAGCGGAGAAGCCCTGCAGCCGGTACCGCATCAGATCCGCATCCGGCAGCAGCGCCAGCCAGCCCTGGGCCAACCGATCCAGGGCCTTGCGGTCTGGACTTCGGAGCCAGCGGAGGAAAGCTGGTCCGATGCGGCCGGTTGTCCCGACGCTGGACACTCCTGGACTGCAGCTACCCGGAAGGTGGCGGCGATCGTTCACGCACCCGGTCCTCTGTTAATAGTGATCGCGTGGTCAAAGAGTTGCATCCGCGACAAGCGGTATGCGTCAGGAAGGTCCCCACCAAGTTAGAGGTGAAGTGGGGACCCTCAACCGAACTATAGACGAAGGCGTCGGTGTTTCATCTGGTCGGTCCCTATGAAGTTTCCTATGAAGTTGATGTCGTCTGTACGACCGCCCTGCCCAGCGCCCGGGGACGTGAGCTCCGTCCCCAGTGACGGACCTTGGAGGTTAAGGTTCGGTGGTGGGCGGGGTGCCTGGTGGGCCTGGTCTTGTCTGATTTAGTCGTGGAGGTGCTCGCACCCATGCGGACCATTGACAGGAAGTTTAGGATGACTGTTTGAAGGTTCGAAACCGATGAGTTGACCGAACGCTATAAGCCGTGTGAAGGGTCTGGAGGTCGATTTGAATGCCAGGGATGGGCGAAGGTGTGCAAGGCTACATTGACGGCATTGCGGAGGAACATCGTCCCCTGTTCGACAGGCTTCACCGGTTGATTATGGCGGCGCATCCCGAAGCAACCGTGGTCCTCTCATACAAAATGCCCACTTACACGGTTGGCAACCGCAGGCTCCATGTGGGCGTCTGGAAGCACGGTCTGTCCGTCTACGGCTGGCCGCAGGGGAGCGAAGATGCCTTCATTGCCCGACACCCGGGGCTTCGGACGAGCAAAGGCACGCTTCACCTGCGACCCGAAGACGCGACGGCGATCCCCGATCACGAGCTCACTGCCCTGGTACAGGCTGCCTTGAACCCTAATGAAAACCCGCCAAAGTCCGAAGGGGCGCCCGTCGTACCGAACCAACCTTGACGACACGCACCCGTCCGGACGCCGGGGTGCTAAACCCTCGATGGTGCTGAGCATGGCGGTTTCCCCGCACCGTTGAGCCGAGCCACGGCAAGCCCTATGTGGATTCACCGATTCGGAATTTTGTCCACCATTGAAGAACCGTCAGAGCAGAGGCCCGGCTCGGACGGCGGCCGGAAGTTCTGCCGGGAGCCGCGCGATTGGGTCGTCAAGTACGTTCACGGACGCACTGCCGCTCCGATGCCTCTACTGGAGCTGGTCACCGCCACGACGGAGGCCAGGCTGCCGATGGCCAGAACGGCGATAACCGGAGCCGGGCTGTTCAGCAAGGTGGCCCGACCGGCCAGCAGGACGGCGGCAATGCAGCAACAGGTCATCAATACCAAGGTCCAGCTCAGTGCGGCCGCGAGCCATGCCGGCACCCTCAGCACCGCCATTCCTGGCGCCAGCCGTCCCAGGCTCACCGCAGGCCCGATGCCCAGACAGCAGAGAAGGCCAGCTACTGCGGCCAGCCAGAGATAGAACAGCACCTGCATGCCGGGCCCGCCCGAGGCGTGCGCCAGGACGAAGACGATCAGCACCAGTAACACACCCAGCCCCAGGACCAAGGCCGGAAGCAACGGGCCGAGGACCGCCCATGGCCGTACACGCAGGGCCGGTCCAAGCACCCGCGGAATCATCAGCAGCACCCCAAACAGGGCCACCACCCATCCGGCCAGAAGCAGCATCTCGCCGGCGTAGACCAGCACCCGCACGGGGGTCGTGGGCCCTACCGATGGTTGGTCGAGCAGGGTCTTTGCCATCGCCGGCACGATCATGAATCCTGCGCACCAGGCCACCCAGGTGGTGGTGACGGAGGCCTGCAGCCGCCGCCGTCGTCCCTCCGCGCCGCCGAAGACGGGCCTGACCCAGGCGCGTACCGCGCCAAGCCAGAGGTCCGCCGTCGTCCGTCCGGATGACGGCAGTTCCTCCACCAGCGCGGACAGTTCGGCTCCGTAGCGTGCCCGGAACGATGGCGGGTAGACGCGCAGACCCAGCCGGGCCAGGCCGGTCATGGCCGGGCCGTCCGGAGCCGGGAGAGACCGCCTGCGGCGAACTTCTTCATTGCGGTGAGCCGCTGCGCCAACACCTTCGACCCGCTGGGGGTGATCGCGTAGGGCCGACGACGGTCCTCCCCCGGCAGTGCGCGGACATAGCCCCGTTCCTCCAACCGGCCCAGGGCAGCGTACAACGTGCCCGGTCCGATCGTGACCCCCGTCGTCTGTTCGGTGTCCTGAAGGATTGCGTAACCGTGTTTGGGTCCGTTAGCCAGGCTGCCCAGGATTAACAGGGCCGGGTCCGCCCAGGCCACTTCTTCTTTCCGTCGTACCATCTCCCATACTCCTTTTCATGTACTACGGGAAACGATATATCCGGATATGCTGTTACGGCAATGCCCCGGGCCGCTCAATCAAGCCGCGGGCCTGGCCCGCTCTGCCAGAGCGTTGCCAGGGATCTCCTGCCGGAACTTTCTGGGGGGTCTCCGAGAACTATCCGTTGCGGCCAAGGTGTGGACCGTATCCGCGGCGGCCGTGGGTCGATCAGTGCCGCGCCCGTCCGGATAGTCTGGCAATGCCCGGTGCTTTCTTTAGCGAGGGATCGCGGAAGCCGATGGAGGCAGGGCTGCCAGCCAGGTGAGGATCGTTTCCAGGCTTTCGGGGTCGAGATGAGTTTCTGGTTCGTTGTATCCGTTTCCCGGTGAGGCGGCGACTTCGGTTGGGGTACGCGTGTCCTCTTTGAACACGTGGTTCGCGTTGGGCGGGAAGGCGAAGGTCACGTTCGGCATCCCGGCGGTGGCCTTCTGAAGAGGGTCGCCGTCAGCGTGTACATCGATCTGTACGTCCCTGCCGCCGATCAGCATCAGCGTGGGTATCTTTACTTTCTCAAGTGAGTCGCACGTGGACTCGACCCAGAGTTCGCGGGCGAGTGGGAGATTCGCCGGTGTCTCGAAGCTGGCGAGCACCATCTTCACACTGTCGGGCAAGGCGGGATCGGGGTGCATGGGCTGTCCGGCGGAGTAGCGTGCAGCTGCTTCCTCGACCTTGGCCATCAGCTCGGCCCCACCGGGGACCTGGGCCGACTGCAGGGCCAGCTGGGACAGCAGTACGGTCTGTATCGGGCGGCCGGGGGGCGCTGCGAGGACGATCCCGGCGAAGGGAATTTCCTGGGTACTTGTGGCGTAGTGGAGGACATGGAGGGCCCCCTCGCTGTTGCCGAACCCGACGATGTTTGAGGAGTCAACGAAGTCCAACCGCGCGAGAGCCTGGACTGCCGCGACCAGCTCGTCCAGATGAGACTGCATACTAAGCTTCCCGATGAGTTTCGGAACGTTCTCTCTCGCGAGCGGGCCCGACACGCGCTTGTCATAGCGGAGGGATGCGATACCGGCGCGGGCAAATGCCTCCGCGAAGAGCCGCCCGCTGCCGTTGCTGCCGGGAAGCAGCGGGGAACACCAGTCCCGGTCGGTAGGGCCGCTGCCGGCGACCAAGTCCACTGCCGGGAAAGGCCCGTCGCCATCGGGCC
>DASYGM010000140.1:0-2232 GCA_035999715.1 Micrococcaceae bacterium | reverse complement strand
GCCGGGATCCGGGCCGCCGAGCAGGCCCGCGGCGAATCCATTGACCGCCAGCAGGCCCGGCTCTACCCGCAGCTGGCCGCCGCCGGACCGGAGGCCTTCGGCCTGTGGGAAGCAGCCCGCCGGTCCCGCGAGGAAGGGTACCTGGCCGAAGTCCGGCCGTTGGGCCAGGAGCGCGATGAAACGGACCTGGCCGGCGGCGGCTACGAACAGGTGGCGCTCGCCGCCATGCATGCGCTGCTCACCGACGCCCCGGTGCAGCTGATCCTCAATGTGCGCAACCGCGGCGCCGTCCGCGCCCTGCCGCCGGACGCCGTCGTCGAACTCCCCTGCGAAATCGACGGCCGCGGGGCCCGGCCGCTGCCGGTATCCAGCCCGGATCTGCACCAGCTGGGCCTGATGGCCCAGCTCAAGGACGTCGAGCGGGACACCGTCCGGGCCGCCACCGAGGGCGACAGGCAGGCTGCCCTGCGGGCCTTTACCCTGCACCCGCTGATCGGTTCCGCATCCGTCGGTCGGGACCTGCTGGCCGGCTACGAAAAGGCCTTCCCCGCCCTGCCGGAACTCTGGCGCTAAACAAACCATCGAGTGAGCAGTACGTGCTCGTCTGGACGCTGTATCGCGCACGTACCGCTCACTCGATGCGGCAGGGAGGCGGGGTTACTGCTTCATCGCGGCGTTTGCTGCGTCCTGCGCCTTCTGCAGGCCTTCCTTTACCGGCGTGCGGCCCAGGAAGATCTCGTTGAAGATCGGCTTCCAGGCGTTGAAGGCCGCGCCGTAGTTGGAGCCGATCGGGGCACTGATGGTCTTGCCCTGAGCCGCCTTGGCAAACTGGCTGGCATCAACGTTCTGGCTCTGCCAGTAGTCGTTGTAGGAGCTCTGTGCGTCGGTGACTGCCGGCACGGCTGCACCCTCAGCGCCAATGAAGCGGGCGCCGTCGGCCGAACCAAGCCACTGGAGCACCTTGGTGGTGGCGTCCTTGTGCGCTGTTTTGGCGTTGCCGGCCGCGATGATGTTGTTCACCACGGATACCCGCCCGTCGGGGCCGGCCGGCATCGGGGCAATCGACCAGCCGAACTTGGCGCCGTCGGAAACGTTCTTGAGGTTGTAGGTACCTGACTGGAACATCGCCACCTTCCCCTGGATGAACTGGTCCCGCATGAAGTCGCCGTTGTCATTGGTATCCGCCGCGCTGGGCGAGACATGGTACTTGTTGATCAGATCCACAATGTACTGGAAGGCCTGCGCGCTCTTATCCGAGGCGAAGACAAAGTCCTCGCCGTCCTGGAACGCCCCGCCGTTGGAGCCGATGAAGTTGTAGTAGATGGCCTGCAGGTCCTGGCTGGCGTTGTACCCGTACTGCACAATGTGGTTCGGGTCGAAGGCGGGGTCATCCGCCGTGTGGCCCTTCGCGTCCAGGGTCAGCTTCTTCGCCGCCTTCAGGAAGGTGTCCTTCGACGGGTCGGTAGGATCCCAGGTCAGGTTGGATGGATCCACGCCCGCCTTGGCCAGCATGTCCTTGTTGTAGTAGACCGCGATACCGCCGTCGGTCAGTTGCGGGACACCCCAGAGCTTGCCATTGCGGGTGTACTGGTCCACCGCCGCCGGGACCCAGCCGCCCTTTTCCGAATCGAAGTCGGAGCCGATCGACATCAGGTTCTCATTGTCCGCATAGGGGGCAAAGTAGGAGCCGCTGATCCAGAAGATGTCATCCGCATTGCCGCCGGAGACGTCCGTGCGCAGCTTGTCGAAGTAGGTGCTGTACGGTTCCAGCACGGTCTTGACCGTGATCCCGGGATTCTGCGATTCGAACTGCTTGAAGGAGGCGTCGTAGGCCTTCTGCACCTGGTCATCCCACAGCCTGACCGTCACAGTGGTGTTGCCCCCGGAGCTGTTGCCCGAGCCGTTTGGGGCAGCCGGCGAGCAGCCGCTGGCCACCATCGCCAGCGCTGCGGCACCTGCGGCCAGCGCCGCCCCCTTACGCCATACACTCTTCATCGCGGAAGTCCTTTCCCTGATCCGCGGCCCCACGCCGCGGAAGCCTCTGTTGTCCAACTCATTTGAAACCTGTAATCGCAATCGAAGAAATGATGTTCTTCTGGAAGATCGCGAACAGCACCAGCAGCGGCGCCAGCGCAACCGTCGTCGCCGCCATCACCAGCGTCCAGTTTCCGTTGTACTGGGACTGCAGCGCGGCGGTGGCCACGGTGACGGTCTGCCACGTCCGGCCGCTGG
>DASYGM010000094.1:0-34587 GCA_035999715.1 Micrococcaceae bacterium | reverse complement strand
ACGGCTCACTCGATGGGGAAGGGATTACGGGGCCAGGATACGCTCCGGGTGCGCGTAGGCGTTCATGCTGGCACCGCGGCTGAACCCGACCAGCGTGACCCCCGCGGTTTGGGCCAGTTCCACGGCCAACGACGACGGCGCGCTGACCGCAGCGAGCAGCGGTATCCCCGCCAGCGCGGCTTTCTGCACCAGTTCAAAGGAGGCCCTGCCGGAGACCTGGAGCACGGCGTTCGCCAGGGGCAGCCGCCCCTCGCGCACCGCCCATCCCACCACCTTGTCCACCGCGTTGTGGCGCCCGACGTCCTCGCGCAGGCACAGCAGTTCGCCCTGGGCGGTGAACAGCCCGGCGGCATGCACCCCGCCGGTGCGCTCGAAGACCTTCTGCCCGGCGCGCAGCCGCTCCGGCAGCGCGGCGAGCACGTCCGCACGGATCTGCAGCCCGCCGGCCGCCGCAGGAGGGTGCAGCCGAAAGTGCGATGACTTCCGGACGGCATCGATGGACGCGGTGCCGCAGATCCCGCAGGAACTGGTGGTGTAGACATGCCGCTTCAGGTCGGCATCCGGCAGGGCCACGTCCGGACGCAGTTGCGCCTCCACCACGTTGAACGTCTGGCGGCCCTCCTCGTCCTCCCCGGCGCAGAAGCGCAGCGAGATCAGCTGGTCCTGCTCCCAGATGACGCCCTCGGACACCAGGAAGCCGGCCACCAGGTCAAAGTCGTCGCCCGGGGTGCGCATCGTGACGCTGAAGGCCTCGTGTCCCAGCCGGATCTCCAGCGGCTCCTCGGCGGCCAGGACGTCCTCCCGGTGTCCTACTGTTACGTGGCGCCGGTCCACGACGGCGACCGCGCCGGAGCCGGCAGCGGCGCCCGCGGCGTCGGCGGCGTCGGCGGAGCCGGCAGCGCCCCCAGCAGCCACCCCGCCGGCAGCGCCGCCGTGCCCGCGCGCACCAGCGGACCCCGGGCCGCCGCCGTCGTCGTACCTGAACCTGTACTTTGTGACCTTCACCCGCTGTGTGAGCCGGCCCATCGCTCCTCCTGATCTTGCATCCCTCTAAGATCAGACTAGAGCTTCAGCGAGGAAGGGACGTGGTTCAGTGGCCAGCAAGGCACCGGTGCAGGACATAGACGAGGCGGCCCTGAAAGTGGGGAGCCCCAAAACCCGGGCCGTGGGCATTCCGGCCGTGGCGCACGCACTGGACATCGCCGTGAAGCAGATGGGAGCGGTCCGGACCGCGCAGACGCTGCTGAAGGTCAACCAGAAGGACGGTTTCGACTGCCCGGGATGTGCCTGGCCGGAGGAGGAGAAGCGGCACGCCGCGGAGTTCTGCGAGAACGGGGCCAAGGCCGTGGCCGAGGAAGCCACCCGGCGGCGGGTGCCGGCGGCATTCTTCGCCCGGCATTCGGTGGCCGAGCTGCGTGAACGGGACGATTACTGGCTGGGCCAGCAGGGCCGGCTGACCGAACCCATGCTGCTGGACGCCGGCGCCACGCATTACGTCCCGGTCGGCTGGGACCAGGCGTTCGAGATCATCACCGAAGAGCTGCGCGCGCTGGACCACCCGGACCAGGCCGTCTTCTACACTTCCGGCCGGACCTCCAACGAGGCGGCGTTCCTGTACCAGCTGCTGGTGCGCGGGCTGGGCACCAACAACCTGCCGGATTGCTCCAACATGTGCCACGAGTCCTCCGGCTCCGCGCTGACCGAGACCATCGGCATCGGCAAGGGCTCGGTCAGCCTGGCGGACCTGCATCAAGCCGAGCTGATCCTGGTGGCGGGCCAGAATCCGGGGACCAACCACCCGCGGATGCTTTCCGCACTGGAGAAGGCCAAGAAGAATGGCGCGGCCATCGTGGCGATCAATCCGCTGCCGGAGGCGGGGCTGCTGCGCTTCGAAAATCCGCAGACCGTGCGGGGATCCGTGGGCGGCGGGACCGCGCTGGCGGACGATTTCCTGCAGATCCGCCTCGGCGGGGACCAGGCGCTCTTCCAGGGCCTGGGCAAGGTCCTGCTGGAGGAGCAGGAGCGGGCTGGCGGGGCCCTTGAGGGCCGGGTGTTTGACACCGCCTTTATTGAAGGCTCGACGGCGGGGCTCACCGGCTACCTGGACCAGCTGCGGTCCGTGCAGTGGGAGGAAATTGTGCGCGCCAGCGGGCTGTCCGAGGAGCAGATCCGCGACACCGGCGCCCGACTGCTGAAGTCCAAGGCCACGGTGGTCTGCTGGGCGATGGGCCTGACCCAGCACAAGCACTCCGTGGCCACGCTCAAGGACGTGGTCAACCTGCTGCTGCTGCAGGGCAACATCGGCAAGCCCGGCGCCGGCGTCTGCCCTGTCCGCGGCCACTCCAACGTCCAGGGCGACCGGACCATGGGCATCTTTGAGCGGATGCCGGAGTCCTTCCATGACGCGCTGGATAAGGAGTTCGCTTTCGCCTCCCCGCGCAAGCACGGCTTCGACACCGTGGCTGCGATCGCCGCGATGCGGGACGGCCGGGCGCGGTTCTTCATGGGGATGGGCGGCAACTTTGTCCGCGCCACCCCGGACTCCGCCGTCACCGAGGCGGCGCTGGCCAACACCCGTTTGACCGTGCAGGTCTCCACCAAACTCAACAAGTCCCACCTGGTCACCGGGCGCCGGGCGCTGATCCTGCCCACGCTGGGCCGCACCGAACGGGACCGGCAGGCCGGCGGCGACCAGGTGGTGACGGTGGAGGACTCGATGAGCGCGGTGCATGCCTCCCGCGGCAGGCTTGCCCCGGCAGCGGACACCCTGCTTTCCGAGGTGGCGATTGTCTGCCGCCTGGCGCAGCGGCTGTTCGACGGCGGCGCGCCGGTGGGCTGGAGGGCCAACCGGCCACACGTGGACTGGAAGGCCTTGGAGGGTGACTACTCGCTGATCCGCCGGCACATCGCCGCCGTCGTGCCCGGTTTTGCCGACTACGAAGGCAAGATCGCCAACCCCTCCGGCTTTGTGCTGCCACACGGTCCCCGCGACGGCCGGAAGTTCACCACGCCCAGCGGCAAGGCCATCTTCACGGCTAACCCGCTGGAGTATCCCGAGGTGCCGGAGGGCAGGCTGCTGCTGCAGACCCTGCGCTCGCACGACCAGTACAACACCACCATCTACGGCAAGGACGACCGTTACCGCGGAATCTACGGTGGCCGGCGCGTGGTGCTGGTGAACCGGGCGGACCTGGAATCGTTGGGCATCGCCGACGGGGCCCTGGTGGACCTGGTGTCAGAGTGGAAGGACGGCGTCGAGCGCCGGGCCGAGGGCTTCCGCACCGTGGCCTACTCCACCCCTGTGGGCTGTGCGGCGGCGTACTTCCCGGAGACCAACGTCCTGGTCCCGCTGGATTCCACCGCCGACACCAGCGGAACGCCGACGTCAAAGTCGGTCGTCATCCGCCTGGAACCGGCCACCCCCTGACGCCCACCCGTTGAGTGAGGAGCTCTGCCCCTTGTAATAGGCCTCGAAGGGGCAGAGCTCCACTCTCAACCTAATGGAGCGGGGGACTGGGGGTTACCAGGGCAACGGGATGGCGGGGAGCGCCTCGCCCATCTTGGCGCCGTGCGGGGGCACCAGCATCACGCCGTCGGCCGAAGCCAGTCCGCGCAGCATGCCCGAATCAGTGTACTTCGCGGGCGAGGCCAAGCCGTAGACCAGACGGTAGGGCACCAGGCGGGTACGACCGGGGCTGGGCTGGATGGGCGAGCCGCACGCCACCTCCAGCGTCGCAGGCTGCGGGCGGCTGCCCAGCCTCGCCAGCAGCGGGGCGCCGAGTGTCAACAGACCCATGAAAGCCGCCAGCGGGTTTCCCGGCAGACCCACCAGGAACCGCCCGTCCGGGAACTCCGCGAGCAGTGACGGGTGTCCGGGGCGCATGGCCACACCATCGACAATCAGCGTTCCGCCCAGTTCCGCAATGGCCGGGCGCAGGAAGTCGACGCTGGACCGTCCGGTGGCCCCGGTGGTGATGATGACGTCGGCCGGGTCATCCTCCGAGTCCTCCAGAGCATGGACCATGGCAGCCAGACTGTCCCCGGCACGCTGCTGGCCCACCACAGACCCGCCCAGCATCCGCACCACAGAGTCCAGCTGCGGCGAAAAGGTGTCCCGGACCTGCCCCGGCTCCGGCAGACCGGAGCTGACCACCTCGTCGCCGGTGAAAACCAGCGACACAGCAGGCTGCCCCAGCACCTGAAGCTCATCCAAGCCAGCCAGAGCCGCGAGGGCAATCTGCGCCGGGTTCAGGACCGCGCCGGATTGCACCAGCAGGTCCCCGGCCAGCGCTTCCCCACCTGCCTTGCGGATGTGCTGGCCGCCCTTGGGCTCGCCCGGCTTCGCCTGCCCGCTGAGCACCAGCACCGGCAGTCCCTCGTCATCAGTGGAGATCTGTCCGGACTCGCTGCGCAGCACGGACTTGGTCCCCGGTGGGATCAGCGCGCCGGTGACGATGGGACTGGCCTGCCCGGAGACCAGCCGCTGGCCCGGCTCGGCCAGGATCCACGGCGGGCTGCCGGCCAATGCCCAACCGTCCATGGCCGACGACGGGTAGTGCGGCATGTCCTGCAGCGCCACGATGTCCCGGGCCAGGATCCTCCCGGTTGCGCGCTGCAGCGGCACGGCGTGGGCAGGCAACGGCTGGGCGCAGTCGAAGGCCCGCTGCCGGGCTTCCTCCCAGCTGTGCAGCAGCCGGACCCCCCGTTCCCCACCGAGTGTGGACGTCTGCCCCTTAAAGCTGTCGGCGGCGGGGCTTATCTCCACACTCGCGGGGTGGGGGGGGGCCGCGGCCACACTCGCGGGGTGGGGCGGGGCCTCGGCCACACTCGCGGGGTGAGGCGGGGCCGCGGCCACACTCGCGGGGTGGGGCACGGCCTCGGCCAGCGGCGGCACGGCCCGGAGGGGTTCGTGGGGTTGTTCCACTAGTCCTGGCCGCCGGCTTCGGTGGCGGTCACCCGACCCGCCACCTCGAATGCGGAACGCATGGCCACGGCATCCGGAGCCTGGCCGGAGCCGGCGGCCAGGCCCGCGGCGTAGCCCACGATGTAGGTTGTCAGCGGTGCTGCGGGGCGGACGATGGCGTGGGCCGCTTCGCCGGCCAGCTTGAGGACGGCGTTGGTATCGATGTCCGTATCCGGTATCTCGAAGGCCTGCAGCAGGGTGCGGACCCACTCGTCCAACACTTCTTCCTGGCTCTTCACGGCTGGTCCTCTCTGCTTCCCGGGTGGACTCCCAGGGTTTGGGCGTCAGCCCAGGTATCGACGTCGGCTGTGCTGCGCGGCGGTACGGCTACCCGGGTTAAGTCCAGACTAGCAACCAGCCGGAAAATGGAGCCGTTTTCCAGCCTCCCGCGTGCGCGGCTGTCCTCCACCCTCGCGCACAGCGGAGCCAGCCGGTAGAGCGCCGCCAACGGCTGGTCCCGATCCCCGTCCACGGCCAACCAACCATCCGGCAGGCTGCCTCCGCTCTCTACGCGCGGGGGCGCGGCCAGCAGGGCATCAAGGGCGGCAGCGATGCCCGGCATGTCGCAGGCCAGGACCAGGACCAGTTCGTCGGCCTCTCCTGCCGGGGTGGCTGCCAAAGCTTCCAATCCAGCCGCCAGACCGGCAGCCGGGCCGGAAAACGGCGGTTCCTCCCGGATCCACAGGACGCTGTCCGGGTCCGGCACAAGGCCCCTCAACTCCGCGGCAGGCCCGACGACGGCGATCCGCGGCTTGCCCCGCTGAGCGCCACGTTGCGCGCCAGGCCGGCCACCAGGCTGGGCGCCGGGCTGGGCAGCGCCGCTAGGACCAGCGCCCGCACAATCGGCGCCCCGGTAGTGGCCGCCGGCACGGTTCAGGGCAGCGGCAGCCGCCGCCACCGTCAGCGCAAGGAGGGTGCCGCCGTCGGCGTCCATCCTCAGTGCCGCCTTAGGCATCCCGCCCAACCGGCTGGAGCGGCCACCGGCCAGGATCACGGCCGCCGCAGGGCGGTGAAGGCCGGCCGCGGACCTGCTGGGGACGTCATCGGGAAGGTTCACGTGGCCTTCCTTCGGATCGGAAGCGTCTCCGCCTTGAGGGAACGGAGGGAGGTTCGGGGCACGTTAGGCGGCAGAGGCGGACACGGCGTCGGCGACCCGGGACAGGACAGGCGAGAGGAATGCTTCCCATTCAGGGGTCGGCTTGTCCAGTTCCTTGATCTGCCAGTGCCCGTTGTGCGGCGGAACCGGGGCCGTGCGCAGCTTCCAGCCCATCTCCGCCAGCGTCCTGTTGCTCTTGGCATTGTTGCACCGCAGGCAGCAGGCCACCAGGTTCTCCCAGCTGTCCGCCCCGCCGCGGGAACGAGGTTGGATGTGGTCCACGGTGGTGGCAGCCTTGCCACAATATCCGCAGCGACGCTCATCGCGACGCAGCACCCCGCGCCTGCTGACGGGGGTATGCCTGTTATACGGCAGCCGGATGTACCGGTTGAGCAGGATGACCGACGGGCGGCCCAGGATTTCGGTCGGGCCCACCACTGGATCCTCCCCCTCGGCGATGACGCTCGCCTTGCCCGACAGGACAAGGATCAGCGCCCGGCGGAAGGTCACAACCGCCAGCGGTTCATATCCGGCATTCAGAACGAGAGTGCGCATGCGCAAACCTCTTCCGGCAAGGCCCGGAACAACTGCCAGAGAGCCGGCTGCCCTCCGCGTGTCCGGGCCGTGGATCGTCAGGCACTAGCCTAAACACGCAAGTGCCATTTCGGCCAATCGGAAGGCTATTGAACGCGCCGGGTGCGCGACGGATATGCCAAAGGCCCCCGCCGGAGGGCGGAGGCCTTTGGAAACGCCTCAGGCTGGCATTCACTCAGCCTGGCAACGAAGCCGGATCAGTGGCCCATCGCGATGAAGACCGGGCCGGAGCCCAGGTAAGCGGAGGCGATCTGGGTGTTGCCGCCATTGAAACCGCCGTGGATGGCCTGGCCATTGCCAATGTAAACGGCGATGTGGGGAACACCGGCGCCGGCGTTGTCATAGTAGATCAGGTCGCCCGGCTGCGCCTCGGCGGCGGAAACGGTGCGGCCCAGGGACAGGTATCCTGCCGGCCAGCCGTGGTAGAAGATCCCGGCGGCTGCGATCGCGTTGCTCACCAGCGCGGTGCAGTCCTGGTGCACGCCCAGCTGCGCGTAGGCAGCGGAGACGATCGTGGCGCCGATGCCGCTGGCCACTGCCGGCTTGGCGGCTACGTCAACCGCGGCGGCCGGGGTGGCAGCCAGGGTACCGGCATTGCCGGCAGCGTTGGTGGCGACGACGTTGTTGGACTTGACCTCCACAACGGGCTTGGCGGGAGCCGGGGTGGAGGTGACATCCGACTTGGCGAAGGAGATCTTCACCGAGGAATCAGCCTTGACGTTCTGCGCTACGGCATCCTGCACGTTCAGCGTGGACGAAGCGTCCGAAACGCGCTGGGCGGTCGGCTGTGCCGCGTTGGCCGCGATGCCGCTGGTCAGCACCAGACCGGAAGCTGCGGCAATAACCGCCGCCTGCCGGCCGACGCCACCGGCGTTGGAGCTGACTGCCTTGGCGATGACCGCAATGGAATTGGTCTTTGGAACTTCGGCGCGGTGCCGTGCAATGGGCGCACGAGTGGTCATGGATTACTCACTTTCAAATTTCCTCAAGCTGAGGGGACCAGCTTTACGGGTATTTCGGGCTCGGCGAATTTTGTTGCGCGAGCCGCCGGCCCGCAGGGGGTGCTGCTAGGGAAGCGTGTAGAAAACGGAGGTGCCGGTGGCCGAAGCGGGCAGCAGCAGGGTTCCGGCGCTCGGGTTCAGCGCGCTGATTACCATGCCGTTGCCGACGTAGATGCCCACGTGCACCCCACCGTTCTGGACCACCAGGTCTCCGGGCTGCGGGTTCGCAGTCTGGACCATGGCGCTCCACTGGTTGGTGCGGGGGATGCTGATGCCGGCCTGGGCGTAGGCCCACTGCACGAAGCCGGAGCAGTCCCAGCCGGACGGGCTGGTTCCGCCGTAAACATAGGGGTGGCCGATGCCTGCATAGGCAGCGGCGGCAACACCGGCGTGGCCGGAACCGACGGCGGTGGCCGGAGCCGCGGCGGCGGGGGCTGCCTTGGCGGCGGCGGGAGCCGGAGCGGCGGCCGCAGCGGGGGCTACCTGCTCAGCCTGGGCGGCAACCTTGGGGGCGGCCGGGGCCGGGGTGGAGCTGACTTCCGGCCGGTCAAAGGAGACAGCGGCGGTGGCCGGCGCGGACACGGGCTGCTGGACCTGGATGGCGGTGGAAGAATCGGCCGTCACACGCTCATCCTGCGGGGCCTGGCCCGGGAGTCCGATGCTCATGATCAGACCCGATGCTGCGGCGATGACGGCGGCCTGGCGGCCCACACTTCCAGCATTGGAAGATACTGCCTTAGAGATGGCGGAGAGCGGATTGACGCTCACCGGAGCCGCTCTATGGCGGCCAATAGTGTTGCTTGAAGACACGACTGAAGCCTCTCCCAATGCCTGCGAGGTAAGCTGTCGGATTCGGATGGGAGTCACCCGGCCGTTCCACATGCACGGAATACTGCCCGTGCCATGCTTCCCGGCTTCACCCCAAGGACTTCTTGCGAAGCCCGTTATTGGTTCCCCCGCCTCTGCCAGACGATTGTTGCGAACGGACCTTGCAGTGGTGGCAGAGCTAGGCAATCCACTCAAGGACGCCGACTTCTTCAAAAGCCGGCGCGTACTAAACGGTACAACAGTTTCGATTGCATGTCACATTACGATCACGGCGCGCCGCTTTCACTTTGGCCTCTTCTGTGAAAGGGATTACATCTAGGCTCCCGAAAGATAACGATTAGGTCTCGGGTCCTGGAAACAACTGTAGAGGGCCCCGGCCGGCTGTAACAGCGCCGTTACGCAGCTGTGCACAACTCGTGGGTCGTCGGACGTCGAACAGCCCGGCAGAAGGACGGCGGTCCCGGCTCAGCCCAGGGACACAAAAACGTGCGCGGCCACCTCGGGCGGGAGTTCCAGCGCGCCGTCGATATTCGGCACGCGGACGGAGATGTACTCACCCACCTGCTCCAGGGAAACCTTGGCGCCCGGGCGCAGGCCGCCCTCGTCCAGCTGGGTCAGCAGTTCCGGTTCAACCTGGATCCGCTCCGACAGCCGGCACAGCACTACCTTCGACGACGGTGTGTACAAGGCCATCGCGTCCAGCAGGGTCATCAGGCCTTCGGTCGATGCCTGCACGGACTGGCCGCCCAGCGCTTCCAGGCCCGGGATGGGGTTGCCGTAGGGCGATTCCGCCGGCTGGCCCAGCAGTTCGTAGAGCCGCTGCTCAACACGCTGACTCATCACGTGCTCCCAGCGGCAAGCCTCATCATGGACGTAGGCCCAGTCCAGGCCAATCACATCCGAGAGCAGCCGCTCCGCCAGCCGGTGCTTGCGCATCACCTCGGTGGCGCGTTTGCGGCCCGCATCGGTCAGCTCCAGGTGGCGGTCTCCCGTGACAACCACCAGACCATCGCGTTCCATCCTGCCGACGGTCTGCGAAACGGTGGGACCCGAATGATGCAACCGCTCGGCGATGCGCGCCCGCAGGGCCACGATGTTCTCTTCTTCGAGTTCCAGAATGGTCCGCAGATACATTTCCGTCGTGTCGATCAGGTCCGTCACGTCAACTACCCTCCCCGCGCCCGTTATGAAGTGCTCTCTTGCGCCATCATGCGGCCAACTTATGCGTTAACAGTTGCACCGCCGGACTCCCTGCAGGGGCCGTGGGTGTACGTGCTCAAGGTTAGCCTGTCTGCCACAACCGCTGAAATTGCCGCCGGCAGGCCCCGGCCGCCAAACGTTACGCCCGGCCGGTGGCCCGGTTAGTGCTGTGGAAGCGGCTACGGCAGAATGTTTTAAGGCCAATGACGTCTTCACCTCCCGTTCTACCCTTGGAGCCCCCGTGAGTGAATCCACAGCCCAGACCGCCCGTGCCGCCCTGACCATCCCGGCCGGGCTGCTGCCCAGAGACGGACGGTTTGGCGCCGGTCCCTCCAAGGTCCGCCCGGAGCAGGTCGAGGCGCTGGCCGCGGCCGGGAAGACACTGCTGGGCACCTCGCACCGGCAGGCCCCGGTCAAGAATCTGGTGGGCCAGATCCGTGAGGGGATCAGCGATCTTTTCTCCGCGCCCGGCGGCTACGAGGTGGTCCTGGGCGTCGGGGGCTCGACGGCGTTCTGGGACGTCGCGGCTTTTGGCCTGGTGCAGCAGAAGGCCCAGCACCTGAGCTTCGGCGAGTTCGGTTCCAAATTCGCAGCTGCCACCAATAAGGCGCCGTTCCTGGACGCGTCGACCATTATCAGCTCCACTCCGGGCACCCGGCCCTCCCCCACGGCAGAGGCCGGTGTGGACTTTTATGCATGGCCGCAGAACGAAACCTCGACAGGCGTTGCCGCACCTGTGCAGCGGGTCAAGGGGGCCGACGACGGCGCGCTGGTGGCCATCGACGCCACCTCGGCAGCGGGTGGGCTGGCGGTGGAGCTGGACCAGGCGGATGTCTACTACTTTGCGCCGCAGAAAAACTTCGCCTCCGACGGCGGACTCTGGCTGGGCCTGCTCTCCCCCGCGGCGCTGGAGCGGGCAGCCCGCATCAACGCCAGCGGACGCTGGATTCCGGACTTCCTGAACCTGCAGACCGCCATCGACAATTCGCGGCTGAACCAGACCTACAACACGCCCGCGCTGGCCACCCTGGTGAGCCTGAACGAGCAGGTTAAGTGGTTGAACAATAACGGCGGCCTGGACTTCGCCACCGCCCGGACGGCTGATTCCGCCGGACGGCTGTACGGCTGGGCAGAACAGTCCGCCGTCGCGACGCCCTTCGTCGCGGACCCGGCAGACCGGTCCAACGTGATCGTGACCATCGACTTCGACGAGTCGGTGGATGCCGCGGCGGTGGCGAAGGTGCTGCGGGCCAATGGCATCGTCGACGTCGAGCCTTACCGCAAGCTGGGACGGAACCAGCTGCGGGTGGCCACCTTCGTGGCCATCGAGCCGGACGATGTCACGGCGCTGACCGGATGCATCGACTATGTCATTGCCAACAGCTGACTAAAGACTAAACGGCGTCCGTGGCGGAGGCATCGTTGTCGGCGGGGTCGCTGTCGGCAGCGAAGTCCTCCGCCACGCCGTCGTCGCCGGAAGCGTCACCGTCGTCGCCGGGACGCACCCGGTCGGCCCAGGGCACCCATTCCGGAGCCAGCACGGAATGTTCAGAGGGCAGCAGGCCCACCTCATCGACCGTGGCGGCCTTGGAGCGCGAGACTCGGGCCAGCACCGCGAACCACTGCCAGCCGATATAGCCAGGCATCCTGCACTCGAAGAGGTGCGTCACGACGCGCTCCCCCTCGCTGCGGACGCCCAGGTGCACGCCGATCTCCTCCGCGTTGGCGATGCTCAGCACCGCACCGCGGGCAACCTCGACGGCGGCGGCGAGAATGGCGTCGGGCTTACCGGTGCGCCAGACCGGAACGCCGGCCGGGCCTTTACGCCCCTTGGACTGCGGCAACGCTGCTTCTGGACTCATCACGGCCGGCACTACGCGTCGAAGTTTTCGGCGACCTTGCGCAGGGCCGCGGCAATCTTCTTCGCGTCGCCCTCCGGGTACTTTCCCTTGGTCAGACCGCCGATGGACTTCTCCAGCAGGCTCACCAGGTCCTGCACAATCGGCGCCAGATCCTGGGCCGGCATCCGCTTGGCCTTGGCCACCGAAGGAGCCTTGTCCAGGATCCGGGCCGCCATGGCCTGCGCACCCTTGCGGCCGTCCGCGACGCCAAACTCCATCCGCATGCCTACCTTGACGTCGGAGACACCCTCCGGCAGTGCGTTGGCATGCAGGAATACTTCCTTGCCGTCGTCGGTGGTCAGGAAGCCGAAGCCTTTGTCATTGTCGTACCACTTGACTTTGCCGGTGGGCACTTGGTTACCTCGTTCGTCGCACTGGGGATCATGCCCTGCCGCACTATAAGCGTTTCGTAAAACAGCCGCTTTGCTAAAAGGGCGCGCTGGCAGCGGACATGTTGGTCTACTGCCTAATAGATTAGCCTGTTGCCGCCTGTCTCGTGGCTTTGTGGCATCACTGTCCGCTGTTAGCGTTATTGCATGAGTGATAGTGGCATACAGGTGCACAACAGCGAGCGGCCATGGCTGTTTTTCAACGCAGCCGCGGCCTTGCTGGCCCTGTTGTGCGTCGCCTCGCTGGCCGCCGTCCTGCTGATTAAGGTGGCCGGAGGAGTCCCCTGGACGGGCTTGGACTGGATCGCCATGATCGGCCTGCCGCTGGCGTTCATCCTGATGGGTGTCGGGGTGCTGCACGCCATTTCCCGCAGGCGCCGGCTCTAGACGGCGGCAGGGCTCCTGGGCGCCGCTGGCTCCAGGCGGCACGGCTCCTGGGGGCACGGCTTCTGGGGGCACGGCCCAAATACCGCCACCCCACGATTAGGCCCTGCGCGATAGCGTTAGAGGGATGTCCTCTATTCGGGCTTTAGCGGTGGAACTGGCGGCGCGCAGTGATGATGCCCTGCGCACGCTCTTTGACGCCCGGCCGGACCTGGTATCCCCGCCCGTTCCGGATTTCGCCGCACTGGCGGCCCGGGCCTGTGCACGCGCCAGCGTCGCCAGGGCCCTGGACAAGCTGGACCTGCCACAGACCCAGGTGCTGGAAGCTGTGCACCTGTCCACGAATGAGGATCTGGAGCGCACCGCCACCGCTGCCACTCTTCAACCGCTTATCGAGGGAAGCAGCCCCGATGTGCTGGACGGCATCCTCGACCAGCTGCGGGCCTTGGCCCTGCTGTACCGGGCGGAACCGGAGGGCTACCTGCCGGTCAGCAGCCTCAAGGATGTGATCGGCGTTCATCCGGCCGGTCTGGGCCGCAGCTATGTTGACCTGGTCCGCAGCCAGACCTCGGTGGGCACCCGGCTGCTGCAGTCCGTCCAGGCCCTGCACCGCTCCGACACGGGCATCGCCCCCGCGGCGACACCGATGGAAGCCGCCCTGGCCATGGGCAATTGGCTGGCGCAGGCCGGTTCCTTGGAGCAACTGCTCAAATCCGCCCCCGAGCATACGGCCGGCATCCTGTCCCGCTTCAGCGCCGGCCCGGTCGGCACACTACCCAAAGACCGGCATGGTGTCGGCACCGGGCGCGCCACTTCACCGCTGGATTGGCTGCTGGCCCGAGGGCTGCTGGTGGCGCTGGATGCCGAACATGTGGAGCTGCCCTCCGACGTCGCCCTGGTGCTGCGCGGCGGCGTGGTCATCCGCGGCTTTGCCACCACCGCACCCGTCCCGGAGCTGCAAACCATCAGCGAGGCCCGACGGTCCAACGCCGCCCTGGGATCCATCGCGGAGACCCTCCGGCTGCTCACCGAACTGCTGGCCCAGGTCCGCGACCATCCGCTGGCCACCCTGCGGGCGGGCGGCGTGGGAGTGCGCGAGGTGCGCCGGCTGGCCGATTCGCTGCGCATTGGCCAGGAGCGGGTGGGGCTGCTGCTGGAACTGGCGGCGCTCTCCGGCCTGCTGGTGCTCGACGTCGACACCTCACGCTGGCGGCCGGCCGACAATGGTTGGCTGCAGCTCCCGCGCGAAGAGCAGTGGGCGCGGATTGCCACCTCCTGGCTGCGCTCCGACCGGGCGCCCTCGCTGGTCGGCCAGGCCACCGTCCACAGGCCCGCTGCGGGCGGGTCGGGCAGCGCGGCAGCGGCGTCACGGAACACCGGCCAACCCGCGGCAGCACAGGCCACCGCCACCATCAACGCCCTGGCGGCCGAGGTTCACCGGCCGGACGCTCCGGTCCTTCGCCAGCAGACCCTGGCCATCATGGCGGAGCTGGCCGCAGGGGCAGCGGCGCCGGCCGCAGAGGCAGCGGAGCCAGCCGCAGGGGCAGCGGAACCATCCCAGGCCGTCCCCGTGCTGGACGCCGACGCGATCCAGCAGCGCTTTGCCTGGCGTCATCCGCGGCTGGCGCGGCGGCTTCGCCGGTTGCTGCCCGGCTTCCTGGCCGAGGCGGAACTGCTGGGTATAACGGGCTCGGGAGCGCTGACGCTGGTGGGGGCGGCCCTGGCGCAGGGCGACACCGAGCAGGCGGTGGCGCTGCTGCGCGAATCCCTGCCCCCGGCGTTGGCACACGTGCTGCTGCAGGCGGACCTGACCGCCATTGCCCCCGGTTACCTGTCGCCGGAATTGAGTGCCGAGCTGAACCTGCTGGCCCAGCCGGAAGGCCAGGGCCCGGCTACGATCTACCGGTTCAGCGCCACCTCTATCCGCCGGGCCCTGGACGCCGGACGGGACGCCGAGCAGATCCTGGACTTCCTGGCCCGGCACAGCGCCACAGAGACGCCCCAACCGTTGCGCTACCTGGTGGAAGATACGGCCTCCCGGCACGGCCGGCTGCGGGTGGGTGGCGTGGCCAGCTACCTGCAAAGCGACGACGACGGCATGCTGGCAGAGCTGCTGGGCACCCCCTCACTGGCGCCGCTGGGACTGCAGGCGCTGGCACCAACCGTGCTGGTGTCACGGGCGGGGCCCCGCGAGCTGGCGTTGGCGCTGCGGGAACTGGGATTGGCTCCTGCACTGGCGGACGCCGATGATGCCGTGGTCCGCGTGGGCCGTCCCTCCCCCATCCGGCCCGTCTCCGGCTGGCCTGCCGCCGGAGAAGCTCCGGCAACCCACACCGGGCAGGGGGCCGAAGAGATCACCGCCCAGCTGGCCACCCTGCGCAGCGGGCCGTCGTCGGGCATTCCCAGCACCGAGGCCGCGCCGCAGCTGGGCCTGGAGGTGCTGCGCAAGGCCATCCGGCTCAAAAGCCTTGTCCACATCTCCATGGTGGACGGTTTGGGGAATCAGGAGCAGCAGATTCTTGTTCCCCTCTCTGTGAGCGGCGGCCGCGTCCGCGTCTATGATCCCCGGCGCGAAATGGAACGCGTCGTCTCTATCCACCGCGTCATGGACGTAGAACTAGTTGAGGGCGGACCCGCCACGGCCGGCGCCCAGAAGGATAAGAACCGATGACCGACGGCCCGCTGATTGTGCAGAGCGACAAGACCATCCTGCTGGAGGTGGATCATCCGCAGGCCACCGAGGCACGGCACGCAATCGCCGCCTTCGCGGAGCTGGAGCGCGCCCCGGAGCACATGCACAGCTACCGGTTGACCCCATTGGGGTTGTGGAATGCCCGGGCGGCCGGACTCGATGCCGAGCAGGTCCTGGACACGCTGCTGAAGTACTCGCGCTTTCCGGTCCCGCACGCGCTGCTGATCGACGTCGAGGAAACCATGTCCCGCTACGGCCGGCTGCGGCTGGAGAAGGACCAGGTGCATGGGCTGGTGATGCGCACCGACGACTACCCCGTGCTGGAAGAGGTGATCCGGGCCAAGAAGATCGAGCCTCTGCTGGGCCCGCGGATCGACCCGATGACCGTCGTCGTGCATTCCTCCCAGCGCGGCGCCCTGAAGCAGCAGCTGCTGAAGATCGGCTGGCCGGCGGAGGACTTGGCCGGCTATGTGGACGGCCGGCCGCACCCGATCGCGCTGAACGACGACGGCTGGCACCTGCGTCCGTACCAGCAACTGGCGGTGGAGAATTTCTGGGCCGGCGGCTCGGGCGTCGTCGTGCTGCCGTGCGGCGCGGGCAAGACGCTGGTGGGCGCCGGGGCAATGGCCACCAGCCAGACCACCACTCTGATCCTGGTCACCAACACCGTTTCCGCGCGGCAGTGGAAGGACGAGCTGCTGCGGCGCACGTCCCTAACTGAGGATGAGATCGGCGAGTATTCCGGCGCCGTGAAGGAGATCCGGCCGGTCACCATCGCCACGTATCAGGTCCTGACGATGAAGCGCGGCGGCCTGTATCCGCACCTGGAACTGCTGGACGCCAACGACTGGGGGCTGATCGTTTATGACGAGGTGCACCTGCTGCCGGCGCCGATCTTCCGGATGACCGCGGATCTGCAGGCCCGACGGCGGCTGGGTCTGACGGCGACGCTGGTCCGGGAGGACGGCCGCGAGGGCGAGGTGTTCTCGCTGATCGGTCCCAAGCGCTACGACGCGCCGTGGAAGGACATCGAGGCACAGGGCTACATTGCCCCGGCCGACTGCGTGGAGGTCAGGGTCGACCTGCCGCGTGATGAGCGGATGGCCTACGCGATGGCCGAGGATGCGGACAAGTACCGGCTCTGCGCCACCAGCGAAACCAAAACCGCCGTCGTCGAGCAGCTGGTGCGGGCGCACCTGGACGAGCAACTCCTGGTGATAGGCCAGTACATCGACCAGCTGGACGAGATCGCCGAGCGGCTCAACGCCCCGGTGATCAAGGGCGAGACGTCGGTGAAGGAACGGCAGCGGCTCTTCGATGCCTTCCGGCGCGGGGAGATCCATACCCTGGTGGTTTCCAAGGTGGCCAACTTCTCCATCGACCTGCCGGAGGCCTCCGTGGCGATCCAGGTCTCCGGGTCCTTCGGCTCCCGGCAGGAGGAGGCCCAGCGGCTGGGCCGGCTGCTGCGCCCCAAGTCTGACGGCCGGTCCGCGCGGTTCTACACGCTGGTGGCACGGGACACGCTGGACCAGGAATTCGCCGCCAAGCGCCAGCGGTTCCTGGCCGAGCAGGGCTACGCCTACCGGATCCTGGATGCCAAGGACATCAAGGGCGTGCCCGGGACGGCCGCCTGAGTCAGCACGGCCAGCTGAGTCATGCCGGCCGTAATGCACCAGATTGGTCCAGGGGCACGGCCAAACGCCTTCGACACGCCGGGCCATCCGGCCTTTGGCCAGGCAATCTGGTGCAGCTTGGCCGACGACGGCGGCGGCTGGCGGCTTTGTGCGGGCCGGGGTAGTGTCTGTGCTCATTACCCCAAGGAGGCAGCATGGACGTCGAAAAGGCCGTTGCCGAGCATTACAGCCGCGGAGACCTGGAGGAGCGGATCCTTGGCGGCCTAAGGGCCATGGGGCGCGATCCGGACCGGATCAGCCCCGAGGACCTGATGGGGGCGGACCAGTTCCACATCGGCGGCGCGGAGGCCGCCGAGCAGCTGGCCAGGGATGCCGGCATCGGTGCCGGCAGCCAGGTCCTGGACCTGGGCTGCGGGATCGGCGGTCCGGCGCGGCTCTTCGCCCAAAAACTCGGTGCCCAGGTGCACGGCGTGGACATAACCCCGGAGTTCATCGAGGTGGCCACGTCGCTGACCCGCCGGTCCGGGTTCTCCCAGCAGGTCTCCTTTACCGCGGCCAGCGCGACGGCGCTGCCGTTCGGGGCCGGGGAATTCGACGTGGCCACCATGCTGCACGTGGGGATGAACATCGAGGACAAGGCCGGCGTATTCCGGGAGGCCGCCCGGGTGCTGCGGCCGGCCGGCGTGTTTGCCATCTTCGACGTGATGCAGCTGGGACGGGACGAGCCCGAGTTCCCGCTGCCGTGGGCGAGCGGGCCGCAGCTGTCCTATGTTCAACCGCCGTTGGCCTACTCGGATCTGCTCGAAGAGGCGGGCTTCGAGGTCGAGTCCGAAAGGAACATGCTCAAGTCCGCCGTGGAGTTTATGGAAAGGGCCCAGTCGCGCGCGGCCCAAAACGGGCCGCCCCCCATCGGTATCCATCTGGTCCTGGGCCCCGAGGGAGCGGTCCGTATGGGCAACCTGCTGGCGGCATTCCGCTCCGGAACACTGGCTCCGATAGAAATCCTCAGCCGGCGGAGCTGACTGTACCCGCGGCCCCATCCACGGTGACGGTGGTACCGGTTCTGAGCAGCACCGTAGCCTCGGGCACACCGACCACGGCCGGGATCCCGTATTCCCGCGCCACGACTGCCCCATGCGAGTTGGCGCCGCCCATCTCCATGACCAGTGCCCCTGCCGTGAGGAACAGCGGGGTCCAGCCGGGATCTGTGGAAGGTGCCACCAGTATCTCGCCGGGCTCCAACCGGGCGCCGACCGGATCCAGGATGACCCGTGCCGTGCCTGTGATTGTACCGGCGGACGCCGGGCTGCCCAGCAGGACACCGGCTGCCGGTGCCGGGCGGTTTCCCGCCACGGCCTCCGGCTCCGTGCCGTCGGAGAGCAGCATCCGCGGGATATGGTGGCGCCGCAGTTCCCGTTCGTAGGCCTGCCGGCTGCGCAGCACCACTGCGGACACATCCTCACCGCCCAAGGCCCGCCGGACCTCTGCCAGATCCAGGAAAAAGATGTCCCCGGCCGTTTCGATCATTCCGGCAGCGGCGAGTTCCTCCCCTACAACGCTCAGTTGGTGCCGCACACCGGCGAGCACCAGGACAATAAGGTTCTTGGGCAGTTCCCGCAGCCCCATCAGATCGCGTGCCCGTCGTAGGCTCAAAGCAACCAGCCTTCCGCGAAGCCAGCCCCGGTTTCCCGCCCTGGCCGACAGAGCCGCCACCATGGCTTCGGCCTGCCGCGCTCCCCTGGCGAACTGGACGTCGGGCGCCCCATCCGCGTCGGAGAGCCGGAGATAGTTGGCCAGCACGCCGAGAATATGGGTTGGGTCATCCACCCAGCGCGGCATGCCCAGATCGATCTCCGCCACGGCCCGGTGGCCGTAGCGGGCCAGGAAATTGCTGACCCCGTGCTGGGCCCGCGCCGGCAAGGCACCGGCTGCAAAGGCCCGCGCCAGTACGTCCACGGATTCGGTGGCGAATGCCGTGGCACTGGCCGCATCCGCCCGCAGCCGAAGCGAAAGCTGCCACAGATCCAGGTCCATTGTGGTGGTCACGTTGTGCGGCAGTCCGCGCAGCACGGTCTGCAGTTCGCCCGGCAGGTCCATGGCCGCCAGTAGTTTGCGCGCCAACCCGAGCAGCGCGAACCCTGCCAGGGCCCCGGGGACAGCGGCCGGAAGGAGCGGAAACATCCGCAGCAGGATGCGTTCCACGTGGTCCAGCCGTTGTGGCGCCGAAGCGTCCGGGGGCACGGCGATGAAGGCGGCCAAATGCCCGGCGAGCCGGTCCGCCCTGCGCAACGCCGCCGTGGGCCGTAGCAGGGCCTCCAGGATAAGGCCCTGGACGCGTGCCCGGAGCGCTATTCCGCCCACCCTGCGCAGCAGCGGAAGCGGTGATGTCGAAACGACGGAAAATTCCGGATTGTCAAAGAGTTGGCGCATCAGGACCGCCGTTCGGGCCTCCATCACATCGAAGACCCTGGGCACGATGGCCCGTCCCACAGCACTGCGTGCGGCCGCCGTGAAGTCGATGAAGATGCGCTGGCCCGCCTCCGCGTAGGGCGGCGGACCTGCCCGCGGATCGGGGACATGAAAGCCAGCGTGGAGCGCCACCGAGGAGGCGATCATGCGGATCCCTGCCCGTCCCATGGGTGTCAGGGGCCGGGTCAGTCCCTGCGCCAGACTAAAACACAGATAGGCCCTGGGCTCCGGTGCGGCCATGGTCCGGACCGGCACCGGGTAGAGCGTCGTGATCGGCCTCGATTGGGTCATCCAGAACGAGCCGCCTGCGTCGATGGCCCACTCCATATCCTGCGGGGCCCGGAAGTGCCGTTCGGCGCGCTGCCCCAACTCCGCCAGCGCGCGGATCTGTCCGGCATCCAGGCAGGGACCGTCCGCGGCCGGTTGCTCCAGCCGTTCCGTCCCGCCGCCGGACCGGGCCCGGACGAGCACTGTCTTGCTGCCCAGCCGCTGCTCGACAATCTCCCCGCTGCTGGCCAGCACCACAAAATGGTCCGGATTGACGGCCCCGGACACCACCGCCTCGCCCAGGCCCGGGCTCGCGTCAATAACGGTTTCGCTGCGGTCCCCGGTGATCGGGTTGGCCGTAAACATCACCCCGGCCACCGAGACATCCACCATTTCCTGCACGACGACGGCGAGCGCCACGGTTGTCTGGTCCACCCGGTTGGCCGCCCGGTACAGCAGCGCCCGCTCCGTCCACAGCGAGGCCCAGCAGCGCCGGACGGCGCTAAGGACGGCGTCAAACCCGACGACATTCAGGTAGCTGTCCTGCTGCCCGGCAAAACTGGCAAACTCAAGGTCCTCCGCCGTCGCAGAGGACCTGACCGCGACCGGAACATCGTTCCCGAGTCCCGAGTACGCACTTCGGAGGGCGCCAGCCAGGTGTTCCGGCACCGGCGCCTGAAGTATCAGCCGCCGCGCACGGGCAGCGACGGCCGCCATGGCAGCCCGTGCCGCGGCATTGCCGGTGATACCCGCGGGGTCGCCGGGAAAGCCGCCAGTGCCGCCGTCGTCGCCGTCGCCGGGAAAACCTGCCAACTCATCCACAACGCCGCTGATTCCCGCGGCAGCGGCCATCAGCCGGTACGCCTCTGTGGTTACCGCGAACCCCTCCGGGACGGGAAGCCCGGCCAGGATCATCTCCCCGAGGTTCGCCGCCTTGCCACCTACCACTGCGACCATGCCCGCGTACATGTCCTCCAGCGACAGGACTGGCGGATAGGCGGTACTGCCCGTCCAGTCCATGGTCTGCCGCTCCTCCTCACGTCCTCGCGGCTGGCGGAAACCCGTCCGTTGACAGCGCAGTGATGCCGATCACGATAGACCCCTGCCAACCCTGCCGCAACGCCTTGGCGCTCCGGGGATCTTACCGGCGGCAGGCAGGTCTGTTACCGGGAAACCACAAGGAACGCACAATCAACATCCAGACAATTCCCAGAAACTGGGAGGACGATGTGAAATGTGAAAAAGACTGGACCAGAAGCCAAGCTCCTTGTTGTGGACGACGAGCCGAACATCCGTGAACTGCTCTCCACTTCGCTGCGCTTTGCCGGCTTTGAGGTGGTGGCCGCCGGAAACGGCCGCGAAGCCCTCGCTGCCGCCGAAGAGCACAATCCGGACCTGGCCGTTCTTGATGTGATGCTGCCGGACATGGATGGCTTCACCGTCACCCGGAAGCTGCGCTCCGCGGGCCGGCACTTTCCGGTGCTCTTCCTGACGGCCCGCGACGACACCGAGGACAAGGTGACGGGCCTGACCGTGGGCGGCGACGACTATGTGACCAAGCCTTTCAGCCTGGACGAGGTGGTGGCCCGGATCCGGGCGGTACTGCGCCGCACCCAGCCGATGGACGACGACGACGCCGTCATCCGCGTGGATGATCTGGAACTCGACGACGACGCCCACGAGGTACGCCGCGCCGGCAGCTCGATTGAGCTCTCGCCCACCGAGTTCAAGCTGCTTCGGTACCTCATGCTCAACCCGAACCGCGTCCTCTCCAAGGCCCAGATCCTGGACCACGTCTGGGAATACGATTTCAACGGAGATGCCTCGATCGTCGAATCCTACATTTCTTACCTGCGCCGCAAGGTCGACACCGATCCGGAAGCTCCGGCGCTGATCCAGACCAAGCGGGGCGTCGGCTACGTCCTGCGGACGGCCGAAAAGCGCTGACTGGTCTGGTACCTTGATTCGCATCTGGAGGAACGCGTCGTTGCGTTCACAGCTGGTCGCCATTATTTGCGCCCTGCTGACAGTCTCCCTGTTGGGACTGGGCACCGGCACGTATGTGCTGCTGCGCTCCTTCCTTCAGGAGCAGATGGACAGCCAGCTGCAGACCTACCGCAATGCCATAGCCAAGGCCGGCATCAGCCCGGCGGATACCAATGGCAATCCTGCCGTCCCATTCGACTACTACGTCCGGTACAGCTACGACAACGGCACCATCTTTACCCAAAACCGTACGCGCCCAGGCCAGGATAAACCGGTGGTCGGCGCCTACGATCTGGCCCAGGCCAGCGACCTTGCGCAGCGGGCCCCGTTCACCGTCCCCAGCAGCGACGGGCAGGACCCCTGGCGGGTCATCTTCGTCTCGCCGGCCACCATCCACGGGCAGACCGCGGACGGCATCCCGGTCAACTTCACCGGGTACGTCGTCGTCGCCCTTCCCTACGACGGGCTGGACAGCACCATGGAGCGCCTGGCCGGCGTCATTGCCGGCGTGGCGCTGGCCGCCGTCGCCCTGGGGACGCTCATTGCATACTGGACGGTGTCCCGTTCCTTCCGGCCCCTTTCCAGAGTGGAGAAGACTGCCGCGGCCATTGCGGCCGGGGACCTGTCGCGCCGCGTCGAGATAGAAAATCCGACGACGGAAGTGGGCCGTCTGTCTGCCTCACTCAATGCCATGCTTGCGCACATCGAGGCTGCGTTCGCGGCCCGCACGGCCTCCGAGCGGCGGATGCGGCGCTTCGTGGCCGATGCTTCGCATGAGCTGCGTACCCCGCTGGTCACCATCCGCGGTTTCTCCGAGCTGTACCGCCATGGCGCCCTGCCCGAGGCAAAAGATGTCTCCACCGCTATGGGCCGGATCGAAAGCGAAGCGAAACGGATGGGCGAGCTGGTGGAGGACCTGCTCATGCTGGCCCGCATTGACGAACAGCGCCCGCTGCAGCGCAAGCCGGTGGATCTGCTGCTGCTGGGCCATGACGCCGTCGTCGATGCCCGGGCGGCCGACCGCAGCCGGGACATTCGCGTGGTCGGGCTGCAGGGCCCGCGCGGTGCCAGCGCCCCGACCAGCGGGGACGAGGCAAAACTTCGCCAGGTGGTGGCCAATCTGATGGGCAACTGCCTGCGCTATACGCCGGCCGGATCACCGGTGGAGATCGCCGTCGGGTCAGAGGAGTCCGGCGGGAAGCACCAGGCCGTGCTGCAGGTCCGCGACCACGGGCCTGGGATCTCCGAGGAGGAGGCTCCACGGATCTTCGAGCGCTTCTACCGTGCGGATTCATCCCGCAACCGCGACACCGGCGGCAGCGGATTGGGGTTGGCCATCGTCTCGGCCATCGTGGCCTCCCACGAGGGGACAGTCCGGCTCAGCGATACCCCCGGCGGCGGCGCCACCCTGACCATCCGGCTGCCGTTCCAGGACCCGGGCGAAGCCCCGGACACCGCCAGCACGGAGCAGATCGAGCCGCAGAACATCGGCCACCGGTCATCCTGAAGCACTCCCGCGGTTAGCCGCTCCTATCCTGCGCAGGTCCTATCCTGTGCAGGTCCTATCCTGCACAGGCCACCAGCGGCCGGATGTTCGGCACATGGGTGTCAGGCCCTCTTCGCCCGCGCTCCTCAGGCTCGTAGGCTCGGAAGCGCAGATCACCATTCGCTTTCAAGGGAGCCAATCCATGGCACAGTTCCACGTCAATAGCGACGACCTTGCCGCCAAGAGCCAGACGGTCAGGATTTCGATCGAAACGCTTCGGGCGGAGGTGGATACCATGCAACGCAACCTGCTGGACCTGCAAAGCAGCTGGAGCGGGGCAGCGGCGACGAACTTCCAGAACCTGATGGCCGACTGGCGGAACACCCAGTTGCGCGTGGAGGCCTCGCTGGAGAGCATCAATGCCGCCCTGTCGATGGCTGCCACCCAATACGCCCAGGCAGAGGAGGCGAACACCCGACTCTTCATCCCTTGACGGCTTGTCAGGGCGACTCACCAAGCGGCGCTGCCTGAGTCCAGGAGTTTACGCTTCAGGCGTTCCCTGGTGGAACCTGAGCCGCCACTGGTCACCAGAGCGCCGCCAGAGTGAGCTGCGCAGGGCACTTCCGGCCCTTCCGGCGGTCCGATAGGTCAGCAGCGCGGTCGAATCGTCCAGCACATCAACGTTGAGCACGTCCATGGAGAGCTCCGTCGGCGAGTCTTCGGCCAGTGCGGCCATCATGGCGTCTTTGGTCCACATCCGTCCGGATACGCCGAATTCCTCAAAGTCCGGTGCCAGCAGCACCGCCACCCGGCTGGCATCTGCCCGTACCTGGGGGTCCAGCAGTTCCTGCTCCAGGGCCACAATCCGGTCCGAGGTGGAGGTCTCCTCGGGCTCAAACTCCTCTTCGATCAGGGCGGAAAAAAGATCCGGCTCCGGGGCGCCGGAAGTTCTGCCCGGTATGCTGGACGCCGTGTCGGCTGCCGCCGGCACCATGCCCGGGAAACCTGGCCCCTCCGGCGCCGCGCTTCCGCGTTGGAAGGCAGTCGCCACCGCCCGGGCGCGCTGGTCGGCCGCTTCGTTCAGGTCATGCCCGGCATGGCCCTTTACCCATTCAAAGCTGTAATCGCGCCCCTTGATGGCGGCGTCGATGCCCTGCAGCAATTCCACGTTGAGCACGGCCTTCCCATCGGCCTTGCGCCAGCCCTTGCGCTTCCATCCCGGCATCCATTTGGTGACGCAGTTGATGACGTACTGGCTGTCGCAGAGAATGCGCAGGGGTTCGCGTGCCACATGTTCGGTGGACCGGAACAGATCCAGCACGGCCATCAGCTCACCCTGGTTGTTCGTCCCGTGCGGCCATCCCCCGGCGCGCCAGCAGTTTTCGTCCACATACCAGGCCCAGCCCGCGGGCCCCGGGTTTCCCAGGGCGGATCCATCAGCAGCAGCAACAATTGTCATAGCCCAATACTTTCAGAAACAGGGCAGCGTCCAAGCCACCCTGATTGGGCGCCGGACGCGCGAAAGGCGCCCCTGACGAAGCGAGGATGGATTCCGGGAACGCTTTTCCCCCGGAATCTTACTGCTCACGTAGGCAGGGGCGCCCGGAAACGCCAAAGGCACCTCCGCTGGAAGCGAGGATGGATTCCGGGGACGCTTTTCCCCCGGAATCTTACTGCTCGCGTAGCGGAGGCGCCTTTGGCGCCTTAATTCAGCACGGGATGGCTTAGAAGCCGCCCATGCCGCCCATCTCGTCGCCACCCGGAACAGCCGGAGCGTTCTTCTGCGGCTTGTCGGCCACGACGGCTTCGGTGGTCAGGAACAGCCCGGCGATGGAGGCCGCGTTCTGCAGGGCAGAGCGGGTGACCTTTACCGGGTCGTTGACGCCGGCTGCCAGCAGGTCCTCGTACACACCGGTCGCGGCATTCAGGCCGTGGCCGACGGGCAGGCCGCGGACCTTGTCGACAACGACGCCGGGCTCGAGGCCGGCGTTGAAGGCGATCTGCTTCAGCGGAGCATCGATGGCAACGCGTACGATGTTGGCACCGGTCGCCTCGTCGCCCGTGAGCGAGAGGTTTGCGAAGGCCTTGACGCCAGCCTGGATCAGGGCCACACCACCGCCGGGGACGATGCCCTCTTCAACGGCAGCCTTGGCGTTGCGGACGGCGTCCTCAATGCGGTGCTTGCGCTCCTTGAGCTCAACTTCGGTAGCGGCACCGGCCTTGATGACTGCAACACCGCCGGCCAGCTTGGCCAGGCGCTCCTGCAGCTTCTCACGGTCGTAGTCGGAGTCGGAGTTCTCGATCTCGGCACGGATCTGGGCAACCCGGCCGGCGATGGCATCGGCGTCGCCGGCACCTTCAACGATCGTGGTCTCGTCCTTGGTGACAACAACCTTGCGTGCCTTACCCAGCAGCTCAAGGGTGGTGTTTTCCAGCTTGAGGCCGACTTCCTCAGCGATGACCTGGCCGCCGGTGAGGATGGCGATGTCGGCCAGCTGGGCCTTGCGGCGGTCGCCGAAACCCGGAGCCTTGACGGCAACGGACTTGAAGGTGCCACGGATCTTGTTCACGATCAGCGTGGCCAGAGCCTCGCCCTCGATGTCCTCGGCGATGATCAGCAGCGGCTTGTTGGACTGCATGACCTTCTCCAGGACCGCAACCAGGTCCTTCACGTTGGAGATCTTGGAGTTGACGATCAGGATGTACGGGTCCTCGAGGACCGTTTCCTGCCGCTCGGTGTCGGTCACGAAGTAGGCGGAGATGTAGCCCTTGTCGAAGCGCATGCCTTCGGTGAGCTCAAGCTCCAGGCCGAAGGTGTTGGACTCCTCGACGGTGATAACGCCTTCCTTGCCGACCTTGTCCAGCGCCTCGGCAATCAGCGCACCGATTTCGGTGTCGCCCGCGGAAATGGACGCCGTAGCGGCGATCTCTTCCTTGGTTTCGATCTCCTTGGCGGAATCCAGAAGCTGGGCGATGACGGCCTCGACGGCCTTCTCGATGCCGCGCTTCAGACTCAGCGGGTCAGCTCCAGCCGCGACGTTGCGCAGGCCTTCCTTGACCAGGGCCTGGGCCAGCACCGTAGCGGTCGTCGTACCGTCGCCGGCGACGTCGTCCGTCTTCTTGGCAACTTCCTTGACCAGCTCGGCGCCGATCTTCTCATAAGGGTCGTCCAGCTCGATCTCCTTGGCGATGGAAACACCATCGTTGGTGATCGTCGGAGCGCCCCACTTCTTTTCCAGCACGACGTTGCGTCCACGCGGGCCCAAGGTGACCTTGACGGCGTCCGCGAGGATGTTCAACCCGCGCTCGAGGCCGCGGCGTGCCTCTTCATCAAATGCAATGATCTTGGCCATGTAGGCTTCAGTCCTTTCGGGACAGTCATTTTGGATTCAGGGACCAGGGTGTGGTGCCCGCGACGGACGAGCCGTGGGCCTAGGCGATCTCTTTACGCCGGCCGGCTGGCTCTCACCACTGATGGTAACTGTTCACTGGCTCCGGTCCCGGACCGATTCCCGGCGGTCAGCCGATTAGCAGTCAGCACCGGAGAGTGCTAACTCCATAATTAGCACTCGGCACGGGAGAGTGCAAGCGGGTCAGTGGCATTTTGTGCCGTGGGCGAACCCCTCCCGGGCGAGCCGAGCCTAGAATCCGCGGACTGAATGCAATAGCGTTGGAGCCACGATATATTCCCGTCGATGCATCTTTTGCAAAGAGCCCGTCTGAACCGTCGAAATGAGAAGCACAGTGAGCGAGAATCCCAACCCTGGCAAACCGGGCCAACCGGACAAGGGTGCAGACAGGCGGCCGAGCCCCGATGCAGGTACTGCCGGTGAAGGCACTGCCGGTGACCAATCCTTTCCCCCATACCCGGGCGCCTCCCGCCCGCCGTACCCCACAGTTGCATCGGCCCCCGAGTCCTACGGGCAGACAGCGGGCGCGCAGGCCGCGGGCGGGCAGGCCGCGTACGGGCAGGCCGCGTACGGGCAGCAACAGGAATACGGCCAGCCGGGTTACCCGCAGCCCGGTTACCCACAGAACCCGCCGCAGGCCGGTTACCCCCAAGGCTACGATCAGCCGCCGTACGCCCAGGCCGGTTACCCGGAGGGTTACGATCAGTCCCCCTACCAACAGCCCGGCTATCCGCAGGGCTACCCCCAGCCCGGTTATCCGCAGGCCTACCAGCAGGGATACGGCCAGCCGATGTCCGAGCAGAAGTCCAAGCTTGCCGCCGGTCTGCTGGGGATCTTCCTGGGCTCCCTAGGTATCCATAATTTCTACCTGGGACGGACCGGAGTGGCGCTGACGCAACTGCTCATCTCCGTCGTTTCGCTGGGAATCCTTTCCCCGGTCAGCGCCATCTGGGGATTCATTGAAGGCGTGATGATCCTTGTCGGGGCCGAGCCGTTCCAGCGCGATGCCAAAGGGATTCCGCTCAGGGACTGATGCCGGGCTCTGGGACGCATTCCGAAGCCGGTCGTCGCAGATGCTCAGCGCCGGGCGCGTTTCCGAAGCCGGCGGTCGCTGATCCTCAACTGGATGATCCTCGCACTACCGGCCAGGGCCACCAAGATGCCGCCGCCGACTGCGGCGATCAGTAATGCGATGCCCAACGCCAGCGAGCCCTGCATGCCCAGGAACCGGACCAGCACCTGATCCTGGTTCTGCAGCATAAAGATAATCAGAAGCACCAGTACTGCCAGACCGACGGCGACCGCGACCCAAACGGCCGCAGTCCTGGTGAGGGGAGTGCGCTGTGGAACGGGCGGCGAAGCGGTCCTTCCTGTCGGCTCGCCCGCGGCGGGCCCTCCTGCACCTGCCGGACCTACGCCTGCCGGAGGCTCGCCCGCGGGACCTGGGCCGCCGGGACCTGGGCCGCCCGGGCCCGGGCCACCCGGGTCTGCGGCACCCGGGTCTGCGGCGGCCGGGTCTGCGGCGGCCGGTGTCCGGAAACCGCGTGGAGGAGAATCTCCTGCCGACGGAGGTATGGATTCAGCCATTGTCTGTTCCCCTCTCCAACCTGAACGCGGCCGTTCTGCAGCCCGGACTTCCCACCAACAATAAGCGTACTTATCTTCGTAGGGCAACGTTTCCCCTGTCGCCTGTGCGGAAGCGGCAGCCGCAGTCGGGATCCCATCGCCGTCCGCCAGGGCCCGCCGTCGTCGAAAAGGCCTTCCCGTCGCCGTCGGCCTGGGGTAGCGTCGAAACATATCCGTAGAGGAGGTCCCATGCGAATCGCCGTCATCGGAGCCACGGGAAATGTGGGGACAGCGCTGTTGCGGCGCCTGGAGCGGGCGCCCGGGATCGAAGGCGTGACAGGCGTGGCCCGGCGTATCCCGGACCAGGGCCAGGAGCCGTACACCTTGGCGAGCTGGCATGCCCTTGACATCGGGGCCCCCGGTTCCCAGCCCCGGCTGAGCGAAATCCTGGCTGACGTGGATGTGGTGGTGCATCTGGCGTGGCTGCTGCAGCCCAACCATGACGAGCCCGTCATGTTCCGCACCAATGTCACGGGCACCGAGAATGTTCTGCTAGCCAGCGCCGCCGCGGGGGTCAGACACGTCGTGGTCGCCTCCTCGCTGGGCGCCTACAGCCCGGGGCCCAAAATCCGTCAGGTGGACGAAACCTGGCCCACGGGCGGCATCCACACCTCGCACTACAGCCGGCACAAGGCCGCCAATGAGCGGCTGCTGGACGCCTTCGAGGCCGAGCACCCGCAGATCGTGGTCAGCCGGCTTCGTCCGGGCCTGATCTTCCAGCGCGGCGCCGGCACCGAGGTTGGCCGCTACTTCCTAGGGCCCTTGGTGCCCAAGTACCTGGCCTACAAGCTCACCACGCCGCTGCTGCCGCTGCCGTCGGAGCTCGTCTTCCAGGCGGTGCACGCCGACGACGTGGCCGACGCCTACTGGCGGGTGATCGACCAGCGAGCCGGAGGCGCCTTCAATGTGGTCGCCGAACCGGTCCTGACGCCGCCCCTGGTGGGTTGGATCCTCGGTGCCCGCCGGGTGATCGGGCTGCCACTGGCGGTACTACGGGCCCTGGTCTCGCTCACCTGGCACCTGCGGCTGCAGAACTCCGACCCCGGGTGGGTGGACATGGGTTCGCAGACGCCGGCGCTGAGCGCGGACAAGATCCGGTCCCAATTGGGCTGGGAGCCGGCGATCAGCTCGGTGGATGCCATGGTGGAGCTCATCCAGGGCATGGGCTACGGCGATGGCCTAACGGGTTCGCCGCCGCTGCATCCCAGAGGGCCGCATCCCAGGGGTCAGGGAAGGCCGTGATCTCCATTGAGTTAGCCCGGGCCCTGCGCCGTTCGGGCCTGCGCTGGTCCCCCATCCCGGGCGACCATTTCTGTATTGAACGGCTGGTGGACAGCGCCGACGCACTGGACGCCAACGAGGTGTTCGTGATCAGCGACATGACCATCGAGGCCCACGCCTACCCCACCGGAACGGTGCTGGGCATGAACGGGACCACGGAGTGGGCGCTGGATTCAGTGGAGCTGGAGGACTCGCTCTGGCTGCCCCGGGAGGACCAGTTGCGCGAGTTGCTGGGGAAGGCGTTCGGCTCGCTGCGCCGGGTGGTGCACGACGACGGCGCGGTGCACTACCAGGTGGAGCTGGCGCGGTCCGGCCGTGTGATGGTCTACGAGGACGCGGATGCGGCTGAAGCCTACGGCAATGCGCTTTTTGCCCTGATGGCCGAAGCCACGGCCTAGCGAAGAGCATCCAGCAAAAGTTCAGCAGGACAACGGAGGAACCATGACCCAGCACGGCCCCAAGACGCGCGGCGTCCTTTTCGACGTGGACGGCACGCTGATCGATTCCAACTACCTGCACACGCTGGCCTGGTGGCAGGCTTTCCGTCAGGCCGGACACGATGTGCAGATGGCCTCGATCCACCGAGCCGTGGGGATGGGCGGCGAGAAGCTGATCGCCCACCTCCTCGGCGAGGGCCGCGACGCGGATGCGGACGAGGCGCTGAAGGCCTCGCACAGTGCCGTTTTCTCCACGCACTGGCCCGCACTACGGCCGTTCCGCTGCGCCAAGGAGCTGGTGGTCCAGTGCGGCGACGTGGGTCTGGCCGTGGTGCTGGCTTCCTCGGCGCCGCAGCCCGAGCTCAAGGTGCTCCGTGCCGCCCTGGATGCGGATTCCAGCATTGATGCCGCCACCAGCGCCTCCGATGCCGAACACAGCAAGCCTGCCCCGGACATCCTGGCTGCCGCGCTGAAGGCCGGCGGGCTGGAGCCGGAGAATGTGGTCTTCGTCGGCGACAGTGTCTGGGACGTCTACGCCGCCTCCGAACTGGGCATCGCCACCATTGCGCTGACCTGCGGAGGCACTTCGGAAGCGGAGCTGCGGGACGCCGGCGCCGTGGAGGTTTTCCAGGATCCGCAGATCCTGCTGCGCGACCTGGCGCAGAGCCGGATCGGCAGGCTGGCGGCCATCAGCGCGCCGGCGCGAAACCATCCGTAATGCGGCGGGATTACGACGACGGCTTGGTTGCCTTTTCGGTGCCCGTCATGGCTGCCTTGTTGTCCGGCCCGTAGGTGAACACAACGTAGTTTCCGGTGGTGATGTCCCCGTTGGCATCGAAATTGACCGGGCCGGAGAGCCCGTCGTAGTCGATCCGCTTCTTTTCCTTCAGCAGGGCCGAGCAGTCCGGGTAGCCGTTGCACGGAACGCCGGCCTCCATTCCCGTCACCGTGCCGCCGGAAACCGGGATCAGCTGGGAGGCAATCGAGGCACCGGCGTCATCGTCCGCCGCCGTGGCGGCCAAGGCCGCCAGCATCACGGCGTCGTAGGTCTCCGGCGCATAGGTCATGTCCTTCAGGTCGGGGGAAACCGTCAGCAGCTGGCTCTGGAAAGCCGCCGTCGGGAAGACCCCGGGCAGGATGCCCTTGGCACCCTTGAGCGCGTCCGCGGCCAGGCCGGTGCCATACTCGCCGGTCACCCCGTCGCTGAGCACCAGCTTGGACCCCGGGATTCCCGCATCGGCCAGCTCGGCGAGGATGGCCTGTCCGCCGTCGCGCGCCACCACAATGACGGCGTCCGGAGCCGCGGCCTTGACCTTAGCCACCGCCTCCGCCGGGGCGGAGGATTTCACTTCTTCGTTGGCGCTGATGCCGGCACCGGATGCCTTCAGCGCCGCCGTGACGGCATCCCCCACTTCGCTCCCGTAACTGCCGTCCTGGTGCAGGACGGCGACGCTCTTCCCGATCCCGGCCGCCAGCTTGGCCAGCACTTGGGCCTGGAGGGTATCGCGCGCCTGGGTGCGGAAGTAGTAGCCGCCGCTCTTGGCGTCGCTCAGAGCGGCAGCGGTATTGGCGGGCGAGATGAGGGTGATCCTGGACCGGCTGAGGACGTCGAGGGCCGCGGTCGCGTTCGAGGAGTCCGTCGGCCCGATCACGACGTCCGCACCGGCGGCAGCCAGGGTATTCGCCTGGGACTTGACGTCGGTACCGGGCTGGTCCGGAAGCAGCTCAACCGGTTTGCCCTTCAGGCCGCCGGTGGCATTGATCTGCTTGACGGCAAGCTTGGCCGCCGCGCGCTCCGAGCTGTTGATGAAGTCCTGAGTGCCGGAGCTGTCCAGCAGCAGGCCCACCTTTAGGACGCCGTCGCCGCTGGCCTGCACGCTGGCCGTGCGCGCATTCCCGGTCATGCTGCCGCAGGCCGTGGCCCCCAGGACGATGGTGGCGACGGAGGCGGCGATAACTGCGCGTGCGTGCTTCACGTGGTGCAAACTCCAAAAGTGTAGACAGCCAGCTCAGGCTGGATGGACGTTCTCCGCCTGCGGCCCTTTTTGGCCTTCGCCGACTTCAAATTCAACGCGCTGACCCTCTTCCAGGGAGCGGTACCCCTGCATTTCGATAGCGGACCAGTGCACAAAAACATCACCCGCGCCGCCATCAACGGTGATGAAGCCGTAGCCCTTTTCAGCGTTGAACCATTTCACGATCCCCTGCGCCATGCGTTCGTTCCTCCCCACTTACGCCCACCGGTCTCCTGGGCCGCCTCGCGGTGGCCCGGATTCACTGTAACCTTCCCCACACTGCGTGATGGGGAAGGGCACGCAGGGCCGGGCGAACGTTACGGGCTCGTGATACGCGTGCGGTCCGGAACTTCCTGCTGGACCTCAACCTGGCGCCCCGCACCTACATTGGTTCCCGGCCCAACAAACAAATCGGCCCGTTACTTAGCGCCCGGGCCCAACACCACGGCCAGCGGGACCTGCAGTTCTGTGGTGTCCACCATCCGCGTGATCCCCAGCAGCGTGCCCAACTCCTCCGCATTGGCCTTCTGGGTGGCGCCGTTATAGAAGATCACCGAGCTGGGCTGGGCGGCACCGGCCCAGTTCGCCGTCTGGTTCACGGTCCAGCCATCGGCCGTAACCGTGGCGGCATACTTCGCCGCCAGGCCAACTACGCCGGAAGCGTTCAGCACACTGACCGGAGAGGACTTGTCCACGCCTGGTGCCGCCGTCGTCGTCGTGGGAGCGGCGCTGGTTTCTGCGGCTGCACTGGTGGCCGGGGCACTGGAGGCAACCGCCGCCGTCGACGACTGCGCCGCGGGACTGGACGGGCTGGCCGGAGCGTGCGAGCTGGCGACTGGCCCGGAGCCGGAGGCGTTGGTGAAGCCGAGCTTCGGCAACACCGTGAAGGCCAGCGCACCGATGATGAGCGCCACGATGCCGAAGGCCAGCAACGGTCCCAGACCCCGTCTGACCGGTTCGATGGAGCTGCGGTGGACGCCTTGGCGCGACGAATTTTCTGGGACCTTATCGAATTCGTCCCGCGGGTATTGGCTCATGTAGCTACTGCGTCCTTGTGGTTTATTGCCTGTAGTTGGCGTCAGTTCCCCAAGCGGCGGGCGGTTCTGGCCCTCTGACGCGACGTACGTAGTCTACGCAATCTCTTGACCAACATCGGATCATGCGCCAGCGCGGCCTCGGTGTCGATCAGCGCGTTGAGGATCTGGTAGTAGTGCGTGGCGGACATGTCGAACAGCTCCCGGATGGCTTGTTCCTTGGCCCCGGCGTATTTCCACCACTGCCGTTCCAGCCCCAGCATCTGCTGGTCGCGCTCTGCCAGCTCCGAGTCCCCGCGACCAGCGTCGAGGCAGTTCTCCGCCTCCGGATCCGCCGTTTGTGCCTTCGCCCCAGCAGTTTCAGCCACGACACACTCCAATCCAGATTCCGCAAATGCCCAGCTTTCCCATGCTATAGGCGAATCACACTGTTGTCATTCGCTGAGCTCCAGCGCCGCCCTCCGTCGGAGGCCCTTCCGGCGTGCTCCGGAGGCGTGCTCGGGCGTGCTGACGCGGCTGGCCCGCTTGAACGCGCCGGAGCCGCATAACCGCTGTTGGCCAACAGCGTTTATGCGGTCAATCAGCGGTCATGGCGGCCCAGGAGCGGTTATGCGGGGCAGGAGCGGTTATGCGGGCGGGAGCGCTCCTGCCTGCCGATGCGCCACAATGGAAGGCGTGAATGACTCCGAGGCGCTGTTCGACCTGCCGGAATACCTTCACGCGCCAGCGGCGGCCAACACCGCCAACGCACCCACGGATCCCCCTGAGGACCCTCAGGCGGATGCCGCGGAGGAGATGGCGGCGCTGGAGCGGTTGGCCGAGGATCCGCTGTCCTTCATGGCACCGGACTGGGCGCAGGCGATGGCCCCGATGGACGACCAGCTGCGGAGGATGGGACAGTTCCTCCGTCAGGAACACGACGCCGGACGTGGTTTCCTGCCGCCGCCCAGCCGGGTGCTTCGGGCCTTCGAGCGGCCGCTGGCCTCCGTCAAAGTCCTGGTCATGGGCCAAGACCCGTATCCCACCCCCGGGCATTCCGTGGGCCTGTCCTTCTGTGTCGACGGCAGGACCACGCCGCTCCCACGCAGCCTCGCCAACATCTATAAGGAACTCGGGTCGGATCTGGGCCTTGTTCCGGCGTCGCATGGGGACCTCACACCGTGGGCGAACCAGGGTGTGCTGCTGCTCAACCGCGTGCTGACCGTCTCCCCCGCCGCCACCGGATCACACCGACAGCAGGGCTGGGAAGCCATCACCGACGCTGCCATCCATGCCCTGGTGGCCCGGGGTAAGCCATTGGTAGCCATCCTCTGGGGCAAGGATGCCCTCCGGCTGTTGCCGCTGCTCGGCGACACGGCCGTGGTGGCGTCGGCGCATCCCAGCCCGTTGTCCGCCTCGCGCGGATTCTTCGGTTCCAAACCATTCAGCCGAACGAACCAACTGTTGCAGGCCCAAGGCGCCGCCCCGGTCGATTGGCGCCTGCCCGCGTTATAGGCTGGTTAGGCTGCCTTCGGTGGCGGCCACCTGCCAGCCCTATTCAAGGAGCCCCTCCGTGACCGTTGCCCCCGCCGTGAAACCACGCCCCCAGGCCACCCTGACGGTGCTGCGCACCCAGTGGCTGGGCGAGCACATGGTGCGGGTGATAGCCGGCGGCCACGGGTTCTCCGACTTCACGGCCAACGGCTTCACGGACATGTACGTCAAAATCCACTTTCCGCACCCGGACGTCGATTATCCGCAGCCGCTGGATGTTTTTGCCCTGCGCGAGTTCCTGCCCCGGGACCAGTGGCCGGCCACCCGCACCTACACGGTGCGCTGGGTGAACCTGACCACGCAGGAGTTGGCCATTGACTTTGTGGTGCACGGCGACGAGGGCCTGGCCGGACCATGGGCA
>DASYGM010000072.1:0-15958 GCA_035999715.1 Micrococcaceae bacterium | reverse complement strand
GGCCACAAAGCCCACGAACTGGGTGCCGAAGGCTGCCAGCACGCCGGCGAAGGCGGACTGGCCGGGGAAGAACAGCTGCGGGAACACCAGCGCGGCCGCCGTCCCGTAAAGGAAAAAGTCGTACCACTCGATGGTGGTACCAACTACGCTCGCCACGGTGGCACGCCGGACGGCCTGCTCCCGGGTCACTTCTTGAACTGTCATCATCACTCCATTGGTCTGATGCGGCGGGCACGGTGCCCCTGATTGTTGCTGCTTTGGTACTGCGTTTGGTCCGGTTCGGGTCCTGCTGGGTTATGCGTTGGGTAAGGACGGGGTACGACGGCGGCTGCCGGCAAGCAGTTGCCCGGCGCCGGGTATTGCGGGTTCGTGGCCCAGGGCCTTGAGGATCTCGTACGTTGTGGCCGTTGCGGCGGTGACCACCGGCAGGCCGAGCTGGTCCTCCACCAGCTGCACAGCCTCCAGGGACGGCATCTGCACGCAGGCGGAGAGGACTATGGCGTCCACGCCGTCGCGGTCCAGCCGCCCTGCGATCTCCGGAAGCCGCCGCGCATCCAGCCGTCCGACGGCCAGGTTGTCCGCCACCTCCAGCCCAATCACGTCCCGGACGGTAATGCCTGCGCCCTGGATGTATTCACTGACCAGCCTGGTGAGCTCCGGCATGTACGGCGTCACCATCGCCACCTTCTTGGCACCCATCTCTTGGAGCGTGCGGACCAGTGCGCCTGCGCTGCTGGTGACCTCGGCCGGATGGCCGTTGTCCGCCGCGGCGCCGGCTATGACCGACTCGGAGCCCTCGTGGGCTCCCGGCCCCTGTGCCATGACTGCGACCAGGCAGGCGTAGGCGATGACGTCCACATCCGCGTCGGAAACCGCCGTCGAGCATTCCGCGGCCTTACCCACCATGGCCGCCAACTCCTGGGCCGTAACGTTCTTCAGCGTGGCGCGCGCGGAATGGAAGGTGTAGCGGTGGCCGGTTGCCTCCGACTGGCGGCGGAACAGTTCCGGCAGTTCCGTCTCCATCGTGGTGTTGGAGCTGGGCACAATCAGCCCGACCCGGGACGAGCCTGCGCTCCTGCCCGCAGGTTCCGGTCGGCAAAAAGTATCTGTGGCGCTCACGATTGTTCTCCCGTATCAGGGCCGTCGGCGGCTGTTCCCCACCTCACCGGACGGCCGATTCAAAACCCGCATTGTGGTTCCGCATCCCATCTTGCGGGTTCATGCTGGTCATGTCAACGGTCTGTTTCCCGTGCCTGCAGCAGCCGCCGGATATGATGACAGCTCACAAGCGGAGCTATGTCGAGGGCGAGGGCAGTGCGTTGGCAGCGGACAAGACCAGCGGATCGGCACCCATCCTGGTGCTGCGCAAAGTCAGCGAGATACTCAACTGCTTCTCGATCGAAGCGCCTGAACCCACCCTGCAGCAGATTGCCCGGCAGACCGGCCTGCCGGCCAGCACCTGCCAGCGGCTGGTGCAAAACATGGTCCGCGAGGGGTTCCTGGACCGCGACGGCGACAGGTACCGGATAGGCCTCCGCCTGGTCCAGTGGTCCACACCGGGCACGTTCGGGCTGGACGTCGTCCGGTTGGTCCGGCCGATCCTGCATGAACTGCGCGACCTAACCGGCGAATCCGCCTGCCTTTACATGCGGGACGGCGCCTTCCGCACAGTTGTCGCCGTGGCCGAGACACGGCACGTGGTGATGCGCCCGTTCCTGGTGGGGCAGGTCATGCCCATCCACGCGGGCGCTCCGGGCAAAATCTTCCTGGCGTTCGATCCTGACGCCCGTGCCGCCCTGGTGGACACGGATCTGACGGAATTTACGCCCAACACCCCGAAGAGCTGGGAACAGCTGGACAGACAGTCGGATCTGGCCCGCAGCCAGGGCTACTTTGCCGCTTTTGGTGAACGGAACCCCGACGTTGGATCCATCAGCGCCCCGGTCTTTAACCACTCCGGACGGTTGGCGGCCGTCCTTGGGCTTGGCTTTCCCACCCAGCGGGTGGGGCCGGACGACGTCGGACGGCTGGGCCCCCTGGTTGCCGAGGCTGCCAGATCTGCCAGCACGGCCCTGGGCTACCACGAAGCGATCACGGGCAGCCACCCAGAGCCCGCGGCGAGGAAGAAGCCAAAGACCTAGCGGCGCCCGATCAATCCACCGCGGGCGGCGGTCCGGGGAGGATCCGGACGCAACAGCGCCGAACGTCGGGGTCCAGCACCGGAGTGACATCATCAGCCCCAGCGCCGGCGGCAACCGCCGTCAGCAGTTCCAGATTAAGGCCGCACACCACCGAAGTGTGGGTCCGGGCGAGTTTGTGGAACGGGCAGTTCTGCAGCACCGTACTGCCGTCGGCTTCGCGGCACGGTTCGTAGCCGCACTCCTCCAGTGCGTCGCCGAAGGATGCGGATGCCGCGCCGATTTCACGCCCCGCCGCCTGCGCCACCCGGCGCAGCGAGTCGGACACAGGGCTTCCGCTGCGGCTGGAATCCTCGACGGCGGCCGCCAACAGCTCTCCGGCCAGATCGTAGCTGCGTGGCGGCAGGCTGACGGAGATTTCCTCCTGCACCGGTGCGTACAGTTTCGACGGGCGTCCGGAGCCCGGTCCGCTCCGCCCTGTCAGGCGCCGGTACGTCACCGCCAGCAAACCCTCCCGGACCAGCCGGTCGAGGTGGAAGGCTGCCGTCCCCCGGGCCATTTCCAGCGCCGCGGCGACCTCGTCACGGCTGACCGGCGCCTCGGCCTGACTGACCATCTGGTAGACGGCCCGGCGCGAGGGGTCCCCCAGCGCCGCCACTGCGGCGAGCCTGTCCGTCGTCGTCCGCAGTTCCATACGAAAATTCTACTCTAAAACCAGTAACCATTGATATAAGAAGAGCCGGAGATCTAGAATCAATCATCATTGGTTTTAGAAAGGATCTGTCATGGTTACCCAACAGCCCCGACTCGCCGTCCGCCTGGTCCAGCAGGGGTCATCGCGGCAGGCGTTCGTGCTCCTGCGCACCGTTTTCACCGTTGCGCCGATCCTTTTTGGCCTCGACAAGTTCGCGAACATCATGGTGCACTGGCCGCAATACCTCGCGCCGGTGGTCACCGACGTGATTCCCGTCAGCGGCCAGCAGTTCATGTATGCCGTGGGCGTTGTCGAGATCATCGCCGGGCTTCTGGTCGCCTGGCGTCCACGAGTCGGATCACTCGTGGTCTGCGCGTGGTTGGCCGGAATCATCATCAACCTGCTGCTGGTGCCGGGATTCTACGACGTGGCGCTGCGGGACTTCGGGCTCCTGGTGGCGGCACTGGCGCTGAACCGGCTGGCCACCGCTCGGTACGCCGAGATGCACCGCTGACCCGGCCCTGCGGGGCTTCCGGTTCCGACCTGCTCATTGAGGCGGGCCGGTCAGCGAGCAGAACAGGGTCCTGCTCACTGACCGGGCCGTTTCGCTGAGCAGGTCCGCCCCGGCCACACACCCTGAGCACCCAATCCGGATCAGAGGGCATCGGGCAGTTGCACAAAATCGGCTAAACGATCCTGTTCTCCTGCCGGGCCCCCAGCCAGTATGCGCGCGATAGGTTGGGCGATGGCTTTATCAGTGGCGTGACTCACATTCTCCACGGGCAAGCCGATCCACCCACCAAGGAGTTATTCGTGACCCAGGCCCAACTGACAACCACTGCCACCGGCGGCGCGCCGCACCTTAACCGTTCACTGGGGCTTGGCTCCGTCGTCCTGTTCGGCGTCGCCTACATGGCGCCCCTGATTGTGCTGGGAACGTTCGGCGTCATCGCCGTGGCCAGCGGCGGCGCGGTTGCGGCCTCCTACATCATGGCCCTGGTGGCCATGCTGTTTACGGCTCAAGCTACGGCCGGATGGCCAAGGCCTTCCCTGTGGCCGGCTCGGCATACACGTATGTCCGCCGGACCATCGACTCGCGGGTCGGCTTCCTGGTTGGCTGGGCGGCGATGCTGGATTACTTCTTCCTGCCGATGGTCATCTGGCTGATCGGCGCGTCCTTCCTGCAGGCCGAGTTCCCCGGCGTCCCGTTCTGGATGTGGATTGTGGCTTTCATTGCGCTCACCACGGTCCTGAATGTGCTGGGCATTGTGGTGGCCGAGCGCGCGACCCTGGCGCTGATGGCCTTCCAGGTTCTGGTCATCGCGATCTTCCTGGTGCTCTCCATCAATTCCATCGTGGGCACGCACGGTGCCAGCGGCCTCATCTCCGCCTCACCGTTCTCAAATCCGAATACCAACCTCACCATGATTTCCGGCGGCGCGGCCATTGCGGCCTACTCCTTCCTGGGATTCGACGCCGTTACCACCTTGGCGGAGGAGGCTAAGAATCCTCGGCGAACCATCCCCCGCGCCATCATGCTGGTGGCTCTGATTGGCGGCGGCATCTTTGTAGTGATCAGCTACGTCACCCAACTGGTCCACCCCGGGAGCACCTTCAACGATCCTGCCTCCGCGGCGTTTGAGATCGCCGGCGACATTGGCGGCAATCTGTTCAGCGCGGTGTTCCTGGCCGGCCTGGTGGTGACCCAGTTCGCCTCCGGCATCGCGGCCCAGTCCAGTGCCTCACGGCTGCTCTACGCGATGGGCCGCGACAACGCCCTCCCCCGCCGCTTCTTCGGCTACATCCACCCCAAGTTCCACACCCCTGCGCTGAACATCCTGCTTTGTGCTGCCGTCGGCCTGATCGCACTTTTCCTGGACGTGGCAACCTCGACGTCGTTCATCAACTTCGGCGCGTTCATCGCCTTTACGCTGGTGAACATATCCACGATTGCCTACTTCATCCGGCAGCGGCAGGCCGGCAACCGGCTCCCGGTTCTGGGTTACGTGATCCTGCCGGCGCTCGGCGCCATTATCTGCGGCTACCTGCTCAGCAGCCTCGACAGCGCGGCCCTCTGGCTGGGCATCAGCTGGCTGATCCTGGGCGTGCTCTATCTGACCTGGCTCACCCGCGGCTTCCGCCGGCAGCCGCCGGAACTGGCACTCGAGGAAGCCGAGGCGTAAATGCCCGCACAGACCAACCCCGCAGCCGGTCACCCGGCGGCATCGAGCCACGACACGCGAGCCGCTGGCGCCGCTGCCGCCGTCCCCAGCCCAAGCGCCGGAACCGGGGCACCGGCGGCAGCCGCTTCACGCGCCGCAGTCCCCCGGACCCTGCCACTGGCCGCAGTGCAGGCGCCGCCACGGTTGATCGGTGAGCCGCTGGCCGGCTTCGCCGAGGAACTGGCGGAGATCACTTCCGAAAACCCGGAGGTGCGCCTGGTCGTGTACCCGGAGCTGCACCTCTTCGGCGATGAGGAACCCGCGGCCCGGCGCAACCAGACGCTGCTGGAATCCGCCCAGCCTATCGACGGACAACTCGTCAAGGAGTTGGGCGAGATGGCCGGCGACCTGAAGATCTGGCTGGTGCCTGGCAGCATTTGTGAACTGTCCCGCGACGGCGAGCTGTTCAACACCGCACTGGCCTTCTCGCCGGAGGGCAAGCTCGCAGCCAGTTACCGCAAGATCTTCCCGTGGCGCCCCTCCGAACCGTATGTCCCGGGAAATGAGTTTGTGGTCTTCGACATGGACGGCGTCGGCCGGATCGGCTTGTCCATCTGCTACGACGCCTGGTTCCCGGAGCACAGCCGCCAGCTGGCGTGGCTCGGGGCCGAGGCGATCCTGAACGTGGTCAAGACCACCACCGCGGACCGGCAACAGGAACTGGTCCTCGCCCGGGCCAACGCCATTGTCAACCAGACCTTTATGGTCAGCGTGAACTGCGCCGGACCGGTGGGGATGGGAAAGAGCCTGATCGTGGATCCGGAAGGACTGGTCCGCACCGAGGCCTTCAGCGAGAACCCTGTGGTGCTGCTGGATACGCTGGATCTGGGCCATGTGGACCGGGTCCGGCGGTTTGGCACGGCTGGGCTGAACCGGATGTGGAGCCAGTACGGGCCGGACGACCGGACCGTGGAGCTGCCGATGTACGCCGGGCGGATCGACCCCTCGACCTGGGAGGCCCGGACCCGGGATTCCCGGGCCTGGGATTCAGGGGACCCCGAATCCCAGGCCCCGGAACTGCGGACCTGACCGAGTCCGCCCGCCCGACCCCAGGTCTTTCCGCCCGGCCGCAGGTCTTTCCCAGACTTGATGGCACTGCATGCATTGCAATCTTTGGTGCAATGCAATCGACCTTCAGAAAGCACCCAAGGCTCGGGACTGGGCAGCGGTGGGCCTACGCGCCGGCGTCCTGGGGGCGACGGGCCAGGAACTGAACCACACTTCAGTCGGGTGGGCCCGCGGCCGTCGCCTGCCACAGGTGTCCGTCCGGGGCAGCGAAGAGACCGGCGTACCCCCAGGGCTGCTGCGCGGGCTCCTTGAGGATCTCCGCGCCGGCCTGCCGTGCCCGCTCCACCAATTCGTCGACGCCTGATTCGCTGCCTGCCGTCAGGCTGAGGAAACACTCGCTGTGGCCCCGCTGGGCGACCTCGTGATCTCCGACCACCCAGCCGAACCCACCGGCGGGAATGAGCATGAGCCGCAGCCCGTCGTTGAGCGCAACCTGGAGGGGCTCGGGCACGCCATCCTCGGCAGGTTCACCCACGGCGCGGAGGCCAAGCCCCTCCGCGTAGAAGGCGAAGGACGTTCGGCGGTCGCTGATGGGCAGGCTGATGATGATGGGTGCGGGCTCCATCAGGTCAGTATCCCCTCTTCCGTGGCCGGCGGCTACCGGGGCTTGGTGCCAATGACGATGGTGGCGTAAAGCTCTTCGGAGGTGACCACCCGCGGCAAAAGCCCGTTGACGGCAAAGATTTCGGCGCTGAGGCGGGCCTGGCGCTCGCTCGACTCAACGAGCAGGTGGCCGCCGGGGGCCAGCCATGACGGAGCCTCCGCCGCGACCCGGCGCTGGATGTCCAAGCCGTCGGCGCCACCGTCGAGCGTTACCCTGGGTTCGTGCAGCCGGGCCTCCGGCGGCATCAGCGCGATCTCCTCGGTGGGGACGTAGGGGGTGTTGGCCAGCAGGATGTCCACCCGGCCCCGCAGCCTTGCGGGCAGCGGGGCGAAAAGGTCGCCGTGGAACACCTGTCCGCCGAGCGCACCGATGTTCCGGCGGGCACAGCTTACCGCGGCCGGTTCGATGTCCGCCGCGTACAGTTCCACTGCCCTTCCGGCGCCGGCCAGGGCCGCGGTGAGGGCGGCGCCCACCGCTCCGGAGCCGCAGCAAAGGTCGACGACGACGATTGCGGGCGGGGCGGAGGTGTCACGGTTGGGAGCGGCATCCCGTCCCGCAAGCCCGCCGCCGTCGTCGTTCCTCCCGAGGGCCCGGGCCAGGTCCGCGGCCTGATGGACCATGAACTCCGTGCGCACGCGCGGCACAAAAACTCCCGGATCCACCCCGATCCGCAGCCCGCAGAACGCCGCCCAGCCCAGAATGTGCTCCAGCGGCAGCCCCTCCACCCGTCGCAGCACCATGGCCTCCAGCTCCGCTGCTGTCCGGGCGGCCGTGACGAGCAGGCGGGCCTCATCTTCGGCGAAAACACAGCCGGCGGCCCGGAGCCGGGCCACCACTGCGGACTCGTCGGACCCGGGGAGGACGGGCGGGAAGGCTGTCATAGGAATTGCAAGATTACCCTAGCCAGCGCACCGCCGCCCGTGCTTGGCTGGAGCCATAACCGGCTGGATGGGGCGTTGAGATGAAATCAGATCCGAACTGGTGGCGGCAGTCAGTGGTGTACCAGATCTATCCCCGGAGCTTCGCCGATTCCAATGCGGACGCCATCGGGGACCTGAAGGGGATCATCTCCCGGGTCCCCTACCTGGCCTCACTGGGGGTGGATGCCGTCTGGCTGTCCCCGTTCTATCCCTCACCCCTGGCCGACGGCGGCTACGACGTGGCGGATTACCGCGGCGTGGACCCGCGGCTGGGCACGCTGGAGGACTTCGACGAGCTGGTCCGGCTGCTCCACGAAGCGGGAATCAAGGTCATCGTTGACATAGTCCCGAACCACTCCTCGGACCAGCACCCGTGCTTCCTTCAGGCGCTGGCCGACGGGAAAGGGTCAGCGGCGCGGGACCGCTACCTCTTCCGGGACGGAAAGGGCGCCGACGGGGCCGAACCGCCGTCGGACTGGGTCTCGCACTTCGGCGGCAGCGCCTGGACCCGCATCACCGAGCCGAACGGAAGTCCCGGGCAGTGGTACCTGCACCTCTTCGCCCCGGAGCAGCCGGACTGGAACTGGGACAACCAGGCGGTGCGCGAGGATTTCCACACCACGCTGCGCTTCTGGTCGGACCGGGGCGTGGACGGCTTCCGCGTCGACGTGGCCAACACGCTGGCCAAGGACATGTCCGAGCCGCTGCGCAGCAAACCGACGGTGGCGGACGACCTGACCCAGCTGGACGGCAAGGACCCGCTCTTTGACCGCGACGAGGTCCATGAAATCTACGAAGGCTGGCGCAAGGTCTTCAACGAATATGACCCGCCGCGCACCGCCGTCGCCGAGGCCTGGATCCCCGCCAAGCGCCGCGCCGCCTACGCCCGCCCCACCGAGCTGGGCCAGGCGTTCAACTTCGACCTGCTGCGCGCGGACTGGAATGTGGACCAGTTCCGGTCCATCATCCGCACCAACCTCACCGAGGTGAAGGCGGCCGGCTCCTCCTCCACCTGGGTGCTGTCCAACCACGACGTCGTCAGGCATGCTTCCCGCTACGGCCTGCCGCCGGGGCACGATCACAATTACTCCGGCTGGCTGCTCAGCGACGGCCAGGACCCGGTCGAGGACAGGGAAACCGGCCTGCGCCGCGCCCGGGCTGCGACCCTGCTGATGCTGGCGCTGCCCGGCTCCTCCTACCTCTACCAAGGCGAGGAACTGGGGCTCTTCGAGGTGGCGGACATCCCCACCTCCAAGGTGGAGGATCCCATCTGGGAGCGCAGCGGGCATATGCGCAAGGGCCGCGACGGCTGCCGCGTGCCATTGCCCTGGCTCCGGCAGGGAAGCTCGTACGGCTTCGGCACGGACGGTGCGCATCTGCCGCAGCCTGACTGGTTCTCACGGCACTCCGTCGAATCCGAGGACGGCCGCGCAGGATCGACGCTGGAGTTCTACCGTCAGGCGCTGCGGCTGCGGCACCGGCTCCAGTCCACCGAGCGGCTGGAGTGGGCGGGCCGGGGCGAAGACGAGGTCCTGCACTTTGTCCGGCCCGGCGGCTGGCAGTCGCTGACCAACTTCGGCACCACCGAGGTCCAGCTGCCCGAGGGCGAGGTGGCGGTGTCCAGCTCTGCCGTGGCAGGCGGCATGCTGCCGCCGGACACCACCGCGTGGGTCATCCCCGGGCCTTGACTTTTGCCGCCGTCGGGAACGTACGCTAAGGATACTTAGCAACCGGCCTACCGCGGCCGCGCTTGCGGGCACCTCAATCAGAGAGAAGGACGGCCATGTCCCAGCCACGTGATGAGAACGCACCGAACCTGGACGACGTCATCGAGCCGCACGACGACGCCCTGCCGCAGCCGATCAAGAAGGGCCACGCCGGCATGCCGGACAGGCTCGACGACGACGCGCTGGCCGCCGCGACGGAGCAGGAGCGCTTCGACGCCGGGCTGGAGGACTACAACCCGGACACCGTTCCGGAGGCTACCGACCCGCTGCCGCCGGAGGCCTCCGAGGAGGCGGACCGGGCGCAGCGCGGCCTCACCGGCGAACCCCCTCAGGTGTAAACCGGGCCAAGCGCACCCGATTCCCCTCTCCTCCGCTACCTCCCCCGTTGAGTGTGGACGTATGCCCCTTATACGCGGTGTTTAAGGGGTGGATCTCCACACTCAACGAAGGGGCGGTTTCGGCCTGGTCAGGCCTTGCCGGTATTGTTGGCGGCAGTGCCAATATCGTCACGTCACCGGAGTTCGCGCCATGGCCGGGGCGGCGGCGTGATGGGGCCGCCCACCAGAGCACCGTCCGTGACGGGAAACCAACAGAAAGTCACGGATGAGCGGTGTAGTGACCGGCTTTGCCATCATCATCTTCATAATCCTTGTGGGCTACGTGACCGGCAGGACAGGCATTGGAGGACCGGCTGCCGAGAGCGTTCTCAACCGGATAGCCTTCTTCGTCACCAGCCCGGCGCTCCTTTTCACCGTGCTCGCGAAGGCCGATCTGCGCCTGGTCTTCTCCTCCTTCGTGGAGATCGCGCTGGTCAGCGCAGTGGTCACGTTTGGCTTGTTCGTGGTGCTGGCCAAGCTTGCAAAGGCCCGGCTTTCGACCGGCGAGCTTGCCATTGGTGCCATGGCCTCCGGCTACGTCAACGCCAACAACATCGGCCTGCCGGTGGCCGTCTACGTCCTGGGCAACGCGTCCTATGTGGCCCCGGTGCTGCTGATCCAACTGCTGGTCTTCGCCCCGGTCATCCTCACCGTCCTGGACGTCTCCTCCTCCGGGCGGGCGTCCATCGGATCCATCCTCAGCCAGCCGCTGCGCAACCCGATGATCATCGCCTCCGTGCTGGGCGTCGTCGTCGCCCTGACCGGAGACAAGGTCCCTGATGCCATGCTCCAGCCCTTTGTCCTGCTGGGCGGCGCCGCCGTACCGCTGGTGCTTCTGGCTTTCGGAATGTCCCTGCATGGCTCACGTCCGCTGCAGGCTGGATCCGGCCGCCGGAACATCATCATCGCCTCCCTGCTGAAATCCCTGATGATGCCGGCGGTGGCCTTCCTGTGCGCCAGATTCATCTTCGACCTGAATGGGCCTGCGCTGCTGGCGGCCGTGACCCTCGCCGCACTGCCTTCGGCGCAGAACACCTACAATTTTGCGAGCCGCTACGGCAGCGGGGTTGTTCTGGCCCGCGACTCCGTTATTCTCACCACCGTGCTGGCGGTTCCCGTTCTGATCGCCGTCGCGGCCATCTTCGCCTGACGTTGCCGGCTTATGTCCTGGACTGGGATGGCGCCGGCACCGCCAGATATCCGTCAACCTACCCGGAGAGCTGGGCGCGGCGGAACCTCAGCTCGCGCTGCGTTCCGCGTAAAGGAGATCCGGAGAAGGGCAGCACCTCAAGGTCAACTGCCTCTGCGGCCTTCAAGGCAAGACGGTTGGCAGATTCGGCGGCGCGTTGCGGCAGGCCCATAGTGGCGGCAAATTCCGCCCAGTGCCTGGCTTTGAGGTTCTTAACCTTGCCGGCGACGGGCAAGGCCAAGGTGTCATCCCCGTAAAGCAGGGTGCAGGGGACATCGTAGACAGGAGCCACCACATTCCCGTTCGGTCCGCTGAGAACGGAGAGGTTTTTCGCGTGGAGGTCGCCGTTTCCTGTCAACCAGGCGAAGACAAACTGCAGGTACAGGTTGCGGCTGGCCACAACGGACGCCTTACATGCTCCGGCCAGGGCCGCGGCAACGTCTTCGGCGGCTATGCCATATTTGGCGGCCGGCGGCAGTCCGAGTACCTGCGCTCCATCTTCCACAGCCCGCCGAATCCAGGTCCCATCGGCGTTCAGGACCCGGTCAAACCGTTCCACCAGAAGCCCGGGCAATCCGTTGCTGTCCATGATCACGGAGTTTCTGGCCACAGGGATCTTCAGGGCTCGGGCTCCCAGAAGGTGCAATGCCTCATTTTCCACCAGATGGGCGTGTTCCGGGGGGTCAAGCTTGAGCAGATAGCGCGTCCCCTGCAGGGCCAGCGGTAGCGTCAGCATTGAGGCACTGGCCTTGTCCTGGACGCCTGGTAGTCCGTGGAGGTCCACGGTGTTGGCAAGGAGGGAAAAGTCGAGTTCTTCATTTGATGCATCTGCCAGCGTCGCCGGCTCAACCGGAATGTCCCCCGACGGGACCACCTGCACGTCCCCTGGAACATCGGCGCCGACGGCGAGGAGAAGTGTCAACTCGTCGTCGAAACTTGTTTTTGCGGCGTTCCTCAGGACAGTGAGGCGATGCCCCTCGGGCAATAGCCCGGCGAAGAACGGAGGCAGGGAACCGGCGGGGGTTTCAACGGCGGTATCCCGTAGTGGCAGGGAAATTGCGACAGCAGGTTTCTCGTCGGCCAGGTATGCCGGGCTGTACGAGAAGTGGACTCCCCCATCGGGTGTCCGGGCAAGCTGGCCGGCTAGGCATCCGTTCTTGTAGACGTCGGCAACCTTCACGAATCTCAACTGCTGCAGGTCAGGGGACATCAGCCGGCCGCCAAATGGAGCCCCAGGACGTTGGCTACACTGGCCACGGCCTGCAGCGACGGATTGCCCGTCCCTGTCTCGATTGCCCGAACCGTTCGCTCTGACGTTCCTGCGAGGTGAGCCAGGTCCTCCTGGGTGAGGCCAGCCTCTTTGCGGGCGGTCCTGATAGCCGAGGCGATGGCGAAGATGTCGGCCATGCTTCCTCCGTTCGATTCGGCAGGATGATGCCGGTTGGGCCGTATCTGGTTCCCATCCTTGCGCAAATTGGCTATTCCGGCAATATTTTACCGAAATAACAATCTTCCAGTCCCGCATGAGGTCCAGCACGCTACAACGGCAGAACATTGCCGGTTGTTCAGCAGACGCACATGTCGCTGTGACAGGCTGGAAGCGTCTGCCCGCAGAACCTCTGTCGAAAGAAGACCGTTATGAGCCACAATCCCAGCGCCACGGCAGCCATCGCGTCGAAGACCCTCTTCCGGGTCGGCTTGGGCGGCGTCCTCGTTGCCCACGGTTCCCAAAAACTGTTCGGCTGGTTCGGCGGGGGAGGTATCGAGGGCACCAGCAAAGGCATGCACGCCATGGGGTTCCGGCCCGCCAAATCCAGTGCGGTGCTGGCCGGTCTTGGCGAAGCGGGCGCAGGATTTGCCCTGGCCCTGGGACTGGCCACTCCCGCCGCCGGAGCAGTTGCCGCCACCACCATGGGAGTCGCGGCCAGCGTCCACGCCCCCAACGGCTTCTTCGCAACACAGGGCGGACTGGAATACCCTGCCGTTCTGGGCCTTGCCGCCGTCTCCTTCACCATCGGCGGTGCCGGTCGCGCCTCTCTTGACGCCGCCACCGGCCACATTTTCGACAGGCCCTGGATGCGGGGCCTGGCTTTGGCGTCGATTCCTGTTGCCATGGGCATACAGCTCTACCGGCGGCGCCAGGCCCTCGCCATCGACGCAGCCACAGCCGCTCCCGACGAAACCGGTCCGGCAAGCTAACCCGCGGACTCCCCCGCCGCGAGCCCAGCGGAGAGGCGGAGCAGCGGACCGGCGGAGGTTCCCATCCGGCAGCCGCCGTGGGTAGGGTTCAGCTATGGACCCCGCTCACGCGCCCCGACGCGCCACCGCCTTCTGGACGGCGGCGCCGGGACGCGGGGAATTGCGCAGCAGCGAACTGCGGGCTCCGGCGGAGGGCGAGGCGCTGGTGCGTACCCTGTATTCGGGCATCAGCCGCGGAAGCGAAACGCTGGTCTACCAGGGTCAGGTGCCGGCTTCGGTCCGGGAAATGATGCGCGCGCCGTTCCAGGAGGGCGATCTGCCGGGGGCGGTGAAATACGGGTACCTTTCGGTCGGGGTGGTTGAAGCGGGCCCGCCCGGGCTGGCCGGCCGCACGGTTTTTTGCCTGTACCCGCACCAGGACCGGTATGTGGTGCCGGCGCTGGCGCTGATCCCGGTGCCCGACGGCGTCCCTGCCCGGCGTGCTGTCCTGGCCGGTACGGTTGAAACTGCCGTTAATGCGCTCTGGGAAGCCGCCCCGCGCCTGGGCGACCGGGTAGCCGTCGTCGGCGCGGGCATGGTGGGCCTGTCGGTGGCCGCGCTGCTGCGACAGTTCCCGCTGCGGCGGCTGCAGCTGTTGGACACGGACCCGTCGAAAGAAGCGATCGCCCGGGCAGTGGGTGCGGAATTCGTCTCCCCGCAGCAGGCGGCTGGCAATTGCGACCTGGTGATCCACTGCTCGGCCTCCGCCGCCGGCCTGGCTACAGGTCTGGAGTTGCTCGGCGAAGAGGGCGAGCTCATCGAGATGTCCTGGTACGGCGACCGGCAGGTCCGGGTTCCCCTCGGCGCAGCTTTCCATGCCCGCCGGCTGAGCATCCGGGCCAGCCAGGTGGGTGCCGTGGCGCAGGCCCGGCGGGCGCGGCGGACGTCACGGGAGCGCTTGGCCTTGTCCCTGGACCTGCTCAAAGACCCGGTTTTTGACCGGCTGCTGACCGGTTCCAGCGACTTTTCCCGGCTGCCCGAGGCCATGGACCTGCTGGCTTCCGGCGCGTTGCCGGCCTTGTGCCATGTCATTGACTATCCGCTTGAGGCGTCCGACGACGGCGACGCCCCACTTGGGGCATCTGCCGGCGGCACCCCGGTGGGTTGAGGAGGAGAACAAATGTTTTCGGTAAGCGTTTCGGACCACATCATGGTGGCGCACAGCCTGCCCCGGCCTTCCTTCGGCCCCGCGCAGAACCTGCACGGCGCAACGTTCGTGGTGGAGACGGTCTTTCAGCGCCGGGAGCTCGATGCGGACAACGTGGTGCTGGACATCGGGCGTGCCTCCGCCGAATTGGGCGCGGTGCTGCAGGGGCTGCGTTACCGCAACCTCGATGAGCACCCCGACCTGATTGGCCAGCTCACCACCACGGAAATGCTCTGCCGCTTCATTGCCGAGAGGCTGGCCGCCACGTCGCTGACGGAGGGGCTCGATGCCCTGGAGGTGACGCTGCGGGAAACGCCGAACGCCTGGGCGTCCTACCGCCTGGAACTGGGCAGTACCGGATGATGGAGATTGCGCTGGTGGTCCCGGCTGACGTGGACATGGTGCTTTCCGGCGGCAACCTCTATGACCTGCGGCTGGCCGAGGCGCTGGGCCGGGCCGGCGACGACGTCGTGCTGTGCCGTGTCGAGGGGTCTTGGCCGGCGGTGGATGGCGCCGCCGAGCGCCGCCTGGCCACAGCCCTTAAGCAGCTGCGCACGAAGGACCCAGGTCGGCCGCCGGCACCGGAGGTCTGTTCGCCAGGGCGGCGGGTGGTGATCGTGGATGGGCTCATCGGAGCCGCGTGCCCCGGGGCGATCACAGCCGCAGTGGCGGCCGGCATGGATGTGCGGCTGCTGATCCACCTGCCGTTGGCCCTGGAACCCGGTCTGGATGAGGCAACAGCCAAGCATCGCGACGCCCGGGAACAAGCCAGCGTCCATGCGGCCTCTTCCGTCATTGCAACCAGCAACTGGGCCGCTGCGGAGCTGCGCCGCAGGCACGGCCTCAACTACGTCGCCGTGGCGCCACCGGGCGTGGACCCGGCCCCGCTGGCGCACGGTTCGACGCCTCCCCGCCTGCTCCAGGTTGGTGCGCTTATTCCCGGAAAGAACCAGCTAGCCCTGGTGAGTGCGCTGTCCGGGCTGGCGGACGAGCCGTGGACCGCCCGTCTGGTCGGTTCCCGCACCCGTGATACGCACTATGCTGAGCAGGTCCAGCAGGCGGTACGCGACGCGGGTCTGGAAGAACGGATCCGGCTCACCGGTGAGCTGACCGGGGCAGCGTTGGAAGACCAGTGGCAGGTTGCCGACCTGAGCGTGCTGCCATCATCGGTGGAGACCTACGGCATGGTGGTCACCGAATCCCTGGCCCGCGGTATTCCGGCGGTGGTTTCCGCAGGCACGGGCGCCGAGGAGACGCTGGGATTTGACGGGCAGGGCCAACGGCCGGGATTCGTCGTCGCCCCAGGGGAACCAATCGCGCTGCGCAAGGCGCTGGCCCACTGGCTGCGGGACCCGCCCACACGATCTGCGGCACGGGGCGCGGCACGGACCCGCCGCGAAGGGCTGGCAGGGTGGGATCAAACGGCCCGCGACGTAGCCATGGCCTTGAATACCAGTCCCCAAGCTCCCACTGCGGCCCCGGATCCGGTTTAATGTTACGGGCATCCCGTTTATGGCACCCGCGGTTCGGGTCAGGGTTTCGGGTATCGGGTTTCGGGTATCGGGTTTCGGGTTTCGGGTTTCGGGTTTCGGGTTTCGGGTTTCGGGTTTCGGGTTTCGGGTTTCGGGTTTCGG